>JASUSP010000002.1 GCA_030446005.1 Tepidanaerobacteraceae bacterium | reverse complement strand
TACTCTATAAAATATTTCTACATGGAAGCGCCTTGTACCTTCTATCGGAAGGAATTTTTTTAGTTCCAAAAAGTACCAATTTATATCATAACCTCAGAAAAAGGTATTTATAAAATTATAGAATTTAAAACAATTTTGATGTATAATAATAATTAACAAGCCAAAGAGAAAAATAAAAAATGGAGGAAAATTATGACAAAACAGAGGATAATCCAGGAATACGTGCCTGGCAAACAGATTACTTTAGCTCATCTCATAGCGAGTCCGGGCATTTCGCTGTATAGGAAGCTGGGCTTGGATCCAAAAGGAGCGTTGGGCATATTGACCATCACCCCGGGAGAAGGTGCCATAATAGCTGCGGACATAGCGATAAAATCCGCCTCTGTCGAAATAGGATTTTTAGATAGATTCAGCGGATCGCTGGTGGTAAATGGCGATGTGGCTGCTGTGGAGTGCGCATTGAGCGAAGTTATAAAATTTTTGTCGGAAGTATTGGGATTCACGCCTGCTAAAATTACGAAAAGTTAAAGAGTAGGTGGCATTGCAATGGGTGAGAAAATAATAGAGGAATTGTGCAGAAAGTATAGCGATTTGAATCACGAAGAGATAAAGATCATCCAGAGGCTTTCGGAAGTTATTCAGATCGTAGCTGATTTGACTCAGGCCGACATATTCATAGATTGCATAACGAGAGATCCGGATGCGGCAATCGTGGTGGCAGAGGCAAAACCCAGGACGGCAAAATCCCTTTACCGTTTTTCCGTCGTTGGGCAGCTGGCTTTAAAACAAAACGAACCTGCCGTTATCAGGACTCAGCAGACCGGCTTGCCGACAATAGGGATGAGGGGAATAAGTCAGGAAGGGGTGCCCATAAAACAGAGCGTGGTTCCCATAACATCTAGGAACGGGCGCACGATAGGCACGCTTATTATGGAGCAGGATATCACCGAACAGGTTTCTCAGGAGAAAAGGGTAAAAGAGCTTATAGAGACGACGGAACATTTGTCGGAGACCCTTTTCAAATTGGCCTTTGCGGAGGGTAGAATTTCGGATATACTGCCCGATGGGCTTTTGATAATTGATAAAAATGGAAAAGTTACATATTACAACAATGCTGCCAGGGATCTTTTCAACAGAATGGGTTTTTTTGGAGAGGAATTTGGAGGGAAAAGGATTATAGATATTATTTCCGAGTTGGATATAAGGGACGATTTTTTGGCGGAGCAGATGTATATAGAATCTAAGATAAATGGTTTAAACATAGCCATTACTTCGGTGCCCCTGAACAGTCCTGATGGAACGGCGGGCGCGCTGATGCTCATAAGAGATATAACTGAGATAAGGGAAAAGGAAAAAGAGTTGATGAGAAGGTCGGTCGTAATTAAAGAGATACATCACAGGATTAAAAACAACCTTCAGACGGTGGCTAGCTTGTTGAGGATTCAGGCGAGGAGAATTAAATCGAGAAAGGCTAAAAACGCTTTTAGCGATAGCATAAGCAGAATACTCAGCATCGCGGTGGTTCACGACATCCTATCAAAGGAAGAAATGGAGTACGTTGATATAGATAACATGATAAGAAAGATTGTAGAAATGGTTTCTTTGATGATAGATCCCCAGAAGAATATAAACATAAGTATAGATTGCAGCCCGATAAAGCTCACATCAAGGGAGGCAACATCCCTGGCACTCATCATAAATGAACTTATTCACAATGCCATCGAGCATGCGTTTGTGGGAAGAAATGAGGGAGAGATAGCTATAATTCTGAAGGAATTTGACAAGAGCATATGTTTAATGGTTAGGGACAACGGCGTGGGTTTAAAAAGGGATTTTTCGATCGAAAAGTCAAAAAACCTCGGATTGAATATTATAAAGACGCTGGTGGAAGAAGATCTTAAAGGTTATATCAATATACACAATGAAAACGGTGTGGTGGTCGAAGTCATGTTTCCCTACACTAGTAAATAAAATTTTACAGTCCGGAATTGTAAGAGGGGTGTATGAGGTGCGGGTTTTAATCGTCGACGATGAACCTATAATAAGGATGGATGTAAGGGAGATTTTGGAAGAAAAGGGTTGTTTGGTGGTGGGAGAGGCCGCGGACGGGAAAACGGCCTTGAATATGGCGAGGAGTTTAAAGCCGGACGTGGTATTGATGGATATAAAGATGCCGGGGGACATGGATGGACTTCAGGCGGCTAAGTTGATTAATGAAGAGGAGATTTGTCCAGTGGTATTGCTTACAGCTTACAGCCAGTACGAACTTGTGGAACAGGCTTCATCGGTGGGGGGCATTTTTGGGTATCTAGTAAAGCCAATTAAGGAAGAAGATATTATACCCGCACTAAATATGGCTATTTCGAAGTGGTTTAATTATAAAAAGTTGAAAGAAGAAAATGTTGAATTAAAGGTTAAACTTGAAAGCAGAAAGATTATCGAGATAGCGAAGGGAATTATAATGGAAAAATACAATTTAAATGAAAAAGAAGCCTACAAAAGAATGCAGAAATTAAGTATGAATATGAGAAAAAGCATGGTAGAGATAGCTAAAAATATAATAATTAGTAATAAATTCGAAGAAATTATGAAAATATGAGATATTTGGGTATTGAAAAAATATGGCCTTATATACTATAATAAAAGCTAGGACAAACTAACTAAAAGGAAAGGGACAATGGCGTCTCTTTCGGGCAAAGAAGTCCCATCGAGCACGGTTTTTCAACCGTGCAGGTGGGGCTTTGTTTTTTGGAGAAAGGGGCTTAAGTCGTGGCGAATGTAGAGGAAATATTGAGTGTAGGAATAGATATAGGCACTTCTACGACTTCTTTAATCATCAGCAAGTTGAAAATAAAAAATATTGCTGGGAGCTTTAACGCGCCGAAGATAGAAATCATTGAAAAAAATATTTTGTACAGAAGCGATATTTATTTTACGCCGCTGATCGATGAAAAGACCATCGATTTTATTGGTTTGAAAGACATCATCGAAAAAGAATACGAAAAAGCGCGCGTTAACCCGAGCGAAATAAAAACTGGTGCCGTTATCATTACCGGCGAAACGGCAAGAAAGGAAAACGCAGAGAATATATTAGATGCAATTTCAAAGCTGGCGGGGACCTTTGTGGTAGCTACTGCAGGGCCTAATTTGGAGGCTTATCTTGCCGGAGTGGGGGCAGGAGCAGCGAAATTATCCTCTGAAATGAAAAATAATGTCTGCAATGTGGATATAGGGGGGGGTACTACCAATATTTCTGTTTTTGGAGAAGGAAAGCTTTTGAGTACTTTTTGTGCAAATATAGGCGGAAGGTTGATTAAACTACTGACTAATTGTACCGAGATAAGGTTGAAAAATGTTTCCCATTATGGCCGCATCATTTTGGATGAAATGAGACTTGTTGCCGGTGAAGGCGATAGGGTGAGCTTTGACGATTTGCAAGAATTTGCAAGGAGACTGGCGGAAGCCTTGTTGAGTATTCTGATTTTTAAGCCAAATCCTCTGGCGGAAAAACTTGCAATCGGAGTTTTGCCTAAGGAACCGATGAAAATTGATGTAGTAACTTTCTCCGGCGGAGTGGGAAGGTTGTTTTATGAAGATGAATATTCGCGGGATGTTTTATTGGCGACAAGATTTCAGGATGTAGGTCCTTTGCTGGCCTTCGAATTAAAAAAGGGTATTTCAAAACTTCCTTACAAGGTAGTGAAACCTTCAGAAACGATTTACGCTACCGTAATAGGTGCAGGGGTGCATACGACCGAATTGAGCGGGTCTACTATCTATATATCTGATCCGAAGGTCCTTCCTCTGAGGAATATTCCAGTATTTAGAATTGACAATCCCTACGGCAGTAAAAATGAGATCATGGAAGAGGTAAGGCGGAAAATGGATACTTTTAATAATGCGGAAGGACAGATTATTCCCGCAGTGTTGATACCGGACCTTAATAATGCAAAATTTGAGAAAATAAAAAACTTAGCGGAATCAATATTTGCGGCGTATAGAATAGCAAGTCAACGGGGGCCTTTGATTGTAATTTGCGAGGGCGATCTGGGAAAGGCCTTGGGAAGCGTGTTAAAAAACCTTTGCGGCAGTCTGTACGATGTAATTTCTATAGACGAGATTTCTGTAAAGGAGGGTGATTACATAGACATAGGAGAGCCACTTTATAACGGCAGTGTAGTTCCGGTGATTTTAAAGACACTAGTATTTTCGCATTGAAAAATTGAAGGAGGGGAGAAGCTGTGATTCTTAAAGCAAAAGTGAGAGGGACTGTCTATAGCTTTAAGGATGTAAAAGAAGTTCTTGCCAAGGCAAATGAAGAAAAATCAGGGGATATTTTGGCGGGTATAGCGGCAAGGTCCGAAGAAGAAAGAATAGCGGCAAAGTACGTCCTGGCGAATTTGACCCTGGAGGATTTGAGAAATAACCCGGTGGTGCCCTATGAAGAGGATGAGGTCACCAGGGTGATTCAGGACCAGGTGAACGAGCACGTTTACAGCAAGATAAAGAGTTGGACTGTAGGCCAGCTAAAAGAGTATATATTAGACGACAAGACGACTTCCGACGATATAGATTGGGTGAGCCAGGGCTTAACCAGCGAAATGGTGGCTGCGGTGGCGAAAATAAGCTCGAATTTGGATTTGATATATGGGGCAGCAAAGATAAGGAGAGTGTCTCATTGCAACACTACACTAGGACTTCCCGGGACTCTTTCGGCGAGGTTACAGCCGAATCACCCCACGGACAATGTGGATGGAATAATGGCGGAAGTGATGGAAGGATTGAGTTTTGGAGTGGGAGATGCGGTTATAGGAATAAATCCTTGCATAGACGATGTGGATAGCGTTAGCAGGTTGCTGTGGGCACTTTATGAATTTATCGAAAAATGGAAGATCCCGGCACAACACAGCGTATTAGCACACGTGACGACGCAGATGAAATGCATACAGCAGGGAGCTCCAGTAGGTGTTGTTTTCCAGAGTATTGCAGGTAGTCAAAAAGGGAATGAAGCCTTTGGAATATCGGTAAGTATGCTCGATGAAGCTCATGAACTCATTAAAAAGCATAGCACTGGCAGAGGACCGAATTTGATGTACTTTGAAACAGGACAGGGTTCGGAGCTTTCGGCCGATGCTCATCACGGAGCCGACCAGGTGACTATGGAAGCGAGATGTTACGGCCTTGCCAAACGGTACAAGCCGCTTTTGGTAAATACGGTAGTAGGATTCATCGGACCAGAGTACCTGTACGATAGCAAGCAGGTAATAAGAGCAGGATTGGAAGATCACTTTATGGGGAAACTTACTGGCATTCCCATGGGCTGTGATGCGTGCTACACCAACCATATGAAGGCAGATCAGAACGATATTGAGAACCTTGCGGTTTTGCTTACGGCAGCTGGATGCAACTATTTCATGGGAATTCCTATGGGAGATGACATAATGCTGAATTACCAGTGCACCAGCTATCACGATATCGCTGCTTTGAGGGAAACTTTGAGTTTGAGGCCCGCTCCAGAGTTCGAAAAGTGGATGGAAAATATGGGCTTGATGAAAGACGGTAAGTTGACCTCAAAAGCGGGCGATCCCACCATATTCTTGAAGTAGGGGTGAAAAAGATGCTGAGTGAAAAGGATATACAGGGAATAGTGGAAAGCGTTCTTAAGGAATTAAAACTGATGAGACAGGAAGGGGACAAAAAAGATAAGCCGGATGTCGAAAAAAAGGGAGATGTATGTTCGGCAAAAGAAAAAGCTGATGCCACCTGTGGGGGGGAGTACCTGCAGGACCTTTGTGAAATAAAGTTGGAAGAATGGGCGCTTATACCCGAGCCGGCTGACAGAGAAGGGCTTATGAGAATTAAGAAAAATACGCCTGCGAGGATAGGCCTTTGGAGAGCTGGAGCAAGGTATAAGGTGGAGCCGTGGTTGAGGTTCAGGGCGGATCTTGCCGCGGCGAAAGATGCGGTTATGAAAGATGTGGATCCGGCATTCATTGAAGAATTGGGACTGTTTACAGTTCAGACAGTAGTAAGAGATAAGGATGAATATTTAACAAGACCCGATCTGGGAAGAAAGCTTTCAGAAGAGGCGAAGGAGAAGATTTTGAAAGAGTGTCCCAAGTCACCGCAGGTTCAGTTGATAGTTGTGGATGGACTGAGTTCTACTGCCATTGAGGCTAATGCTAAGGACTTCATACCGTCGTTTTTACAGGCTCTTAAAAGTTATGGGCTGAGCATCGGAAAGCCTTTCTTCATAAAGTACGGAAGGGTAGCGGTTATGGACGAAGTGGGAGAATTGTTGCAACCTGAAGTCCTCGTGGAATTGATAGGAGAAAGGCCGGGCTTGGTCACTGCAAAGAGCATGAGCGCTTATATGTGTTACAAACCCAATAAGAAAACGATAGAATCCGATAGGATGTTGGTCTCTAATATCCATGATGGGGGATTGCCGCCGGTGGAAGCTGGCGCCCATGTTGCCAGCATTGTAAAGAAGATCTACGATGCAAAAGCTAGCGGTGTAAAATTAATGAATTTGTAAGGGAGGTAGTAAAATGTACGGATTTAAACCGATAAAAGCTCAGGTGTTGGCTGTTAAGTTGATTCCGAACGTAAACGATTACATGAAAAAAGAGCTGAATTTAAAACCGGAGCACAGAAGCATAGGCATGCTCACCGTCAGCATCGATGATGTGGGCTATACAGCGGTAGATGAGGCGACAAAAAAAGCTGATGTCGAGGTAGTATATGCCAAGTCCTTCTATGCTGGGTCGGCCCACGCTTCGGGTCCGCTGTCGGGGGAATTCATAGGAATCTTAGCAGGGCCCAATCCCGCTGAGGTGAAGAGCGGATTGAATGCAGCTATTGACTGCATTGAAAATGATGCTTGTTTTTGGGCTGCCGATGAAGAAGGCCAGATAGCATTTTATGCCCAGTGCATATCGAGGACAGGTTCTTATCTGTCGAAAATAAACAATATTCCCGAAGGGGCACCACTTGCTTATTTGATAGCTCCGCCCATTGAAGCCATGTATGCCCTTGATGCGGCCATCAAAGCAGCAGAGGTTAAGTTGACTTCGTTCTTTGGGCCTCCTACGGAGACGAACTTTGCAGGAGGACATTTGACGGGCTCGCAATCTGCTTGTAAAGCGGCCTGCGATGCATTTGCTGCTGCTGTCATGGAGGTAGCTAAGTATCCTAAAAGATTTTAGGGGAGAAAATGATGGAAAGTAAGGCATACGGATTTATTGAAACTTATGGATTGGTTGCAGCTATCGAGGCGACAGATGCAGCACTGAAGGCTGCTAACGTAGAATTATATGCTTTTAGATATACTACCGGAGGTTTGGTCACAACGATAATAACCGGAGATGTAGGGGCGGTAAAAGCTGCCACCGAAGCCGGTTTTGCAGCGGCAAAGCGTATTGGCAATGTAGTGAGCGTGAACGTAATACCGAGGATGGATGAGAATTCGGTGATAATTATAGACGGAAGGGTCAATGTGGGATCGGAAGGTGAAGTCAAAGCTAAAAATACGGAAAGGAACATGGCTTTGCAAGATTTGCAGGAGGAAGAACAAATTGAAGAAAGGATTCAGGAAGAATTTGATAGAGGGATGGAAGAAACAGATAGCTCAAAAACGGTGGAAAAGGAGAAAATAGATGAAATATCGGATGAAATAGATGGAAATGAGACAAAAAAGGATGGGGAAAATGAAGAAAGGGAAAATGAAGAAAATCCACAAAATGATGAAAACATAAAAAGACAAGAGGAATTGATAAAAATAACTGCCAGGATAAAAGAGCTGATCACAAAGGAACATTTGAGGAAAATAGTAGAGCAGACCAAGAGCATAGATAAAATAAGTGCGAAAAACTTGAGAAAGATTGCAAAGGAACTTTTAGGCAAAGAGGTCCTCGGAGAAAGGATCGATTCCATGAGGAAGGCTGAAATATTAGACCTGTTGATAAAGCACTTCGGCGAGGAGGTGTAGAAAGATGATGAAGATCGACAAGGATTTGTTGGCAATACAAGAAGTTAGAAATTTGGTAGCAAAAGCAAAAGAAGCGCAAAAGATTCTGGATACTTACCCGCAAGAGAAGATTGACGAAATAGTCAAAGCTATGGCTGATGAAGCTGCAGCAGCTTCCGAATGGCTCGCACGAATAGCGGTTGAAGAAACCGATATCGGGGTATACGAAGATAAAATAATCAAGAATTTATTCGCTGCAAAGAGGGTATATGAGACGATAAAGGATTTGAAAACTGTGGGATTTATCAGGAAGGATGAAGTAAACAAAGTTTACGAAATTGCAGAGCCTGTGGGTGTGATTGCAGCGCTGACGCCTACTACTAACCCCACTTCTACTGCGATATTTAAGTCGCTAATTTCCGTGAAGGCAAGAAATGCAATAGTTTTCAGCCCGCACCCCAGAGCAGCTGACTGCACTTCGCAGGCAGTTGAAATAATGCATAAAGCGGCGATAAGGGCAGGGGCGCCTGAGGGGATTTTAGGATGCATATCTACCCCTACCCTTGAAGCGACTCAAACACTGCTGAAGCATCCGGATGTGAATCTTATATTGGCTACCGGTGGTTCGGATATGGTTAAGGCGGCGTATAGTGCCGGCAAGCCAGCATACGGCGTTGGTCCTGGGAATGTGCCAGCATATATTGAAAGAAGTGCTAATGTAAGGGATGCAGTAAAGGCTATAATCGCGAGCAAAACTTTTGATAACGGAACGATATGTGCTTCCGAGCAGGCGGTAATATGCGACAGGTGCATTGCGGAGGAGGTAAAGAATACTTTTACAGAGCTCGGCGGAGTCTTTTTAAATCCGGAAGAAATTTATAAGCTGGAAAAATATGCGTTTAGGTACGATGGGAGCTTAAATCCTGCCATAGTTGGAAAATCGGCGGTAGATATAGCGGAAAAAGCTGGCATAAAGGTTCCGAATGGCACGAGGGTCCTGCTGGCTCCCCTTTCTGGGGTTGGTAAGCAATATCCTCTGTCAAAAGAAAAACTCAGTCCGATACTGGCTTATTACGAAGTTGAGGATTGGAAAGAAGCCTGCCAGCTTTGCATCGAGCTATTAAATCTTGGTGGGCTGGGGCATTCCATGTCCATCCATTCGAACGATGAAGAAATAATAAAGAAGTTCGCTTTGGAAAAACCTGCATTTAGAATCCTGGTAAACCAGCCGTCTTCATTTGGTGCGATAGGAGCTACTACGGGGTTGGTTCCTTCGCTAACATTAGGTTGCGGAACATGGGGAGGAAATGCTACTTCGGACAATATAGGGCCGATGCACTTGATGAATATAAAGAGGGTTGCCTACGGAGTGCGGACTTTGGACGAATTGAAGGCCAGCCTTTTGGCAAAAGAAAATAAGCCAAATGAGTGCAATGCGGCAGGTGTATCTAAAGAACTGAACGCCGACATCATCAAAAGTATCGTGGAAGAAGTGCTCAAAAGAATAAATTCATAAAAACGAGGAGGTTTTAAAATGAACGGTGGTCAAATTGCTTTGGGAATGATAGAGACAAAAGGTCTGGTAGCGGCCATTGAAGCGGCGGATGCAATGGTAAAAGCCGCAAACGTGACTCTGATAGGAAAGGAAAAGGTTGGCGGCGGTTTGGTGACGGTTATGGTGAGAGGCGATGTAGGAGCGGTAAAAGCTGCGACTGATGCGGGAGCGGCAGCTGCCGCTAGAGTCGGAGAACTGATTTCGGTCCACGTAATTCCAAGGCCTCATCCGGAAGTGGAGTATATTCTGCCTAAGGTAAATAAAGAAGGTGATTACGACCCTACAAAGTAAAAATATGAAATAAGCTGGGGGTATAAGAAATGAAGGTGCTTACAGAAATTGACATAAGAAATGAATTAAGAAAGATGGGCCCGGTGAATAAGTTTGTCATTTCGCCGGGAACCATCTTAACCCCAGCGGCCAGGAGTTATCTGAATGAAAATAAAATCGAAATAATTGTGGCTGATGATACTAAAAAAGAAGAAAGTGCAAATGCAAAGGCAAAAGATGAAGTTGGGTGCAAAAAAGGAGCTGAGGATGGCGCTGGTGGTAATCCGGGGCGATATGAAGTTTTAGTTTCAAATATAAAGACGAATGAGAAGCCGGAAGGCTTTACGCATCTTTACGGCAATAAATTGGTTCCCAAAATTCACCCGCGGGTAAAATTAAGGGGAAAGATAGATTCTCTAGAGGCATTTATCATAAAAGCGCAAGTGCTGGCGGAAAAGAATAAAGTTAAGAAGTTAGCAGAAGATTTGGAAGAGATATTAAAAACAGTGCGGCAGCTAATGAGGGCCGAAGTGCTTTCGGAGCCGGTGGAAGATTTAAATATTTTGGGTTTTAAGGAAGACGAGATAAGGAGAATTTCCCATAACCCTAAAGGTTCAATAGGCGTAGAGCATTTTATGCCCGATTACAAGATGGGAGAATTGATGGCTGAATTAAATTTAATTAGGACTCAGATAAGGGAAGTTGAACTTTATGCATGCGAGGCGTTTTTTGATCCTAACGAGGGATTCATAAGGGCGGATATAATAAAAGCTTTAAATAGATTGAGCAGTGCAGTGTATATTATGATGTGCTGGTTGAGGGCGGGAAGATACAATAAATCGGAGGGGTAAAATGGAAGAAATAGTGAGCAGAGTAGTTCAAGAAGTTTTAGCGTATATTAAAAGAGTGCCTGTTCCTGTAACTATCTCAAACAGGCATATACATTTAAGCAAAAAAGATAGGGAAATATTATTTGGAGATAAGTCTTTAACGGTTAAAAAATACTTGGGGCAGCCTGGACAATTTGCTGCGGAAGAAGTGGTAAAAATTATAGGTCCGCGAGGTCAATTCGACTCCGTGAGGGTTGTGGGACCTGAAAGGTCCAAGACCCAGGTAGAGCTTTCAATTTCAGACTGTTATCATTTGGGAATAAATCCTGTAGTCAGGGATTCCGGCAAACACGAAGGAACACCGGGCGTGTTGGTGGTCGGTCCTGAGGGTTTCGTAAAGTTAGAAGAGGGTGTTATAGTTGCACAAAGGCACATCCACATGACTCCCGAGGATGCTCAAAAGTACGGAGTAAAGGATATGCAGTTGGTGAGAATTAGATTCGATTCGGGAATCAGGAGAGGTATTCTAGGTGATGTATTAATTAGAGTGCATGAAGAGTTTGCGTTAGAATGTCATTTAGATGTAGAAGAGGCCAACGCGCTCGGAATAAAGAACAATGATATCGTTTATATGGAAATAGGAGGAATTTAATTTGGCGGTTTTTGACAGCAATGTAGACAAAATAATATTGGATGCGGAAAAATGCATAAAAACTCCTAAAAATCATATGGGTGAGCTTTACACGGGTGTTGATCTGGGAACGGCCTATATCGTATTGATGGTAGTTGATTCTACAGGCCAACCCATTGCGGGTTCTTACAGGTTTGCCCAGGTAGTAAAGGATGGCGTTGTGGTTGATTTTACCGGTGCCATGCGCATAGTTAAGGAGTTAAAAGAGGAAATAGAAAGAAAGCTTAATGTGGAATTGATAAAGGGAGCCGCTGCTTTTCCTCCAGGTACGGGCAAGTCAGTTGAAAAATCTCATTTTTACGTTGCGGAGGGTGCCGGGTTCGAAGTCATAAATATGGTCGATGAGCCTACGGCGGCTAATTACGTCCTGAATATAAGTGATGGCGCCATTGTTGATATAGGCGGGGGTACTACGGGAATAGCTGTGGTGAAGGATGGAGAAGTTATCTATACGGCTGATGAACCGACAGGCGGAACGCATTTTTCTTTGGTAATAGCGGGGGCAAAGAAGATGAGCTTCGAGGAAGCGGAAGAATTTAAAAAGGATCCGGTAAACAAAAAGGAAGTGATAGCGCTCGTCAAACCATGTATTCAGAAAGTTGCGGATATAATTAAAAGGCACATAAGGGGATATAGAGTGGATGCGGTGTATTTAGTAGGAGGCAGCTGCTGCTTGGAAGGCGTAGAAGACATTATTTCCAGGGAAATAGATCTTCCGGTCTACAAACCGATAAACCCGTTTTATGTGACTCCGTTGGGAATTGCTTTAAGCTGCATAGGGGTGAAAGAAGATGGAAATTCTGAAAGAAGAAGAACAAAGGTATATTGAAGAGCTGGTAAGGAGAATAGTTTCGGAGGTACTGAAAAAAGCAGGCTACAGTGAAGCCTCAAAAGAAGAGGAATACAAAACGCCGGGCAAGGAGGAAAGCCCGGGGAATATACTCGTTGTTTTTACTGGTGGGACCGGTTCGCTGGACGCGGTGGCGGAGGAACTTGGTAAGTTGAGCGGTAAATACAAGCTCTATGCTGTATTTTCCGAGATGGCAAAAAAGGTGTTGCCGCAAGAAAAGTTAAAAAAGAATGCACGGTTGGAAGAAGTTTGTTGTGATGGTTTGTATGAAGCTATTGATAAATCCAGGATTGTCGTTCTGCCGACTTTGACTCAAAATACGGCTGCAAAAATTGCTTTTGGCATAAGGGACACGGTTGCTACCGAGGCAGTTGCTGTTGCCATATTGGCAGGAAAAAAAATTTTGGCTTGTGAAGATTCCATACCCTTCGCTGTAAAGAATCAAGGGTATTTTAAAGTTATAGATGAGATAGTCCGAAAGCTAAAGGAATTTGGAATTATATTCTGTAAAGCGCAAAAAATGTCGGAGGAAGTAGAAAGCTTGATTTGTGGAAGCAGTGAGATGAATAATTTGCTGAGCAAAAAAGAGTGTGAGTATGAGAATAAATCGACCGAAATTACAATAGATTCAAAGTTGATTACGGGGGAAATTATTCAAAAGCTCTACGGCGAGGGCATACGAAAAATCAAATTGCCGAGTAAGTGCATAATCACGCCTGCGGCCAGGGATATGATAAAAGATTATAAAATTACGTTAAATTGGATGGTGTAGAAAATGATTATAGCAAAGGTTATAGGGAATGTTTGGGCAACGAGAAAAGAAGAAACCATGAAAGGACAAAAACTTTTGATATTAAAACAGGTGGACGAAAATAAAAATCTGATAGGAAAGGCTTTCGTTGCTGTTGACAACATAGGAGCGGGAATGGGTGAATACGTCATTGTTACTACCGGTAGTTCCGCCAGGAAAGTTTCGGACGAATTTATTCCAATCGATGCAGCAGTTATAGGTATAGTTGATTCTATGGATATAATTTCCTAACTGAAGCAATAAAATACGTGATTTGGAGATGATCGAGGTTGGAAATGGAAATGACTAAAATCTTAAAGGAAAAAGGTGTAGTCGGGGCCGGGGGAGCGGGATTCCCTACGTATGCAAAATTAAAAAGAGAAGGAATACTACACTACATATTAAACGGCATAGAATGCGAACCGCTTTTGTGGGTCACAAAGGAAATTTTAAAAAGATTTCCGGAAAGGGTTGCAAGGGGACTTGCGGCACTAAAGGATTATACAAATTCAAAAGAAGCATTCATCGGCGTTAAGAGCAAATACAAGCATCTTTTTGGAAAATTGGAAGAGTTTGTAAAGTCCGAAAATCTTGATATCCGAATATTTTATGCCGGGGATTTCTACCCGGCGGGCGACGAGCAAGTTTTGGTTTACGAGATAACTGGCAAGATTGTTCCTCCGGGCGGAATACCTTTAATGGTGGGTGCAGTGGTAAATAATGTAGAAACAGTTTACAACGTGTACAACGCACTTTTTGAAGAAAAACCTGTGACGGAAAAATTTATTACGGTTTCCGGAGATATAGAAAAACCCGTTACGGTTAAGGTTCCGATTGGCATGAAAGTCAGCAGTATTTTGGAAAAGCTTGGAATCGAATATGAAGAAAAGGTAATCATAGATGGCGGGCCCGCAATGGGAAAGATCATATCGAAAGATGATGTGATAACGAAGACGAGCGGGGGAATTTTGGTATTTGAAAAAAACCATCCGGTTGTAAGCAAAAAGATGATATCTATCGAGCAGATTTTGAGGAAGGCGCGGACCTGCTGCATTCAGTGCCGGTATTGTACTGATCAATGTCCCAGGTATCTTTTAGGACATGAATTAGAGCCTCACAAGATTATGATTTCTCTTGCCTTCAACTTAGAAGAAAGGTTTTTGAAAAGCGCATTAATTTGTTCGGAGTGCGGAGTATGCGAAATGTATTCTTGTCCGCAGGGTTTGTCGCCCAGGAGGGTAAATCAGTACCTGAAAGGCGTATTTGCGGAAAAAGGAGTGAAATACTCTGCGGAAAAAAGAGAATATTCTGCAAGGCAAAATAGGGATTTGAGAAGAATTCCGACTTCGAGGTTGTTGACGCGGCTGAGTTTAGACAAATACGAAAAGAAACCCGAATTTATAGATGAGAAATTGAAAACTGCTGAAGCAAAGATTTATACGAAGCAGCATATCGGTGCAAAAGCTATACCGGTTGTGCAGAGGGGAGACAAGGTGAACGAAGGAGATGTATTGGCAAAAGTTGACGAAAACTCGCTGGGAGCGGATATCCACGCTAGTATTCCGGGCATTGTAGCAGAAGTTACCGAAGATTTTGTAGTAATAAAAGGGGAGGAATAATTATGAGCAAAGCGATAGGAATAGTAGAGTCGATCAGCATTGCCAGGGGGATCGAAGCAGCTGATGGAATGGTCAAGGTGGCTCCCGTTAAACTTTTTGTGGCGAGGACCATATGCCCCGGGAAGTTTCTAATATTAATCGGAGGTGATGTGGAAGCTGTAAACAGTTCTGTTGAGAGAGGGAAGGAGATACTTGGAGAATTCATGGTGGATAATGTCGTGATACCTAATGTGCACGAGAACGTGCTTTTGGCCCTCGAGGCAACCACAGAAATAAAAAATGTTGAAAGGCAATGGGCGCTGGGAGTTATAGAGACATATAGTGTGACGGCTTGCATATATGCAGCGGATGCGGCGGTAAAAGCGGGAGGAGTGAATCTCATCGAGATTAGGCCGGCAGTGGGACTGGGCGGGAAATCCTTTGTGACGATGATTGGAGATGTAAGTGCTGTGGAGTCGGCTGTAAATGCGGGCAAGGATAATGTTAGGGAAGAGGGAATGATTCTCAATTTTGCCGTAATACCATATATTTCGGAGGATGTATTGGAAAAATTGATTTAGGTTGGTGTAGAGAAAAGTGTTTTCCCGGAGAGGAGGGGATTTTTTGGGCGAGAAGCACATTCTGACGAGCAAGGATATTGAAAGGTGTTTTTACGAAGGAAGCAAGGTATTGTTTATTACCAAAGGCACTATCATATTGCCCGGAGCTCAGGATTTAATAAAGAGCACTAATATAAAAATAGTCAGAGTTGACGATGACGGAGAAATGAAAGGATACTTAAAAGAATGCTTCGAGAAGAACGGGATAACGGATGAGGAAGTATGCAATAGAATTATAAAAATGATAAAGGAAAAGTTAACAGAGAAAAGGGGGGAAAAAGATTGCAACTGAAGACTAGACTGTTTGGGAGGACGTATGTGTTTAAGAGTGTTAAGGAGGTCCTCGCAAAAGCAAGTGAGGAAAAGGCTGGAGACATATTAGCGGGTATCGCGGCGGAAAGCAATGAGGAACGAATTGCAGCAAAGAGGGTATTGAGCGAGCTGACTCTTGAAGATTTGAGGAAAAACCCCGTGGTTCCGTATGAAGAGGATGAAGTAACCAGGGTAATAGATGACGGCATATGCGAAGGGGTATACAGGGAAATAAAAAACATGACGGTAATGGAGTTGAGGGAATACATATTGAGCCATCATACAACGGGCGAGGATATAAAGAGAATTTCGCCAGGCCTTACTGCGGAGATGGCTGCAGCGGTAGCCAAGATTATGTCTAATATGGATCTCGTGTATGCGGCAAGTAAGATTAAAATCGCTACGACTGCGCGCACCACTATTGGATTGCCAGGAACCCTTTCTTTTAGGATACAGCCCAATCATCCGAACGACAGCGTAGAGGGAATTCTGGCGTCCATCATGGAAGGGCTATCTTACGGTTCGGGAGATGCGGTTATTGGAGTGAATCCGAATGAGGACACCGTTGAGAATACGATAAGATTAATGAATGCAACCCACGAATTTATAGAAAAGTGGGCTATCCCCACTCAGAATTGCGTTTTGTCCCATATTACCACGCAGATGAAGGCGGTAGAGGCGGGAGCAAAGGTAGACGTATTTTTCCAGAGTGTGGCGGGAACGGAAAGCTGCAACAAGGAATTTGGCATATCAGCCAAACTTTTGGATGAAGCTTTTGAAATGATAAAAAAGAAAGGTTGTGCGGGTGGGCCCAACCTGATGTACTTCGAAACGGGTCAGGGTTCTGAGTTGTCGCTTGGAGCACACCATGGAGCCGATATGCAGACATTAGAAGCGAGAACTTACGGTTTTGCGAGGAGATACAGACCCTTCATGGTAAATAACGTATCGGGTTTTATCGGGCCAGAGACTCTTTATGACGGGAAACAGGTAATTAGAGCAAGTCTAGAGGATCATTTTATGGGTAAACTTTTGGGACTTCCTATGGGTATGGCACCGTGTTATACAAATCATATGAAGGCGGATCAGAACGATCAGGAGAATGCCATAATGCTTTTGGCATTAGCGGGTGCCAACTACTATATGGGAGTTCCGGGCAGCGATGACTGCATGTTGAGCTATCAGGATACTAGTTACCATGACGATGTTACGCTGAGGGAGTTGCTCGGGTTGCGTCCGGCGCCGGAGTTTGAGAAGTGGCTGGAAGAGATGGGCATAATGAAGGATGGGAAGTTGACCGATATAGCCGGTGATCCTTCAATATTCTTTAAAAGAGAACCATTAGGGAGGGGGTGAGAGACAGATGAATTGTGATCCGGCTTTGTTAGAGAGCATTGTCAGCCAAGTTTTGCAGAAATTGAGGGAAGAGGGTGTTGTTGTAAACAAAGAAAACAATGGTGATGAAGAAATAAGAGAGTTTTCAGATATATCGGAATACAGTTTGTACGATAAGATTTTTATAAAAAATCCTTTGGATGAAGAGGCGCTAAAAATCCTAAAAAAGTCGACACCTGCAAGGATATGCATAGGTCGGAGTGGGCCGAGGTATTTAACCATACCGTGGTTGAGGTTTAGAGCCGATCATGCAGCGGCTATGGATGCGGTTTTCAGCGAAGTGTCGGAGGAATTTTTAAATAAGTTAAATCTGTTTTCTGTAACTACGGAAGCAAAAAATAAGGATGAGTACCTTACCAGGCCTGACTTGGGGAGAATTCTTTCGGAAGAAGCAAAGATGACTATAAAGAAAAATTGCCCTGAAAGTCCTAACGTGCAGGTGATTGTTGTAGATGGATTGAGCTCTAAAGCAATAGAAGAAAATGCGGAAGACTTTTTGGCATCCTTTATGGAAGGTATTAAGTCATACGGCCTTAGCCTAGGAAGACCGTTTTTCATAAGGTACGGCAGGGTTCCCGTGATGAACGACGTGGGAGAGGTTTTAAAACCCGACGTTGTGGTAGAACTCATAGGAGAAAGGCCCGGATTGGTTACGGCAAAAAGCATGAGCGTGTATCTGTGCTGGAGACCCAGGAGTGATACCGTTGAATCGCAGAGAAATGTCGTTTCGAACATTCACAAAAAAGGGCTTGACCCGGTTGAGGCGGGAGCACATGTAGCGGGAATAGTCAAAAAGATATATGAACAGCAAAAAAGCGGTATAGACTTAATATTGTAACTTTTGATAAATGAAAATAAATTTTGAAGGAGGATGTTTTATGGCAGATCAAATTGCATTGGGAATGATAGAGACAAAAGGATTGGTGGGCGCCATTGAGGCTGCCGATGCTATGGTCAAAGCAGCAAACGTATATCTAATAGGAAAGGAACATGTAGGAGGAGGACTGGTCACGGTAATGGTAAGGGGCGATGTGGGAGCGGTTAAAGCCGCTACCGATGCTGGGGCTGCTGCTGCTCAAAGGGTGGGAGAACTTATAGCAGTTCATGTCATTCCGAGGCCCCATTCGGATGTGGAGTATATACTGCCCAAGCTGAACAAAAAAGAATGAATTATTTTTCCATGGATATGTAAGAGAGGAGGCGGTCTTTGTGAATATCAACCAGATTATTGTTAATATAATGGTTATTTTTATGATAATAGGAGCTATAGACAGAATTTTAGGCAACAAATATGGTTTTGGAGAAAAATTTGAAGAAGGCTTTAATGCAATGGGTTCTCTTGCCTTAGCAATGGTTGGAGTGGTTTCCTTTGCTCCTGTCCTTGCCAATATATTAAAACCTGTAATAGTACCTGTTTATACCGCACTAGGAGCAGATCCGGCGATGTTTGCAACCACCCTTCTCGCAAACGATATGGGTGGTTATCCTCTAGCGATGCAACTTGCGCAAACAAAGGAAGCAGGTCTTTTTGCTGGTCTTATACTTGGTGCTATGATGGGACCGACTATCGTGTTTACAATACCGGTAGCGCTCGGAATTATAAAGAAAGAAGATCATAGGGCTCTTGCAACCGGAATATTAGCAGGTATGATTACGATACCCATAGGATGCTTTGCTGGAGGGCTCGCCGCTGGATTCCCATTGGATATGATTTTGAGAAATTTAGTCCCTATTATAATTGTATCAGTGCTAATTGCTTTGGGACTCTGGAAAATTCCCGAAAAAATGATTTCCGGTTTCAATATATTTGGGAAAGGCGTTGTAATAATGATAACCGTAGCCCTCGCTGCGATTATAGTGGAAACCCTTACGGGAATTGTTGTAATACCCGGCATGGCGCCGATATGGGATGGTATCCAGATTATAGGTGCTATAGCGATAATGTTAGCTGGTGCATTTCCGATGGTGCATTTCATAACAAAAGTGTTTAAAAAGCCGCTTATGTCGCTAGGAAAGATGTTGGGGATGAACGATGTGGCAGCGGCTGGTATGGTCGCGACTCTCGCCAACAATATACCCATGTTTCAAATCATGCAGGACATGGATTATAGGGGAAAGGTTTTGAACGTTGCCTTTGCGGTGAGTGCCGCATTTACCTTTGGCGATCATCTAGGTTTTACCGCAGGTGTTGCGAAAGAAATGATTTTCCCGATGATAGTAGGAAAGTTAGTGGCAGGAATTACAGCGGTTATGGTTGCAAGTTTATTTGCCCCGCGGGATAAAGCTGTTATTTAGATAAAAATAGAATAATAGATGAAAAGACATAAAGCCCGAGATTGGGCTTTATGTCTTTAAATTTGGTTTTATTTATGGGCGAAAATAGTGCGAGGATAATTGTTATAGGTCCTAGCGGGGCGGGAAAATCTACCTTTATAAATGCAATTCTTGGAGAAGGCAAAGAAGCGAAAAAGACGCAGATGATCGAGTTTAAGGAAAATTATGTAGATATTCCGGGGGAGTATATCGAGATAAGAAGGTTTAACTATATAGTAATTAATATGGCTATTGAATCATCACTTATTATAGTAATACAGGATGCTACATCCGATAAGCCTTCATTGCCCGCTGGTTTTTGCGCAGTTTTTCAAAAACCGGTGGTCGGAATTATAAATAAAATCGATTTAAAAGAAGCGAAAATAGATCGAGCGGAGAAGTTTTTAATCCAGGCTGGCGTGATGAGGGAAAATATTTTTGCGGTATCTGCAAAAACGCGCGAGGGAATTGCTGAAGTTAAAAGAATGATTAAGAAGCTGTTATGTATGCTTATGGAAAGTCATTGAAAGAGAGATATAAAGATTCATTCAACTCAGTCTTTTATGGTTAATGCCGGTATTCTAGAAAATTCCCTAACATTGTTTGTTACCAGCGTAAGGTTTTCGGAGAGGGCGTGAGCGAAGGTCCGGCTGATTCCTGGTGTTCATGAAATCTTCGGAAAAGTATTTTATGCCGTATTCGAAGCTTCTCCAAATACTATCTTTGGGAATTAAAACGACGATTTCGCCGATTTTTTTATGAATACTTCAGAGTCGTTGAAGCGATACTGCTTGGGCAATCTAACTGCCTGACTTCTTCCGTTTTCGAAAATTTTTGCCACATCCAATTTTATCATCTCCCAGGGATTAGACCTTCCATTTATCGCATGTTTGTATTGCAAAGGCCCATTAGTGAGAAAAAGAGTAAGGGTTGAAAAGTGGGTCAATGAGAAATTGATTGTAATAGAAAATGTCTGGCCCTTGTATGTGAAGAGTGCGGAGAAAAATACTATGACGCAGAACGGCACTTAAACTTGATTAGTTCTTATATGAGACTAAAACCGACAGAATTATAGAAATGCCGGTCTTTGAATATAAGGAAGGATAGCGTTGAGCCGGTTCTACATCAGCTTTTATTTTTTATATCTTCAAAGACAATTATTGACAGCAGGGCATTAAAGTAATCAAAATAATGGAATAAACCGGAAAGATTTTTTGAAATCTCTGGAGAATTGTTTGTAAAAAATAATAATTTTCGATACTGTTTTTAGCGTAAATTAGAGGGAGGTATTTTTGGTGGACTTGAAAAAGAAACTCGAAGAATTCAGCACCTGGGCTGCGGTTGTGGGTTGAGTTACGGTGATCTCCGGAGCTATTGAGGCTTTTTTGGGACTTTTTGCATTTTAATAGGAGCGCTGCCGGGCGCAGTTATGCTTTTATTATAATAATAAGGTTAGAAATAGCATCAAATCTTATTTTAGAAAAGGTAACTGATAAAAAAATATGACTGCTTTCATTCAATTCAGTTTTTTACATTCGTAGATAAGTTCTTTTTCTAAAGAAGCAGTCATCGCAGCAGGGAATTGATGAAAAAGAAAACATAGATATTGCATATTGCAACACATTTAATATAAAAAAGCGGATATAGTGAATTTTTACGGTTGGCATAAATTTTGCTTTATTACCAGTTATGCTATTACAGTTATGAAAAATATAGAAAGGGGAAAACAAGAAATGAAACCTGTAATCGGGATAACGATGGGCGATCCCGCAGGGATAGGGCCTGAAATAGCCCTAAAAGCCCTGGCGAGGGAAGAAATTTACAAGGAGTGCATTCCCGTTGTGATTGGAGATTACGAGGCTCTGAAAGATGCGAATGAATTCACGAATTTGCATTTGACGCTTCGTGAAATAACCGATGTGAGTGAAGCTAAAGGGGTGTACAAAACGATAGATTACATAAATCTGAACCTTTTAGCGCCGGGGAGCTGGGAATACAAAAAAGTAAGCGCCACTGCCGGTAACGCTGCTTTTAATTACGTTAAAAAAGCCATAGAGCTGGCTTTGGAAAATAAGATACATGCAGTAGTAACAGGGCCGATAAGTAAGGAAGCCATAAATTTAGCCGGCTACCATTATTCGGGTCATACCGAAATATTTGCCGATTTAACGAATACGAAAGAATATGCCATGATGCTGGCAAACGACAATTTGAAGGTTGTCCACGTGACGACGCACGTTTCTTTGCGAAAAGCCTGCGATTTAATCACGAAAGAGCGGGTGTATAAGGTTATAAGGCTTGCCTACGATGCAATGAAGATGCTGGATGTGGAAAGCCCCCGCATTGCAGTTGCCGGGTTGAACCCGCATAGTTCCGAAAACGGCCTTTTTGGTGACGAAGAAGAAAAATATATAATCCCCGCTATTAAAGAAGCAAAAAAAGACGGGATAGATGTGGAAGGTCCGGTGCCTCCGGATACCGTATTTGTAAAGGCACTGTCGGGTCAGTACGATGTGGTCGTTGCGATGTATCACGACCAGGGGCACATACCGGTTAAATTGACGGGATTTAAGATTGACGCGAAGACTGGAAGGTTTACCGAGGTTAAAGGGATAAATTGTACACTCGGACTTCCGATAATTCGCACATCGGTAGACCACGGGACGGCGTTTGGAAAAGCAGGAGAGGGAAGGGCAAATGAGGAAAGTTTGGTCGATGCCATTAAGATGGCAGTTAAAATGGCAAGATATAAGTTTCAAATAAAGTAATTTTTGTCATTGAAAAACCCAGATATTTGGGGTTTTTTTTATTTGTTGAAAGGATTTTTCGTTTGATATGAAGAAATTAAATGGACAAAAGGTCAAACGCCAAAAATGCCAAAGGGGTTTTTGCGATGAAAATAGGGCTTATTGCACCTTACAGGGACTTACTCGATATGGCCTTGAATGTGAAAAAAGAGCTGGGTGTGGACGTAGAGGTGGAGTTGGGGGATTTGAGCGAGGGGGTAAAAGTCGCAAAGGAATGGGAAAACAAAGGGTTCGATGTCATAATAAGTCGCGGTGGCACTTATCAGCTCATAAAAGAGGCGGTTTCGGTTCCGGTTGTGGAAATAAAAGTAAATGCGTACGACATTTTAAGACAGTTTCGGGGACTGCTGGGCTATAGAGAAATTATAGGTGTGGCCGGATATAAAAACGTTATATATGGTTGTGAAGTTATAGGCGAGGTGCTGAACCTTAATATTGCCAAAATCGTAATAGAAAAAGAGGAAATAGGGCCAAAGCAGATCGCAAAAGCAAAAGAAAAAGGGATAAAGATAATCATAGGCGATACGATTGGAGCTCGCAGCGCAAAAGAGCTTGGTTTAGAAAGCAGGCTTATAACTTCGGGAAAAGAGGCGATAGCCGCCGCCGTAAATGAAGCTTTCAGGCTGGCGGAGGCCATCAAGGCCGAAAAGGAAAGGACGGAAAAGATAAAGACCATAGTGGATTTTGTCCATGACGGAATAGTAGCGGTGGATAAAGAGGGCAGAATTTCCATATACAACAGAATGGCGGAGGAAATTTTTAAACAGCCGTCGAACAAAGTTTTAGGCAAAAAGGTAGAGAAAGTTATACCTAATACCGAACTTTACGAAGTGCTGAAGACAGGAAAACCCCAGATAGGTCAACTTCAGAAAGTTTCGGATACCATGATAGTAACCAACAGGGTGCCCGTTATTGTGAACGATGAAATCGTAGGAGCTGTTGCCACCTTTCAGGAGGTGGCGACGCTTCAAAAAGTGGAACACAGCATAAGAAGGAAGCTGTCGGATAGGGGTCTTGTTGCCGAGTACAGTTTCGACGATATTTTATATAAAAGCAAAAAAATGGACGATGTGATAAAGCAAGCCCGGAAGTATGCGATATTGGACTCTACGGTATTGATAGTAGGCGAAACCGGGACCGGCAAAGAGCTTTTTGCCCAGAGTATTCACAATTCCAGCTTGAGAAAAAATGGTCCTTTTGTTGCGGTAAACTGCGCCGCGCTGCCGGAAAATCTTCTTGAAAGCGAGCTTTTCGGTTATGTGGAAGGCGCTTTTACCGGTGCGGTGAAAGGAGGAAAGGCGGGGCTGTTCGAGCTTGCCCATGGAGGAACCATATTCCTCGATGAGATAGGAGAAATGCCCATAGGGCTTCAAGCAAAACTTCTTCGAGTAATTCAGGAAAGAAAGGTAAGAAGGATAGGGGACGACAAATTAATTCCAGTAGATGTCAGGATAATATGTGCGACAAATAGAAACCTCATCGATATGGTAAGAGAGGGCAGATTTAGAGAGGACCTTTTTTATCGGATAAACGTGCTCAATATAAATATTCCGCCTTTGAGGGAGAGGAAAGAAGATTTAGAAGTAATTGTACCTTATATGATAAAAAAACATTCGGCAAGATGCAGGAAAAACATAAAAGGCATAACTTCGAGGGCGATGGATATTTTAAAGACCTTTGACTACCCGGGTAATGTTCGGGAACTTGAGAGTATCATCGAAAGAGCGTGTGCCCTTTGCGAGGGAACATTAATAGATGTGAGTGATGTAAGGTTTTATTGTGAAAGTAATGTTGGTGAAGATAAAACATTTGAAAGTAATAATTATGATATAAAACCTCTAAAAATTGTGGAAAAAGAGTATATAAAAAAAGCGGTGGAGTTAACGGGCGGCAATATTTCTGAGGCTGCAAGAAGGTTAGGGATCAACCGAACAACACTTTGGAGAAAATTAAAAAAAGCGATGAATGAAAAATGATAAAAGCAGTTGATGCAATTTGCATCAGCTGCTTTTTTTTGCAATAGCGCACCTGGAGTCTTCAATCAGGAGAACGGCATTTTTTAAAGATTTTCGGGTTTGGCATATTAATTGCAAGCTAATCTTTTCCGGAGGTGATTTTCATGAAGAAATTGGCGGTGGTTATAAACCCCAAGGACAATGTGGCCACTGCGGTTCAGGACCTAAATAAAGGACAGGAGGTGAATGTGGATTTAGATGGCAAAATAGTTAAGGTGAATTTGCTCGATGACATTCCATTCGGCCATAAATTTGCCCTCATGGATATTGACTTGGGAAAAGAAATAATCAAGTACGGTGAAGTAATCGGTAAAACCACGCGTCCCATAAAAACGGGAGAGCACGTCCACGTTCACAATTTTGAAAGCCTGAGGGGAAGAGGAGACTGGGAGGAGGAAGGAAGATGAAAATATTAGGTTATGTAAGGCCCGACGGAAAAGTAGGAATAAGGAATCATATCCTTGTAATACCGTCGTCGGTATGTGCGAGCGAAGTGGCAATGCGTATAGCTTCACATGTAGAAGGTGCGGTAGCAATTCCCAATCAGCACGGCTGCTGTCAGATAGGTGCGGACCTGGAGCTCACCACGAAAACTTTAATAGGTTTGGGGAAAAACCCTAATGTTGCCGCAGCTCTCGTCGTGGGACTCGGATGCGAAGGAGTGCCTACCGAAAAAGTCGCTGAGGAGATTGCAAAGACCGGAAAAAGGGTGGAATACATAATAATTCAGGATTGCGGCGGTACGTTAAAAGCTGAAGAGACTGGAACCAGGATAGTAAGGGAGATGGCCCAGGAGGTTGTACAGCTTAAAAGAGAAGAGGTGGATATATCTAATTTGATTTACGCCGTAGAGTGCGGAGGTTCTGATACGACTTCGGGGCTTGCATCCAATCCCGTAGCGGGGTACGTGTCGGACAAGATAGTCGATTTGGGCGGAACCTCGATGTTTTCGGAAACAACCGAGATAATAGGAGCCGAACATTTGCTGGCAAAGCGCGCGGTAAATGAAGAAGTTGCAAGAAAGCTTTTGGATATGGTGAGAAGGTGCGAAGAAAAGGCCAAGACCATGGGTGTGGATATGAGAGGGGGACAGCCGACCCCTGGTAATATTGAAGGAGGTATAAGCACTATAGAGGAAAAGTCGCTCGGGTGTATATACAAAGGCGGCACGAAACCCGTGCAGGGCGTTTTGGAATACGGCGAAGAGCCAAAAGGCAAAGGGCTTTACATTATGGATACTCCCGGCCAGGATATAGAATCGATTACTGGCATGACCGCCGGAGGAGCTCAGGTGGTAGTCTTTACTACGGGAAGGGGAACTCCTACCGGTTCACCCATAGCTCCGGTTATAAAGATAACTGCAAATCCTGAGACATATAAGAAAATGATGGACAACATCGATTTTTATGCCGGGACCATAGTGGAAGGCGATGAAACCATAAAAGATGTGGGTGAAAGGTTATTTAAAGAGCTCATCGAGGTGTGCAACGGCAAGCTTACGAAGGCGGAAGCTTTAAAACACAGGGAATTCGGCATGTATAAGCTTATTTCAACTTTTTAAGACGAGGGGGAGAAGCTGGTGAAGATCTTTAAGACTATCGAACGTATTCCAGGGGGACTTATGGTTGTTCCCCTGCTTTTAGGAGCTATAATAAATACATTTTTCCCCCAGGCTTTACAGATAGGGGGATTTACTACAGCGTTATTTAAACAGGGGGCCATGCCTCTAATTGGACTTTTCCTGCTCTGCAACGGAGCGCAGATTACATTAAAAGAAGCCGGGATTTCTCTGAGCAAGGGTGTAGCATTGACGGCAGTAAAGTTTTTTATCGGTGCCGCTTTAGGGTGGATCGTAGGTAAATTTATGGGGCCTACAGGACTTTTCGGGATATCAGCACTTGCTATTATAGCCGCGGTCACAAATTCCAATGGGGGACTTTATACGGCGCTTGCTTCGCAGTACGGTGACCCGACGGATGTAGGTGCGATAGCTATTCTTTCGATAAACGACGGACCGTTTCTCACGATGGTAGCCATGGGGGCGACGGGTCTTGCCAACATTCCTTTTATAGCACTGGTCGCCGTGGTTATTCCGATTATAGTGGGAATGATACTGGGCAATTTGGATGAAGAATGGAAAAAATTTCTAGCACCCGGGCAAAAGTTGTTGATTCCGTTTTTTGCATTTCCTTTAGGAGCAGCTTTAGATTTTAGGACAATCCTTAAAGCGGGATTTCCAGGAATATTATTAGGTATTTTGACAGTTGTGCTCACGGGCTTAGGAGGTTATCTCACAATTAAATATATTTTCCGTGAAAATAAAGGGGTCGGAGCTGCCATCGGAACGAGCGCAGGGAATTCGGTCGCGACGCCTGCCGCTGTAGCTGCCGTAGACCCGACTTTAGCGCCTTTGGTGGCCGCTGCTACGGCTCAAGTTGCGGCGTCGGTCATAATTACGGCGATTTTATGTCCTCTTTTGGTATCATACCTTGATAAAATAGAACGCGGAAAAAGTTTGACAGGGAGCGAGAAGGTTGTTTAAGGTTATAATTATAGCTGATGATTTCACGGGAAGCAATGACACCGGGGTGCAGCTTGCGAAATACGGATATTTGTCGGTTACCATGACGGAAATTTCCGGCATAGAAAAATACGAGGACATAGTCGATGCATTGGTCATAGATACCGAAACCAGGAGTCTTCCACCGTTGAAAGCTTATGAAACACTAAAGGAAATATCTTCATTAATCGCAAGATATAAAGATGCGGTACTTTACAAAAAGATAGATTCGACTTTGAGAGGTAATATAGGAGCTGAATTAAAAGCTCTGCGGGAAAGCTTGAAACCCGAAATTATAGTTTTCGCCCCTGCCTTTCCGAAAAACGGCCGCACCACTCGAAACGGTATTCACTACCTCAACGGTGTACCCGTCGATAAAACCGAACTTGCAAAAGACCCGAAAAATCCGGTGACCACTTCCGATGTAAAAAAGCTATTAGAAGAAAGTTTGGATATTCCGGTGAGGCTGAAAAAGCTGGAAGAGATGAATGAAAATTTGGCCGAAAGCATATTGCAAGACCTTGGAAAGTACGATGTTTTCGCTTTTGATGTTGCGACAGAAGAAGATCTTGTAAGAATAGCGGAAGCTGTCCTCGCTCTTGAAAAGAAAGCACTGTGGGTAGGCTCGGCGGGTCTCGCCGAGGCACTTATGGTTTGCCTTGAGAAGAGAAAGAATGAAGACAGGATTTTGGTGGTGGCGGGAAGCGTAAGTCAGGTGACCAGAAGGCAAATAGCGAGGGCAGCCGAAGAAAGCCAGATAGCTCTGGCAAAAGTGGATGTAAAGAAAGCTCTGATAAACCCTTACGATGAAATAAAACGTATTTTAGCACAGGTGCTCGATTTTATGGATAAGGCAAAGGACGTCATAATTGCATCAGCATTAGAAGAGAAAGACGTTACTGATGCGATTGCGGTTGGAAATAGTTTGGGGCTTTCCTCCGCGGAAACTAGCGAAGCTATAGCGCGATTCATGGGAGAGGTTGCCCATGAGGTGGTAAAAGCAAGAAAACCGGCGGGAATGGTTCTTACTGGAGGAGATACGGCGATACACGTCGTAAAGAAACTTTCCGCCACCGGATGCAGGATAAATTCGGAATTGGAGCCGGGAATACCGCAGCTCGTGCTCATCGGAGGAGTGGCCGACGGGGTGAAAGTAGTGACAAAGGCGGGCGCTTTTGGAAACGACGAATCGATAGTGAAGGCCGTAAAATTTTTAAAAAATCGATAGATAGGGATCTTTATCGAAAAAATACCGCGCAAAAATGCGCGGTATTTTTTCATTCAACCCAGTTTTCTACGGATAATCCCGGGATTCTGGCAAATTCCCTAACGTTGTTTGTTACCAGCGTGAGGTTTTCGGAAAGCGCATGGGCGGCAATCAGCAAATCGTACGCGCCGATGGACTCCCCTCTTTTTTCCAGGAATGCGCGGATTTCTCCGTAGCTGGTTGCAGCTTTGTCGGAAAAGGGCAGTATCTCAAAAGGGGCGATGAAGGCGGCAAGGGCTGCTCTGTTTTTTTCTTTATACTGGCTTTTTTCAACGCCGTACCAAAGTTCGGCTAAAGTTATTGAGGATATGCAAATGTCTCCAATGTCGAGCTTTTTGAATCTTTCTATAACCTCGGTGGGTTTCTTTTTGATGATATAAATACATATATTGGTATCGAGCATGTACTTCATTTCATCTCTTCCCTTTTTTCTGGTTCCGGTTGGTCCCTAGTTTCCATGAAATCTTCGGAAAAGTGCTTTATGCCATATTCGAAGCTTTTCCAAACGCTATCTTTGGGAATTAAAACGACGATTTCGCCGACTTTTTTTATGAATACTTCAGAGTCATTAAAGCGATACTGCTTAGGCAATCTAACTGCCTGACTTCTTCCGTTTTTGAAAATTTTTGCCACATCCAATTTTATCATCTCCCCGGGCAATATAAATTTCGGATATATATCATAATATATATCAAGAATGATTGCTTTTCAAGCATTTTTTTAAAATTTATCTGGAGTAATTGCTTCGTTACAAGGAGATTCAAGCTTTTACGAGGCCCACGAGTTTTCAAAAAAGATAGAAAGGCTTACAGAGGAGAAAATCCGTTGCAGGGTGACAGTGCAAGGTGAGCCGGCGCGGATGGCGTGAGTAAGATTATGAGGGGGGGGAGATTTTATGAGGCTGAAGAACAAGGTGGCCATTGTAACTGGTGCAAGTTCGGGAATCGGGAGGGCAATAGCCTACCAATTTGCCAAAGAGGGCGCCAGTGTCCTTGCAGCAGCAAGAAGGGCCGAAGGGTCGGGGATCCTTTTGAAATTGCGAAGGTGGCCGTTTTTCTGGCAAGTGATGAGTCTTCCTTCTATAAATGGCCAGTGTCTTGCGGTGGACGGTGGCTGGACGGCATATATGTAATAGGATGACGAAACTTATTTGACGGATATATGGTGAGGCTGTGAATTTTATAGAAAAATTGGAAAGGAAATATAAGAAAATATAAGAAAAATGGTTGAAAAAAGTGCTTCTTATGCTGACATCTTGTGAACTTTTTCATTATGTGATAAAATCTTAACAAAAGGCAAGGAGGGGTTAAACCATGGTAAGAGCAATTATAGGTCCCGGCAAATACGTTCAGGGGAACGGAGTTTTAAAACACATCAAAGAGCATACCTTAAAACTCGGAAGTTCGTTTTTCGTAATCGCCAGCGAAAACGGCATCAAAAGGACGAGACCGACAATAGAGGAAAGCTTTGCTGGTGAAAAAGTGAAGCTAGTGTTTGAGCCTTTTAAAGGCGAATGCTCGGAAGGGGAAATAGAAAGGTTAAAAAATCTTGCAAAAGAGCACGGCTCGGAAGTGATTGTCGGAATCGGGGGAGGAAAGGTCCTCGATACCGCAAAAGCAGTAGCCTATTTTCTCTCGCTGCCGGTTGTGATTGTGCCCACTGTCGCATCGACCGATGCACCGTGCAGCGCGCTTTCCGTCATATACACCGACGAAGGAGTGTTTAGCAAGTACTTGTTCCTTCCCAAAAATCCCGATGTTGTCCTGGTGGATACCGGTATGATCGCTAAAGCTCCGGCAAGGCTCCTGGTGGCGGGCATGGGCGATGCCTTGGCTACTTATTTTGAAGCGAGGGCTTGCATGCGCTCGAATGCCATGGCCTTGTCGGGTGGACAAAGCACAAAAGCTGCCATGACTCTTGCGGAGCTTTGCTACAGGACGCTTCTGGAGGACGGCCTTAAGGCCAAGCTTGCTGTGGAGAAAAAGGCCTGCACGCCTGCAGTGGAGAATGTGGTGGAGGCCAACACTTACCTGAGCGGCATAGGCTTTGAAAGCGGAGGGCTTGCGGCAGCCCACGCCATCCACAACGGGTTTACCGTTTTGCACGAATGTCATCACATGTACCACGGAGAAAAGGTTGCTTTCGGAACCATAACTCAGCTCGTAATGGAAAACAGCCCCATGGAAGAACTGGAGGAAGTCATAGGTTTTTGTCTCGATGTAGGGTTGCCGGTAACTCTGGAGGACCTGGGCATTAAGGAAGTGAAGGAAGAGGACATAAGGAAGGTGGCGGAAGCATCCTGCGCTGAGGGCGAGACCATCCACAACATGCCGTTTAAAGTGACGCCGGAAGATGTATATAATGCTATAATGGGTGCTGACGCACTGGGCAAGGCTTTGAAAAAGCTTATGTAAGAAACTCTGACAGATTTTGCACAGCAAAACCGCCGGTCCCGTAAATATCGGGGGCCGGCGGTTTTTTACTGGTTTCTTCCTAAACTTCTAAAGAGCGCTTTTTCTTTCCATGCTCCTCTTTTATAAAAATAGGTGGTGATCAAAGCGCCGAATACCCAGGCAAAAAGCAGGGAAAAGAATATGGACTCGGGCCTGCCGTTAGGATATGCGGGGCTTCGCGTTATATATGCGAGGCCGTAAGCGAGGGGAACTCTGAAAAAAATCGTGGTAATGAGCGAGATCCACATGGGGGTCACCGTATCTCCCGCACCGCGCATTACACCGGAAAGCACCTGGGTGACCGCCATCGCGATGTACCCTACCGCCAGAATGCGCATCATCCGCATGCTAAGGTTCACGAGCTCTGTCGTGCTGGTGAATATAGCCATGAGGTACCTTCCGAAGAAGAGCAGGATGATGGTTATTACTGTCGAGACTCCCACCGCAATGGCAAGGCCCTGGCGGGTTCCCTCTTCGACCCTGTCCATCTTCCTTGCACCTACATTCTGCCCGGCGTAAGTGGTCATGGTGATGCCGAAGGTGAAATTGGGCATCATGGCAAAGCCATCAACTCGCATCACTATGACGTTAGCCGCGATTACCATTTCGCCGAAACTGTTAGTAAGGGACTGTACGGTGACCATGGCGAGGGAAAAAATCGCCTGGGTCAGCCCTGAAGGAATCCCAAGCTTTATTATCTGCATTACGTAGTCCTTTATGGGTTTGAGCATCTCGAAGTTCATATCGAATATGTCGTCCATCCTTTTCAGTTTTATGGCGCACAGTACCGCTGATATCGTCTGTGCGATAACCGTTGCCAGCGCCACCCCGGCCACACCCATGTTGAAGCTCACCACGAACCAGATGTCGAGCACCACGTTGAGTGTTGTGGAAATCAAGAGAAAGACCAGGGCCGACAGGGAATCCCCCAGTCCCCGCAGTATTCCCGAAAGTATGTTGAAGTACGAAAAACCCCAGTTGCCTACAAGGAGTATCAATAGATAGTTAGTGCTCCAGTCCAGTATCGAGTCGGGCGTGTTTATAAAAACCAGCATGGGCCGGACTACAAAAGGCGATATAATCATGATTATAGCCGAAGCTATTGCCGTGAGCGTTATGCAAACTCCGATGGTGCGGGAAAGCTTTTCCCTGTCCTTTGCGCCGAAGTACTGGGATACCATTATCCCCGCTCCGGTGGATATCGCCACGAAAAGCACTAGCAAAAAGAAAAACACCGGGAACGCGCTTCCCACGGCCGCCAGGGCGCTGTCCCCTACGTACCGCCCGATGACGATGGAGTCAACGGTGTTGTAAAGCTGCTGGGCGATGTTGCCTATCAGCATAGGGATTGAAAATTCGACGATTCGCTTCCATGGCGTTCCCACCGTCATGTCTTTCGGTGCAAAAAGTTCCGCTAATTTTGCCATATCTTTACTTCAACCCCTTCTTAAAATGTGTCTTTCTTGCAAATAAAATAAAAAAATAGATTTACGGCCGTTAATCCGTAAATTCAAATAAGGATATTCCCTCTTCCAGGACCATTTTTGCAGCGTTTTTCGCATCGACCAGCGAATGATCTTTGAAATTCCCGCACTGGACTTCGTTGGCGGCGGGAACTTCCTCCGCTTTCAGGACTTTTTCAAGGGCATTTTCCAGGGCTTTTTTAATTTCGGATAGAGGAGTTCTGCCGAACTTTATGAGATAAAAGCCGGTCCTGCAGCCCATTGGAGAAATGTCGATGACTCCATCCAGCTCTTCGCGCATGAATCCCGCAAGGAGATGCTCCAACGTATGTATCCCTCCGGTGGATATCGCACCTTTATTGGGGGTTATGAACCTGAGGTCGTACTTGGCGACCAAGTCCCCTTTCGGCCCCTCTTCCACCGCGGCAAGCCTTACGTAGGGTGCCTTAACCTTTGTGTGGTCGAGTTCAAAACTTTCGATTTTCAAAGCAATCCCTCCCGTTCGTTATCATTATACCACCAGCTACGCTTTTTGTATATACATGTTATTTTTTATTAGTTATTAATATTATTGGCAGCTACTTTCTAAAGGTAACAACAGTTGAATACAACAATACAAAATGATAAAATTTTAACTAGGTATTTATTGATGTTATTGAATATACAAAAAGTTAAAGAAACATACAACATCAGCAGAAGTACATTAAAAAATTGGGAAAAGGAAGGATTAATAACTCCAATTAGGACACCAAAAGGGAGAAGAAGATATAAAAACTTGAAGAATACGCCAATTCCCAAGAGTGGCATTATGAAGGCATACATGAGATAGCAAGTGGGGTAAAAAGACATGATAACAATACAGACTAAACTTATCTTCAAAAGCAAGGAAGATAAGCAAAAAGTAGCGGATTTAATGAGAAGATGGTCATCCTGCGCAAGATTCGCATATAACAGGCTTTTAGAAGGACATAAAAGAAATGAACTCAAAAGAGAACTGCAAGGGATTTTCAATTTAAATTCGAGATATGTAGACGATGCGATAATGAAGGCAAAAAGCGTTTTAGAATCCTGTAAAGAAAGGCAAGAGAATCCAAGGAAGGTTATCTTTGGCGGCAGGAGTTTATTTGAAAAGCTCAAGAAACGGCACATAAATGGAAAAGCATATAAGAAGCTGCAACATGAATGGCAAGAAAGAAGAAAAGGCAATCTTTATTCCAGAGGAGACAAGAGCAAGAAAGGGAACCTGAATACAAGGATCGAGATAGATGAAAATGGTGCAGTACTTAGAATCAACGTAGGTGAAAGAAAGTATGCATATGCAAGGATACAAGCGGGATGCAAAAAAGGAAAGAGCCGGGAGGAATTACTCAAGGCAATCAGCACTTGTGGAGAAGCCTATTCTGTAGAGCTAAAGCTCAAAAACGGGAAGGTATATGCTTACTTTACGATTGAAGAAAACTTCCCGGAAGTTGCGGTAACAAAGGAGAATGGGGTTATAGGTATAGACGTCAACGCATATCCGAACCATATAGCATGGGCACAAACAGATGAGAACGGACAATTAGCAGGACACGGCAAAATTCCGATGCCCGAACTTGTAAGCGGCAATTCAAATAAGAGGGAATATTACAGATGGCAATATGCCCACGAAGTAGTAAGGCTGGCAGAAAAAAAGAAAAAAGCGATAGCAATCGAAAGATTGGACATAAGAGACAAAGGAAAAAGAGGAGACTTTTCGGGGAGGAAATCGAGAAGGATAAGACACAATTTCAGCTACGGGTCGCTTGTAGAGAAAATCAAGATTTTAGCGAAGAGAAAGGGCATACAAATCATAGAGGTCAATCCTGCCTACACATCAGTGATAGGGATGCTGAAATATGCACCGCAGCATATGATAAGCAAGGACGTGGCAGCAGCGTATGTCATAGCAAGAAGAGGGCTTGGGTTAAAAGAGCAAATTCCCGAAGGGTATATGGCAATTCTAAAAGATTTAGATGCTGATGAATTGGAGGAACTAAAAGAGTACGTAAATAGAACGGTCAAGAACAAACAACTAAAGAAAAGGCAACTACAGGAGATAGAAAGGACGATAAGACTATTACAAAGCCTTGGGAGTGAGCCAGGGAGGGGACCAAGACCTCTGGATGGAACAAGTCTTGGTGCCTATAGCGAAAGCTACAATCTCTGGCGAGTTCTCAAGGTAGCGGTGGTGACGCCACTCTCCCCTGAGAAAGTATTAAGGGATGTCTCTGTCCTGAAGGGAGTATTACATTCAGGGCAAGTGGGGAGACCCGGGTAAGGGCGCGAGTTCCTGCTTCTTGGGGCAGGGGCTATGGGAGTGCTTGAATACCGCCTGCTGGGAATGAGCACTCTCTGAAAGGGCGGACTATAAATAGCCCAGCTGTCTAAACTGTATGATTTTGTATAGTTTTGTGCAGTTTAAACAACCAGGGGAGAAAAATGCGAAAAAGGATGAGGGAATATGGCCTTTCCGTAGGGCGGCTTCCGACAGGCCCATTGAATGCCATAACCGATGTGGAAGGGGTAAAGGTGGGGCACGTGACTTTGATTTCAGGTGAAGGAAAACTTATTCCCGGGGAGGGCCCCGTGCGGACGGGGGTGACCGCGATAATACCGCACGGTGGAAATATATTCAAGGAAAAATTGATTGCCTCGTGCTTTGTGGGAAACGGCTTCGGCAAGTCCGCCGGACTTGTACAGATAAAGGAGCTGGGGACGCTGGAGACGCCGATAATCCTCACCAATACGCTTTCCGTCGGAATCGCCTCCGATGCCCTGGTGGAGTACATGCTTTCCCTCAACGAGGATATCGGTGTTACGACCGGCACCGTAAACCCGGTTGTATTAGAGTGCAACGACGGTTACTTAAATGACATAAGGGGAAGGCATGTGAAACGAGAGCATGTCATCGATGCCATAATGAGCGCAAAAAGGGAGTTCGAAACGGGGAGTGTAGGGGCCGGGACAGGCATGATATGCCACGGGTTTAAAGGCGGCATAGGCACAGCTTCGAGGCAAATAGAGATAGGGGGAAAGGTCTACACAGTAGGGGCTTTGCTCCTCACCAATTACGGCAGGATGGAGGACCTCATTTTCAACGGCAAAAGCGTGGGAAGGATGCTGAAAGAAAGGCTGGAAAGGGATATAAAAGGTAAGAAAGACACCATAGAGGAAGACAAAGGCTCGTGCATAATAGTCATCGCCACCGATGTGCCGCTGGATGCAAGGGGCCTTGAGAGGGTGGCAAAGAGGGGGATTTTGGGCCTTGCGAGGACCGGCTCCTTCATGGGAAACGGGAGCGGGGACATTGCACTTGCCTTTTCGACTGCAAACAGAGTTTGCCATTACGGCGAGCCTTTCATCAGAATCGAGACCCTGTCCTCCCACTCCGATGAAATAAACAAGGTGTTTCAGGCGGCGGTGGAAGCGGTGGAGGAGGCAGTCTGGGATTCGATGTTCACGGCGGAAAGAATAGTCGGGAGGGACTTTCACGAAGTCCCCATCTTGCCGGTGGAGATGTTATTTGATATCATGTTATCGAACCTATTATTGCAGGAGTGAAACAAATGCCAAACAGGGCTTTCGATTGGTTAAAACAAGCGATAAAAGATTTGAATCATGCAAAATTGTCCATGGAAAGCCATGACCATGAATGGGCTTGTTTTGCAGCACATCAGGCCGGCGAAAAGGCGGTAAAAGCGCTTCACCTTTACCTTGGCCAGGAAGCATGGGGGCACGTGATATCCAGGCTTTTAAGAGAACTTCCCGAAAGTGTTGGTATAAGCCAAGACCTCATTGAGAAGGCAAAAGTACTCGATAACTTTTATATACCTGCAAGATATCCGGACAGCCACCCTGATGGAGCACCGTTTGAGCACTATGGTCCATTACAGAGTAAGGAGGCAGTAAAATATGCCTGTGAGATCGTCGAATTCGTCCGTTCTAAAATGGCCGGATAAGGAAGCTGTTGTTTCGTCCCTTTTAAAATGGATCGAAGAGGTGAAACAAAATAGGGATGATATCTTGAAAATAGGGTATTTCGGGTCCTATGCCCGCGGAGACTGGGGGGTAGGAAGCGACCTTGATGTGATATTCGTGCTCAAAGGGTCCGATGTTTCTTTTTTTAAGCGTTCTCTTAATTGGGATACGGAGAAAATACCGGTCCCTGTGGATTTGCTGGTCTATACCGAGGAAGAGTTCGAGGAAATGAGAAAGACAAATTCGAGGTTTTATAAAGAACTTGAAAAAGAAGCTGTGTGGATATATCCTTAAAACATGAAGAGGGAAAAAGCATGGCCTTTTTCGACAAAATTCCGGAAAATCTTTTTTCGGTTCTGGCTTCCAAAAATAAACACGTCTACCTGGACTCCCTTTTTATAATCTTCCAGGCGTACCAGGAGGAAATGCTCGTAAAAAAGGACGACCTGGTGGAAAGGCTGAAAAGTTACCTTGAAAATTCGAGCTTTTTGCCCGAGGAGGAAGAAGACGGGGAAAGGCCGGACGGCGCAAGTCTTTCGGCCATCGCCCATTTCATTTTGCGAAAGCTTGAAAAAACCGGCTGGATATACCGGGACTATTCGGAAAATTTTATAGAGGAAATTATATACCTTCACGATTACTCGATAAAAATCCTGAATACGCTGTACGAGCTTCAAATAGACGACGTGAAGGAGTACGGTTCTTATGTCCACTCCGCCTATAACAACCTGAAAAACCAGGACCTGGAAAGAAGCGAGGACGCCATTTTTGCCCTCCGGGAAGCCTACAAGAGGACGAAAGATCTCATAAACGAACTAAAAAGCCTTCTCAACAACCTGAGAAAGTACCACCAGGCTTTGTACGAGAAGGAAGAAGTAAGGCAGATATTGAAGGAGCACTTCGACGAGTTCAGAGAACTTATCGACGAGAGGATATACCACCCCCTGAAGACCCTCGATTCTATCCCCCGCTACAAGACGCCCATCATAAATATTTTAAACTCCTGGCTTTACGACAAAGAAATGATGGACCTGCTGGTGAAATCTTCCGTAAAACGGAGAATTTGCAAGGATGAGGAAGAAGCCCTTGAGAAAGTTACGGGGATGATAAACGAGATAGTGAACATCTACTACAATATCGATGTTTTGCTCAAGGAGATTGATAGAAAGCGGGCGGCATATACCAGGGCTTCGGTGGAGAGGATGCAGTACCTTTTGAACGTGGATATGAGCCTAAAAGGTAAGATAGTGGAGATACTCAAAGCTGCACCGGAAAATGAAGAAATAGTAAACGCCGTAAACGACGCCGTTTTGCTTTTTCCCCAGAGCTACATCGACGAGAATTCCCTTTACACGAAGAAATCCGAGCGGAAACTGCAGGACGTGAAATTCACCAAAATAAAAGAGCCCGAGGAAGAAGGCGTTTTCGAAAAGGAGATGGAAAGCTTAAAAGAGAGGCTGAAAAGTGCGCTGACGCGAAAGAAGGTCTTTGAGTTTTTCAAAAAGCTTTTAGAGGAAAAACGGGAAGTTTTGTCTGAAGATATAAACCTCGATGGCGATGAGGAATTTTTGATGCTCATTCTAGGAGTCATCATGCACGACGAAAGGGGTTCCTTTTACGATGTGGCCTTCGAAGAAAAAGGAAGCGTATCCGTAAACGGCTACAGGATTCCCCGCATGAGGATAAAAAAGAAGGTGTGAAGATGTGGTATGAGGAATACGAAAAGATGAGCGATTCCCAAAAGCGGGAATTTGCAAGGTTGGTAAACTTCCTCCTTTCTCACAATTTTATCCTGAGGGAAAAGTATGACAAAACCTCGATGAACGTGAGGATAAACCCGGACTATAGATTTCTAGAACGCTACTTTGAAGTCTTTTCGGGCTACCTTTCCATGGCCGGCTGGGATGTACAAAAAGACAACCACTACGGCGTGATTTCCATCTACAACAGATTCGAGCAAAACCGCGCAAGGCTGAAAAAATTCGAGACACTGGTGCTTTTTGCTTTAAGACTTTTGTACGAGGAGGAAAGGGAAAAACTTTCTCTGAGAAAGGACGTTATAGTGACAAAGGGCGACGTGGTGAGGAAGCTTTTAAATACCGGGGCCTTGGACAAAAAGCCGGCAGAAAGGGACTTAAACGATGCCCTGAATTTTTTCAAAAATTACCAGATTATAGAGAAAATAGAAAATCCCCTGGACGACTATGAAAGCAGGATAATCATATACCCTTCCATTTTGCACGTCTTGCCATCCGAAAAGATTAATGTCATCTACGGGATGATAGAGGAAGGAAGTTCGGAAGAAGAAATACCCGAAGGGGAGGAAGAGGAAAGTTGAAGCTTTTGAAAAAACTGCTCCTCATTAACTGGCACTACATCCTGCACGAACTCATAGAATTCGAGATGATAAATTTCCTGACCGGGAAAAACGGCGCCGGGAAGTCCACGATAGTAGACGCCTTGCAGCTTTTAATCCTGGGGGATACGAAGGGCGATTATTTCAACAAGGCCGCCAACGAAAGGTCGAAGAGGAATTTAAAAGGGTACTTACGGGGAGAGATCGCCGACGATACGGAAGGCGGCATCCTCGTTTTGAGGGAAGGGAACTTTTCGAGCTACATCGTGGGCGAGTTTTACGATACTGCAAAGAAGAGCACCTTTTGCTACGGCGTTGCCTTCGACGTGTATGAAAACGGGGAGGAGAACCACAGGTTCTTTTACCTCGAATCGTACTTGCCGGAAAACCACTTCATAGTAGACGGGCTTCCTCTGAATACGAAGGACCTGAGGACTTATCTGAATGCAAGATACAGGGAAAAATTTAAGATTTTCAGCTCGAACAGGGAATACCAGGCCCATTTTTTGGCGAAGATGGGAAGCCTCAACGAAAAATTCTACAGCGTCTTTAAAAAATCCGTTTCCTTTTCGCCCATAGTGGAGATAGAAAAATTCATTACCGAATACGTATGCGACGCACCGCCCAAAATCGACATCTCCGACATGCAGGAAAACCTGAGGTATTACAAAGAGCTGGAATACCAGGCTGAGCAGGTAAAAAAGATGGTAGGAGATTTAGAGGAGATAGAAGCCCTTTATAATGAATATCTGACGGAGGAAAAGAGACTAAAGGAGCAGGAATACCTTATAAAAAGAGCCCAGGTGGAAAGCATAATAAATCAAAAGCGAGCTCTTTTAAAGGAAACGGAAACAAAGAAGGCCCTTTTGGAGGAAAAGGAAGGGCAAAAAAATGAATTCGAAAGGCAAGTTAATGAACTTGAACGCAGAAAAGAAGACCTGCTCAGGGAAAAATTCAGCATGGAAGATTACAAAAAAAGTCAGTATCTCAATGCCCAGGAAGAAAGCCTAAGTGAACAAATAAAAGAGAAGAAGGCCGCCCTCCAGCATTTCCTGGGAAATTATACTAAAGTACTTCAAAACTGGGAAGCAGTTTTGGAAAATATTTCATCTTTTGCCGATAAATTCGACGAGAGGTTATTGAAAACCGCAAAAGAAAAAATAAAAAAGCTTCTTGTCGGTACCGCCGATGGCATTGCCGATATCGAAGAAGACGAACTGCTTTCTTTGAAAAATGCTGCTTTCCAGTGTAAAGACCGCATCGAAAAGCTTTTTTACTCCATAGAGCATGAAAAAACAAAACTGGAGGAAAGCATAAAAGCCCTCGGCGATGAGATAGAGAACCTCAAAAAAGGCATTAAGCCCTACGACAGGAAGCTTCTAGAGCTGAAGAGCGAGATAGAAAAAGCCTTGAAGAGCAAATACAAGAAGGAAATAAAGGTGGAAATCCTGGCGGACCTTCTGGAAGTGCGGGACAAAAGGTGGCAAAACGCAATTGAAGCTTACCTTCACACCCAGAAATTTTACCTCGTCCCGGAGCCGGAATACTTTTTGGATGCCTTAAAAATCTACGACAGGCTGAAATTCGAAAAGGGCTTTTACGATATAGGCCTTGTGGACACCGGAAAACTCGAAAGGCAAAACATAAAAGTGTGGCAAAACAGCCTCGCTTCAGAAGTGATGACGGAAAACAAATACGCCCGACTTTTCGTGGATTTTCTGCTGGGAAGGGTCGTGAAGTGCGAAAAAGTTGAGGATTTGAGAAATTACCCCACGGCTATAACACCGGACTGCATGCTATATCAAAATTACGTGGCAAGGCAGCTAAACCCGGAGAGGTGGAGAATACCCTATATCGGCAAAAAATCCCTGGAAGGCCTGATGCAGGCAAAAACAGCTGAAATGAAGGAGAAGAAGGCCCAGCTAAAGGAACTGATGGATGGATATGAAAGACTTGCCCGTATTAAGAACGTGGAACCCATCACGGAAAGCTTCATAGAGAATGTAAAAAATGCCAAAAAGGAAAGGGAAAAACTGGATTTACTCTCGGAAAAGCTAAAAGAAATCGAGAGGCAAAAGTCCTTGCTTGACCTTACGAAATTGATGGAAATCGACGAAAGGATAGAAAAGGCTGAAAAAGAACTGGAAGGAGTTAAAAATGAAATAAAAAAGCTGCAAGGGGTCATATCGGAGATAACTTCCGAAATAAGGCTTTTGGAGCACCAAAGAGGGCAAATGGAAAAAGAATTGCAAAGCCGGATTCAGGCTCTTGAGGAGGAATTCGACTCAGATTTCATAAAGGAAACGGGGGAGCCCAGGTTCCTCAAGGAGCTTCAGGCAAGAAAAGACCCGGAAAACATAATAAGGGCATTTCAAAGCCAGGTGGCAAGGACGCAGAGTCAAAAGGAGAAAAAGTGGAATTTACTTTTGAACAAACGCTCGGATTACAACCGGGAATACAAGATGCCATTTAACGTATCCTCCCCGGACAATGCCGAATACCGAAAGGAACTTGAAAGGCTTTTAAGCACCGAGCTTCCCGCCTACGAAGAGAAAATAAGAGACGCGAAGGAAAAGGCAAGGATTCAGTTCCAGGAGGACTTCATAAGCAAGATAAAGGAAAACATCGACATGGTAAAGGAACAGATTGACGAGCTAAATTCGGCCTTGAAGCAGTTCTCCTTCGGGAAAGACAGGTACAGGTTCGAAGTAAGGCCCAATCCGGCTTACAGAAAATTTTACGACATGATAATGGACAGCCTCCTTCTCGAGGGTTATTCCATATTCTCCATAGAGTTTCAAAAACGGCACGGAGAAGCTTTGGAGGAGCTTTTCAACCAGATAGTCTATGTTGGGGAGTCGACCCTTTCGGCGGACGAAAGGGAAAAGCTCGAGAAAAACATCGAAACGTACACCGACTACCGCACCTACCTTACCTTCGATCTCATAGTTACCGACGACCAGGGCAGGGAATCGAGGCTTTCGAGGACGCTACTCAAGAAATCTGGAGGGGAAACTCAGACGCCATTTTATATATCAATCCTCGCTTCCTTCGGCAGGATTTACCGGCTTGGGAATATGTACAGGGAAAACAATACTTTGAGGCTCATAATCTTCGATGAAGCCTTCAGCAAGATGGACCACCAGCGGGTGCAGGAGAGCATAAAGCTTCTAAGGAGCTTCGGCTTTCAGGCAATTATCTCGGCCCCTACGGAAAAGATTCAGGATATAGCGACTTTGGTGGACCGGAACCTGTGCGTGATAAAGGGCAAGGACAGCACCATTGTGCGGGCCTTCGACCCGAGGGAAGTGATGGAAGAAGGGGAAGGCAGTTGATGGATTTAAGGAAGGCGATTGTATCAAGGCTTCTTGACAAATACGAAAGAAGCAGGAGATTTTCGGGAGATGCCAAAATCGAAAAAAGGATAACCTTGAACTTTTCCAAGGGCGAATTTCCCTTCTACGACATAGAAAATGTAGAATCCAAGGAAAACGTCCATTTTGCCTTAAAGGAGCTGGAGAAAGAGGGCATTATCAAGATAAAGTGGGTAAAATTTGAAGAAGGAAATATCGTAGAAAAGGTGTTTTTAAACCTGGAAAATTTGGAAAAAGCTTATGGTGCGGCCAAGAGAGAGCCCAAAGATGCGATTTTAAAAAGGATGGCAGAAAAGCTTTCCAGTTTCAAACAAGAAATAAAAAGCGAATGGCTTTTAGGATTTGCGAACTTTGAAATAGAAAGGATAAGGGAGAAAAAGAGCTACCCCGCATACCTCCCGAAGGAAGAAGAATTATTCGACCTTACGCTGAAGGCCTTAAAAGGGATTGAACAAAAAGGCGATGAAGAGGTTTTAGAAAGGGTTTTCAGCAAAAGGTACCTGAAGGACAGCAAGAAATTTGAGAGGGTAAAGGGCAAGGTCTTTGCAGTGATAAAAGATTTTCTTTTCAAAGAAGACATCGAAGAGGACGAAGCCTTTGAAAAAATTGGAATATTAAAGACCATAGAGGAGATACTTTTTTGCGGGGCATTGAAGGCCACAGTGGCGGGGAGCGTTGTGGATTTTTCTGCTTTTGCCTACGGCACTTCCTTAAACAGCCTTTCTGTGAGAGAGATGGAAATTTTAGACATCTCGTGCAGCAGGGTGATTACCGTTGAAAACAAGGCTAATTACTATGAACTGATAAAGGATGCAAACTCGAAAGGAGACTTTATAGTCTACCTCGGAGGGTTTTACAGCCCATCGAAGAGGCTTTTTCTGGAAAAGCTTTATTGTTTTATTAAGGCGGCAAATAAAAATGTAGAGTTTTACCACTGGGGAGACATAGACTTAGGAGGATTCAAGATTTTCGTGAAATTGAAAGAAATCATAAGAGAGCTAAATCCTCTTTACATGGACGTGGAAACGTTGGAAAAGTACAAAGCCTTCGGCGAGCCTTTCGGCAGGGACTATGAAGAAAGATTAAGGGAACTTTTGGGAAAAGAGGAGTACGGCGAATTTCACGGCGTGATAGAAAAAATGCTTGAGCTAAAGATAAGGTTGGAACAGGAGGCAATTATAGCCTGACGCTGCAGAGACCATATCGTCCGTTATATGAAATATTTAACCCGAAGAGAGGATTTTTTATTTTTTCGTAGAAGTATTTATAAAAATTGTCAAAATATATCTAAAAGATATTGCCGTCGACCTCCCGGCAAAAAACAAGTACCGGAGGTCGACGGCAACTCGAACCCCTCAAATCCTTATAAAAACTGGCTTTTTGGCTTGGTTTTAATCGAACCATAGTGGGATTGAAACTAATTTCTTCTAGTTGCTTGCACATAAAGGCTAATATCGTTTTAATCGAACCATAGTGGGATTGAAACCAATCTGAAATAAGTCCTCTCGCTCACAGGCATTTCAGTTTTAATCGAACCATAGTGGGATTGAAACACGGAAAACACTGCTGTGCTGCTGTATCAAATCATTAGTTTTAATCGAACCATAGTGGGATTGAAACCGGGCTTCAGGCCTGCATCCTGGAGTATGGCTACGGTCAGGTTTTAATCGAACCATAGTGGGATTGAAACGGGCTACCTTGTTCCCCACCTTGTTCCCCAGTTTTAAGGTTTAATCGAACCATAGTGGGATTGAAACCCAAATGGGATTGAAACCCAAATGGGATTTAAACTTCTGCTACAATTACACCCCATATTGATTTACCTTCTGGTCTAATCGAACCATAATGAGATTGAAAGAACCTTGCTGACGTAAAGGGATATGCAGCAGGGGGTTCATAATAGGCACTGCCGTTTTCATTATTTTTGTCGGAGAAAATTTATATGGTCTGCAAACCAGAACCGCTAAAAAGGCGGTTTTTTTATTCACTGATTACAAGCAAGATGAAAGAAATTTGCTGCTCGCCTCCTTGCTCCATGATATAGGGAAGTTCTGGCAAAGGACCCGCGAAGAAGAGGTTTACGATGCTATTAAAAGAAAATACAAGGTGATGCACGTGGTTACGGAACCCCGGGTCATCAGGACTGGAGCGCGTATTTTTGCGAAACTTTTGTTAAAATCCCATAATAGTTTCCAATCTAAAAAAGGCCATCCACATCAATAAAATAGTTGAGGAAAGCGTAAGATCGCTGCTCCTTTGAGGGGCGGCGTTTTTTCTCTAGAATCTTGTCAAAATATTTTTTATTGTACAAAGAGGATTTTCAGAAAGTATATAGAAAATTAATATTAAACGATTTTCGATAATTATGTCAATTAATTCCGAAATTTTTTTATATGCGAGATAGCAGGTGGAGGAATGATATATATGCTATCGGCGGTAAAGGAAATAGGCAGGTTGGTAATAGAGAGAGAAGGGAGACAGCCTTTGGAGGTACTCGTCGAGGATCCTAACTCAAATGGAAATTATAAGAAAGTTGTAGCGATAGTCTTTGAAAAATTAAATAATGAAATAAAATTTTGCGGAGTTGAACTTGAAGATTATGAAAGTAGCAAGATAATGAAATATCTCTATCGAAGTGGAGCTGCTAATGGAGCTGATTATACGCCTTCTGCGAAGCTTGCGAAGGATCCGGCGGGCACTTTTGACAGGAAAATTATGGGTTGGTTTGCCATCTTAGATAAAAGAGATATAAAAATTACCGGTGAAGAAAGGGAATTTTTAGCAAGCATTAGAGATCAGCTTGAAAAGAATGCAGAAACCATAAAAAATGAAATTTACAGGATCAGGGATGAGATACCGGGAAAAACTGGAATATTCATTACTCTGAAAATAAAGGAAGGAAACAAGACAAGTTATATAGGGGATTTTGAGGTATTCAAAAAGCTACTGATATATCAGGTGAACGAAAAGGACAAAAGATGTGCTGCTTCGGATAAGGTCTGTTCGATATGTGGCGAAAAAAAGCCTGTTGTGATAGGAAACCTGAACACCTACGCGTTTTATACCCTCGACAAACCAGGATATATAACCGGCGGTTTTAGAGAAGACGAGGCGTGGAAAAATTTCCCCGTATGTTTTGACTGCAAGCTTGCTTTGGAAGAAGGCAAGAAGTACGTTGAGCAGCATCTGAGCTTCAGTTTTTGCGGCATAAGGTATTATTTGATACCGAAGTTTATAGTTGGGGTTGAAAATGTTTCGGAGGACATACTCGATATTTTCAGGAGCTCCTCGAAGTTAATTTCTCTGAGAAGTAAAGTGATCAAAAGCATTACACGAGATGAAGAAGATATTTTGTATTATCTCAAAGATGTGAAGGATGTCATAACGGTGAATTTCCTGTTTTTGCAGAAAATGAACGCGGCGGAGAGGATCTTGCTTTTGATTGAGGATGTATTTCCTTCTCGTATAAGAAAGATATTTGATACGAAAGAGTGCATTGATGAAATTTTCCAGGACGATTTCACATTCGCTACAGTTAGAAACTTCTTCTCGAAATCAGATCCGAATAAGAGAAATTACGACCTTGACGGCTATTTTCTGGATATTGTTGACAGGATATTTAAAAATCGGCCGGTGAGCTACCATTTTGTATTGCAGTTTATTATGAACAAAATAAGGAGCGAATTCGTAAATGACAACAATTTTTATCGGGCTGTGAAAGACGGCCTGATGGTTTTGATTTTTTTGGAAAAATTAAAGCTGATAAAAATGGAGGAGAAAAGTATGGAAGAAAGGTTATTCGACGATTTGTTTAAAAAATACGGTTCTGCGTTTGAAACCCCAGTAAAAAGAGGACTCTTCCTTTTGGGAGCTCTTGCAGAACTATTGCTTAGAAAACAATTTAAAGAAAGGGGAGCTAAGCCTTTTATCAAAAGCCTTAAGAGCTTGAAGATGGACGAGAAAGATTTCAAAGCGCTTTTGCCCAAAATCCAGAATAAGCTAGAAGAGTACGATTCGTTTGACAAGGGAAAGAGGATGCTGGCGAAGGAGATATCGCATTACCTTCTTTCTGAAAAGGAAGGCTGGAATATGTCGGTTGATGAAATGAATTTTTACTTTGCTGCCGGCATGAATTTGGTAGATGAGGTAGCAAAGATAATTTATCCGGAGGAAAAACCGGAAGAAATATCAGTTTAGCAATAAAAATTTGTTAGGGAGGTATATTTAAAATGGCGTGCATAAAAAACAGGTCGGAAATACTTTTTCTTTATGATGTAACGGATGCTAACCCAAACGGAGATCCTGTCGATGAGAACAAACCGAGGATAGATGAGGAAACAGGGGTAAATATAGTAACCGATGTCCGCTTGAAGAGGACTGTTAGGGATTATCTTTATTATTACAAGAACCTGGATGTATTCGTTTTGGAATTGAGGGACGATAAGGGCAATTTGAAGACGAAAGAAGACAGGCTCGCTGATTTTAAAGACAACGAAGAGATTATAAAGAAGTGCATCGACGTGAGGCTTTTTGGTGCTACTACAGCAGTGAAGGATAAGACGATGACCCTGACGGGCCCCGTCCAGTTCAAATACGGCAGGTCTCTGCACAGAGTAAATGTCATGTACGTAAAAGGCACAACTGTAATGCCCTCAGGGCAGGACAAAAAACAGGGGACCTTTACAGAAAAATACATCCTACCATATTCGCTTATAGCGTTTTACGGTATCGTCAATGAAAATGCTGCAGCAAATCAGGGGATTGACCTAACGGAAGAGGATGTTATGTACCTCCTGGAAGGGCTTTGGAACGGGACGAAAAACCTCATATCAACTTCAAAAGCCGGCCAGATGCCGCGTTTACTGCTTCAGGTAGTATATAAGGAGAAAAATTTCCATACAGGAGAGCTGGATAAGAGGATAAAGTTTGTCAGCGAAAAGAACGATGAAGAGATAAGGGATATAAAAGATGGCGTGCTCGATATAACAGAACTGGTTGGTGCACTGAATAGACACAAAAATACGATAGATAGAATTAATTATAAAGTTGATGAACGGCTGGTTCTATCAATGGAAGGGAAGGCAATATCCATAAAAGAAGCATTGAGCGGTTTTGATTTGAACGAACTATCATTTTAAGGGGAATTGTTGTCATGAAGGTAATTGTCTTTGACGTTTTCGGGGATTTTGCCCACTTTAAAAAATTTTATACTACATCGTCGCCACTGACGTTTTCTTTTCCTCCTCCGCCCACAGTCAGAGGGATGCTTGGAGCTATAGCTGGTATCGATAAAAAAGAATATCTTGATTGCTTTTCCCATAAAAAGTGCAGAGTTGCTGTTAGAATTCTCTCTCCTGTAAAAAAGATAAGAATGGGTATAAATCACGTAAATACCAAGGGGAATTTCTGGATTCCGGTAAAGAAGAGAACTCACGAGGCTAGAACGCAAATACGCACGGAATTTTTGAAAAATCCGTCTTACAGGTTTTATGTGTACCATGAAGATGCGGATATTTTTAACAAGCTTGTTGAAAATGTAAAATCTCACAAAACCGTTTATACGCTTTCACTGGGCCTTAGCGAGCTCCTGGCAGATTTCAGGTATGTGGGGATGTTTGATTTTGTCGAGCGTTTCAACGAAGAAGGGGAAATAGTAACGGTAATACCGGTTAATGCACTGGATGATTACGGGATTGTTTTCGAAGAAGGGAAGCAGTATTTTAAAGAGAGGATACCCGTCGAAATGACCTCCGAGCGCATAGTAGAAAGATACGAAGACGTAATTTTCGAAGTCCAGGGCAAGTCGATCCATGCATGCACCCGTGTTTGCTGGGAGGCTGAAAATGGTGAACGAATCGTCTTTTTCTGAATTCTATTCGCATCCAGGGAAGCCTTTGGAAGAACATCTCATAAATGTTGCATATTTGGCGGAAAAGAATCTCAAGCAATGTCCTTCGGATATTTTTAAAGAAATTGAAAGAGATCTTTTGTTTAAGATTGTTCGGATTTCTGCTCTTTGCCATGATATTGGAAAAGCCACGACTTATTTTCAAACTTATCTTTTTGCCTCAGAAGAGAAAAGAGCAAAGCTGAAAGCCATGAAAGAAACCAATCATGGTTTGCTCTCGGCTGTCGCTGCTTTTTTTGTAGCGAAAAATGAATTGGAGAATAGAAAAGACATAAAATGCGGTGATTACGCCGCCTATCTACCTTTTGTTGCTTTTTTGGCGGTAAAGAAACATCATGGCGATTTTGAAGATGTAGTCGATGAAGCGACAGTTGAAGAAAAGGATATAGAGGTTTTGCTGAAACAAGTAGACAGCATAGAAGAACGGAAGTTAGAAATTCTCAGTGCAAGGTTAGAAGAAGCAGGACTTGGTCAGAAAATAACAGTTGATGTTCTCAGAGGATGGGTACAATCTCTGCCGAATGAACTGGGGGTGGTCAGAAGGAAGTTAAGAAGGCTGGAGCGACAGCAAAGTATTAACCCATATCTTTTGACAAATTTCATATTTTCATTACTTATTGATGCCGATAAAGGCGAAGTTACGACAGGCAGAATCATAGAGAGAACTGACGGAAAGTTCGATTATTATCTTGTTGATAGATACAAGAGTGCGATGAATGCTGAAGATACTTATCTGAACAGATTGCGGGAAAAGGCATATCAAGAAGTCATCGAAAAAGACCTGAATTTGAGCAGCAGGCTGATATCTATTAATCTACCGACAGGGCTCGGCAAAACCCTGACATCGCTAGCTTTCGCGCTGAAATTGAGAAAAGAAATATTAAGCGAAAAAGGATATATCCCTCGAATTATATACTGCCTGCCCTTCCTGAGCATTATTGAACAAAATGCGGAGCAGATTGAAAAAGTTCTCAGAGCAAATGGTTTTGAAGTTGATACCAGTTTGCTGTTAAAGCACCATCACCTTTCGGAAGTGTATTACAAAAAAGAAGAAACAGAGTTCGAGCCGGATCATGCGAAAATACTCATCGAAGGCTGGAATTCTGAAATTATCGTTACGACTTTTGTCCAACTGTTTTATGCACTTCTTTCTAACAAGAACAAAGACCTGAGAAAATTCCACCGACTGGCGGGGAGCATAATCATTCTTGATGAAGTTCAATCAATCCCATCTAATTACTGGCTCCTGGTGAGGGAAATTTTGAAAGAACTGACGGAACAACTTAATTGTTACGTTGTATTCGTTACAGCTACAGAACCTCTTATTTTTTCTAGAAGTGAAATGATTCCTTTGGTTGACAGAAATTTCTATTTCGAGAAGATGGAAAGGGTAATTGTAAAGCCTCGGCTTGAAAAAGACATGACGCTTGAAGAATTTGCAGAAAGCCTGGATATAGAGGACGGAAAGAGTTATCTCTTTATACTTAACACGATAAATTCGGCAAAGAACTTTTACAATTTGCTTAAGGAAAGAATCGGGAATGAAGAGATGATCTACCTTTCGGCGCATGTCGTTCCCTATGAAAGGTTATGCAGGATAAAAAAGATGAAGGAAAGGAACGTAAAATTTGCGGTTACCACCCAGGTAGTGGAAGCCGGTGTGGATATAGACTTTGACGTTGTCTACAGAGACTTAGCGCCTCTTGATTCGATAAATCAAGCTGCCGGAAGGTGCAACAGGAACTGGTCGGGTAAAGGGGAGGTAATTGTAGTTTCGCTAAAGGACGAGAGAAGGCTCTATTCGTCATACATATACGATTCGGTACTTTTAGATATAACGCGAAGTATTTTGGAGAGGTACAGGGTAATAGAAGAGAAGGAATTTCTGAAAATTATAGAAGATTATTACCGGGAAGTTCAGGAGAGAAAGTCCAGTGATAAATCCAGGGAGCTTCTGGAGGCAGTATATAAGATGAAGTATGACAGCACGGATGAAACCGCAGGTATAGCGGATTTTAAATTGATTGAAGAGGACTATCCCAGATTGGATGTCTTTATCGAATTAAATGAAGAGGCTAAGGAGATATGGAAGAATTACCTCAGGGTAAAAGAAATAAAAAATTTGCTAGAAAGAAGGCGAGAATTCGACAAAATAAAGGCTGATTTTTACAAGTATATCGTCTCAATCCCCCTGAAGACAGATAACCTTCCGCCGGAAGTAGCCGGATTCCGGTATGTTGGCAACAATGTGCTCCGAGAATACTATGACGAAAATACCGGATTTATATGCAAAGGGGTGGTAGCCTTGTGGTAATGCTAATAAACGGCACTTTAATTCAGAGCTATACAATTTGCAAAAGGCAGACCTGGCTTATGGCACATCAGATAATACCCGATCAAGAACATCCTTACATAGAGATAGGCCGTTTAATAGATGAAGAAAGTTACGAGAGAGACAGGAAGAAAATCAATTTTGAAAATGTAGTTATTGATCTTATCAGGTCCGATGGAGAAGATATAGTCGTCGGAGAAGTCAAGAAAAGTTCTAGAGCCGAGGATAGTGCCAGGCTTCAGCTGGCCTTTTATCTGTATAAGTTAAAGGAAAAAGGGATAAAAGCAAAAGGTTTACTTCTTTTTCCAGATGAGAGGAAAAAGCTAGCGGTTGAACTTACTCCGGAGTTAGAAGAAGAACTTGAAAAAATTTTTAGGGATATAGAGAAGATTGTTTTAAAAGAAAATCCTCCACCCTTTAAAAAAATAGGGTATTGTAAAAACTGCGGGTACAGGGAGTTTTGCATGTCATGAAAAAGTCGATTTATATTTTTTCAAGCGGAGAACTGAAGAGAAAAGATAATACTATTTACTTTGAAAATGAAAAAGGGCAAAAATTCATTCCAGTAGAAAATACGAGCGAGATATATGTCTTCGGCGAAGTCAATGTTAACAAGCGCTTTCTAGAATTTTTGACACAATCAGGGATCATCCTCCATTTCTTCAATCGTTACGATTATTACGTAGGCACGTTCTATCCAAGGGAACATCTTAATTCAGGGTACATGATATTAAAACAAGCTCAACATTATCTAGAACCTGATAAAAGGCTAAAGATAGCCAAAGAATTTGTTATTGGTGCATCGAAAAACATCCAACAAGTGATTAGGTATTATATAAACCGGGGGAAGCCTCTTTCGGAAATAGAGGAAGCTATTAAAAAATACGATGAGAAAATAGAATCCTGTAAGAATATTGAAGAACTCATGGCTGTAGAAGGCAATATCAGGGACAGCTATTACAGAGCTTTTGATGTAATCTTAGGGAAACAGGAATTTAGCTTTGACCACAGGAGCAGGAGGCCACCGGAGAATTATCTCAATACGTTGATAAGTTTCGGGAATTCTCTTTTGTACACAGGAGTGCTAAGTGAGATATATAAAACTCATCTGGATCCGCGCATAGGATTTCTGCATGCGACTAATTTTAGAAGGTTTACATTAAATCTAGATGTTTCGGAAGTATTTAAGCCCATAATCGTTGACAGGGTAATATTTACCCTGGTAGGGAAGAATATGATCACAAAGGAACACTTCGAAAAAAGCATGCATGGGATTGTACTAAAAGAAAACGGCATGAAAATCTTTGTGGAAGAGCTGGAAAATAAACTGTCAACAACGTTTAACCACAGAACTTTGGGTAAAAATGTCTCTTACCGCCGACTTATAAGGTTGGAGCTATATAAACTGGAAAAACATTTAATCGGTGAGGAAGAGTATAAAGCATTTGTTGCTAAATGGTAGTAATTTCAAAAAAAAATATACGGATATAGGAGTGGATTATGTTTTTGATTTTAGTATATGATGTTGGAGAAAAGAGAGTGGGAAAAGTATTGAAAATTTGCAGGAAGTATCTTAATTGGGTGCAGAATTCCGTCCTTGAAGGTGAAATAACTGAAGCAGCCATGAGGAAATTAAAACTTGAGCTTAAAAGGGCTATAGATGAAAAAGAGGATTCGGTAATTTTCTATATCTTGCGAACGACGAAATACTCCGAAAGAGAAATTTTAGGGATAAAAAAAGGAGGAGATGAGATGATCATTTAAGATGTCGTCGACCTCCAATAATGCAAAAACCCCCAGGGATCGACGACAGAGCAAAAATGCTAATAGTGATAGAATTTATGCGGGGTGAGAAGGATTTTATGTATTTTTGTCGAATTATTTATTGAAAATTAACTCAATCTGTTTTCTCTTTAAATCTTTTATTTTTTAACCATTTTACGGGTTTTTAGCCTACCTATAAGGGATTGAAACCGAACCAATCCCGCCCAAGTTTTTTGCACTCGGACGGGTTTTTAGCCTACCTATAAGGGATTGAAACACGCTCCAGAAAGCGGGACTCTTTCTGCGTTTATGTGTTTTTAGCCTACCTATAAGGGATTGAAACATCTTTGTCGTGCCGTCATCCAAGACAGTCACTTTAGTTTTTAGCCTACCTATAAGGGATTGAAACCACAAAGAAAAAGAGGAAGCAGAAAATGCTTTCTCGTTTTTAGCCTACCTATAAGGGATTGAAACCGGAAAGCCCCGTGAGTAGGGGCTTTTGTTTTTTGGGTTTTTAGCCTACCTATAAGGGATTGAAACATGGCAAAAGGTAGCAAAGGAGATAAAAGAAGTCGTTAGTTTTTAGCCTACCTATAAGGGATTGAAACTCACGAAGGCACAGAAAATACTGTCGGAGCACAAATAGTTTTTAGCCTACCTATAAGGGATTGAAACTTGCTTCTCCATATACCAGCTAAGGTGCGATTCGTCAGTTTTTAGCCTACCTATCCTGAAAATAATGTTTCGAAAAAAGGCAACAAAAAACTAACCCCATACCTAAATGTAAAAATATGGGATAAAAATGAATCT
>JASUSP010000061.1 GCA_030446005.1 Tepidanaerobacteraceae bacterium | reverse complement strand
AAGTTTTTTCTATTGCGTTTTTTGTCCCCTTACTTGATTTTACTACTTTTTTCTTACTCGTACAAGGTTTTTTGGAATTTAATAATCACGGATTCAGGAGAAGTTATATATCTTTTTATTACACCAGTATTGTGATAATATATCTAAAAAGATTTGCATTGCAGGTGGTGTTTTTATGAAAAGATACACGGTTACGATACTGCCGGAGAACATACAAGTTCAGGCAGAAGAAAATGCCACATTGAAGAAAGTTTTTGCCGAAAACGGCATAAAATTCGAGTTTCCGTGCGGGGGCATGGGGAAATGCAAAAAATGCAAGGTTAAGATAATAAAAGGAAATTCTAGCGAGGAAACCCTTGCGTGTCAGTTCAAGGTTACTGGGGATGTCATCGTAGAAATTCCGAAAAAGGAGCAAAAGTACGAGATCTTATCGGAAGGTGTTGAACGGAAGGTAGTGTTGGACCCGCTGGTGAAGAAGCGGTATCTGGCTCTGCCGCTGCCATCGCTGGAAGATAACAGGGATGATTGGAATAGATTGACAGGGAATATAGGCTTGAAGCCCGGCCTTAAAGTTTTGAGGGAATTGCCCGAGAGGATTAGGGAAAGCAATTTTAAAGTCACCGTTGTAACCTGGGAAGATGAAGTTCTGGCCGTTGAAAAAGGTGATACCAGTCGGGAAATTTTAGGGATGGCTTTCGACATCGGCACGACAACAATAGCCGGCTATCTTATAAATTTGAGCACCGGCAGCGAAATAGCCAGAGTATCCGCGCTGAATCCGCAGACTAAGTACGGGGCCGATGTTATTTCAAGAATAAATTTGGCTTCCGAGACGCCGGATGGATTGGAAAAACTTCACGCGGAAGTGATAAATGAAATCAACAATTTAATCAACAAGGCGCTGAGCGGCACCGATTTTAAGCGCGAGGACATTTACATAGTCACAACTGTAGGTAACACGACCATGCAGCACCTATTCTTAAAAGTGCAGCCCAAACACCTGGCCCTGGCTCCTTACGTGCCCGTTTTTTCAGAGCCGATGGTCGTGGATGCGGCTGAACTTGGCATAAGCATCAACCCGAACGGCAAGGTTTTTACACTGCCGAACATTGCCGGGTTTGTCGGGGCAGACACGGTCGGCGCGGCCCTGGCATGCGAGATGGACAAGTACGACGACCTCAGGCTGCTGATAGATATAGGTACGAATGGAGAGATGGTGCTGGGGACTAAAGAAAGGCTCTTTGCCTGCTCCACTGCTGCAGGGCCCGCTTTCGAAGGTGCTCACATAGCCTGCGGCATGAGAGGGGCGACCGGAGCTATAGATCATGCGAAAATCGACGGAGAAATAAAGTACACGGTGATAGGCGGGGTTGAGCCTGTAGGTATATGCGGGTCGGGACTTTTGGATATTGTGGCGGAGCTTCTGAAAGTGGGCGTCGTGGACAAAAAAGGAAGAATCCTGAAGCCCGAGGAACTTTCCGGGGAAGGGGAAATTTACAAAGACAGAATTAGAGAGATAAACGGAATAAGGGCATTTATTATAGAGGAGAATACGCCGACCGGGCAGCCCGTGTATATAAACCAAAAAGATATAAGGGAGCTGCAGTTGGCAAAAGGAGCCATAGCCGCTGGAATCGAAATTCTGTTAAATACTTTCGGGGCTAAGGTGGAAGACATAAAGGAAGTATTTCTGGCGGGGGCTTTCGGGAATTATCTGAAACCCGAGAGCGCGTGTAAGATAGGACTCATCCCGCCCGAACTGGAAGGCAGGATTAAACCCGTGGGTAATGCCGCTGGAACCGGAGCGAAGCTGGCGCTTGTGTCCGAAAAAGAATACAAGCGGGCACTTGCACTTTCCCGGAAGATCCATTATATAGAACTCAGCGCGGTGAGCGAATTCAGCCGGATTTTTGCCAAGAAAATTGAATTTTAATACAACAGGTTGACGCTGGAGGGACGTATGACTGACTGCGAGAAGAGACATCTAATTTTCGGCATAAAAAGGGCAGCGCCCATAGTTTTGGGATATGTGCCTGTCGGTTTTGCACTGGGAGTGCTGGCAGCCAATGCGGGCCTCACTCCCCTTCAGACCGGCATGATGTCTTTGCTGGTGTACGCGGGGTCTGCCCAGTTTATAGCGGTGAGCATGTTGTCGGCAGCAGCAAGTTACCCTGCTATAATAGCCACCACCTTTTTGGTGAACTTGCGCCATTTGCTGTTCAGCGCTTCCTTGAGCCCTTATTTTAAGGAGATAAGTCGGAAGCTCATTCTCTTTATTTCGTTTTTCATCACCGATGAAAGCTTTGCGGTGAGCATCACGGACTTAAGGGAGAGAAATCTATCCTACACTTATCTCCTCGGTCTTTATGTCACCTCTTACCTAAGTTGGGTCTTAAGTACCGTAATGGGGACAGCTTTTGGTAACTTGATACCTGATACGAAAGCGCTGGGCTTTGATTTTGCTCTGCCCGGGATGTTTATGGCACTGCTTTGCATGCAGATAAAAGATATGAAAACCGCTTTTGCGGCGGTGCTGGCAGGGGCCCTTTCCGTATTTTTTCTTTACGTTTTACCTGGAAACTGGAACGTAATTTTAGCCTCGGTTATCACGGCAATGATAGGGGTGCTGATGGAAAAGTGAGCATAGATAAAAACTATTTATTCCTTCTTTTTGGGATGGCCTTGGTTACATACCTTCCGCGGCTTATGCCTGCCTTAATTTTGTCAAAAAGAAACATTCCTGAAGTTTTAGTTAAATTTCTCAATTACATACCCGTATCGGTGCTTTCGGCCCTGCTTGTGCCGAGCATTTTGGTGGTGGACGATAAGATAAATATAAGCCCGTCTAATACGTTGCTCTTGACGTCTATACTGACTTTCCCCCTAGCTTATAAAATAAGGAATATGTTCTTAACGGTAATTGCGGGCATGATTATCATTGTCATATTAAACAGAATTTTGTTTTGATGTCAGATTTACAACGTGAATTTTTGGAAGGCGATTTTTAAAAGAGCTTTGGTTGATTCAAAGCTCTTTTTTTATTGATAGGAGGATATTAAACTGTGTATGTTGAAAATAACAGTAACTATTAAAGGCGGTGGTTTAATTAGGGTGAAACTTATTTTCAGTTCGGAAAGACCGATTAGCCTTCCACTCCACTATAACCACGTAATTCAGGGCATGTTATATTCCAACCTCACCCCTGAATTTGCTGAATTCCTTCACGAGGGTGGTTTTCAATGGGGAAAGCGCAAGTTCAAGCTCTTTACCTTTTCCAGGCTCGAAGGCAGGTTCAGGATGAGGGAAAGCGGTATGATCGAGTTCGAACCACCATTCAGTCTCACCATATCGTCGCCTGTGGAGCGATTTTTGAGGGAACTTGCAGGAGGGCTTTTGAAAAACGATAATCTATCTCTTCTGGGACAGCGGATAATTATGGAAAATGTTACGGTTTGTAATGCTGTTGAGGAGGCCGACTTCGGGGATTCTATAAAAATAAAGATGCTGTCGCCATTGGTGGTATATAAGACCTTGAAAGAGGGAGATAGAAAAAAGACCCTGTATCTTACACCACTTCAGGAAGAGTTTGGTGAATTGCTGAAAAACAACCTACTCAAAAAATATTCGATACTTACCGGTAAGGACCCGGGGCAAATGGAATTCGATATAAAGCCCGCTCATCCTTTGAGCGAAAAATTTTGAGCGAAAAATATTGCAAGGTAATATATAAAGATGTCATAATAAAAGGGTGGATGGGCGTTTATATTCTGAAGGGCGACCCTGTACTTTTGAAGATAGCATATGATGCAGGGCTGGGCAGCAAAAATTCCCAGGGATTCGGGTGCTTTGAGATTTTGGAAGGACTCAAAAGGTGATCCTTGCCGGAATTCTGTTTGTTCTTATGGCGGCCGGTGCGGTTATAATACCGGGCACCGGCCTTCCCAGCAGGTGGCAGCAGCGCAGTCCGTAATAGGTCCGATTTTTTCCGCAACCACCGTCCGGCGGCCGTCGTCGTTAAAATCCACCCAGCCCTCCACCGCCACTACGGAGCCGGTATAAATATAAGATTCGAACAAAGCCAGTTTTTGCGGAAAAACGACAAGCTCTACCGAGCCGGTCAGGTCTTCCAAACGGGCGAAGCCCATGCGCTTTCCGCTGCGGGTTCTGCCGGACCTGGGGTCCAGCACTATGCCGGCGAGTCTTACCTTTTGCCGTTCGTTGATTTCTTCGATTTCGGAAACCGTATGGGTGTAAACTTTTTCTCGCTTTTCCACAATAAATTCCATCGGGTGGGCCGTTATGTGATAGCCCATCGCCATTACTTCCTGGGCCAGCTTTTGGGAAGGAGTGAAATCTTCGATATCCAGTTCCGCTACCATTGCTTGTATGTCCGGGATTTCGTCTATGAGGCAAAGCTGTCTTTCATACGGGGGTTGTTTTTCGGAAAGCAGCCATTTCAAAGATATCAGCAACGCGGACCTCGGTGTGCCGAAAGAATCGAAAGCTCCGGAGAATATGAGAGATTCTAAGACCTTGGCGTTTATAATTTTGCGGTCCACCCTGCGGCAAAAATCGAAGAAGCTTTCAAATGGACCGTCCCGGCGCGCTTTTAAAATTTCTTCGATTCCGCGGGGCCCCAGGTTTTTTATGAGGGCAAGGCCGGTCCTGATGGCGCCGTCACCTTCGGGGCGAAAACCCGCTCCGCTCTTGTTTATATCCGGTAAAAGAAGTCTTATCCCCCGGCGGCGGGCTTCGCAAAGGTAAAGCTGAAAGCGGGAGGGCGAATCCGAGTAAAGGTTAAAAAGCGATGAAAAGTACTCCAGGGGGAAATGCTCCCTCAGATATACGGTGCGGTAAGCGGTAATGGCGTATGCTACGCTGTGGGACTTGTTAAAGCCGTAATCTCCGAAGGCTGCCAGGGTGTCGAAGATTTCCCTGGCGGCTTTTTCGTTAATACCCCTTTCCGTTGCTCGTTTCAAGAAGCGCGGTTTTTCCGCCTCTATTTCTTCCCTTTTCTTCTTGGCTATGGCACGGCGCAGCAAATCCGCTTCTCCAGGAGCATAACCTGCAACAATGCAGGCCGCCTGCATCAGCTGCTCCTGGTAAATGAAAACGCCGTAGGTGTCTTTTAAGACAGGCTCAAGGGCAGGATGGATGTACGATACCGGTTTTCTTCCCAGGCGGCGCTCTATGAATTCTTCGGCCATGCCGCTCTTTAGAGGTCCGGGGCGGTACAGCGCCAAAACGGTGGACAGGTCTTCAATATTTGCGGGTTTTATCCTTCTTAACATGTTTTTCATTCCGGATGATTCGAGCTGAAAACACCCGCCGGTGTCTCCGCTGGCAAGGGCGCGGTAGGTGGCTTTGTCGTCCAAGGGAATTTCTTCGGGCCTGATGGTTATACCGTGCTGCTCGTGCACGAGCTTTAGGGTCTCACCGATGACGGTCAAAAACCGGAGGCCCAGCAGGTCTATCTTTACAAGGCCCAGTTCCTCCAGGGCGTACATATCGGCCTGGGTTATAATCTCCTCGCCCGAGGCCCGCTGCAGAGGAAGGTATTCCGTGAGGGCTTTGTCGGCTATTACGACGCCGGCGGAGTGCTGGGTCACGTGCCTGGGGAGGCCCTGAAGATGACGGGCTATTTCGAAGGTGCGGCGGATTTTCTGGTCGCCTTTGACGAGGTTCGAAAAATGGGGGCTTTCTCTTAAAGCTTCCTCCAGGGTCATGTGCGAATAGGGTATTAGAGAACACGCTGCGTCTATTTTTTCGTAATCGAGTTTCAGAGCCCTGCCGGTGTCCCTGAGGGCTGCCCGGGCTTGCAGGGTGGAAAAAGCGCCCACGTGGGCGATGCGCTCGGGTCCGAAGCGGCGCCTTATGTATTCCAGCACTTCTTTCCTCCCTACATGGCAGAGGTCTACGTCGATGTCGGGCAAGCTCACCCTTTCCGGATTTAAAAATCTTTCGAAGATGAGGCCGTATTTTATTGGGTCCACGTCGGTTATGCCGAGCACGTAAGCTACGAGGCTTCCTGCCGCGGAGCCGCGTCCAACCCCTACGGTAAACCCTTTCTGACGGGCAAAATCCACGATATCCTTGACGATTAAAAAGTAGCCGGAAAAGCCCGTGGTTTTTATGACGGAAAGTTCCATGGCAAGCCGCTTTTCGACCTCTCGTGGCGGTGGGCTGCCGTAGCGCGCAATCATTCCTTCCGTGCAAAGTTCCTTCAAGTAATCGTCGGCACTTTTTCCTTCTGGGAGCGGGATTTCGGGAAGTTTGGTTTGCCCAAGGGATAATTTTACGTTGCATCTTTCAGCTATAGCTTCGGTGTTTTCCAAAGCTTCCGGAATTTCTCGAAAAATGGATTCCATTTCCGCCTGGCTTTTTAGGTAATACTCTTTTCCGGAAAGATGTACCGCTTGATTGAGCACAGCTAGGGTCTGAACCGCCAGCAGCACCCTGTGAACTGGGGCATCCGAAGGGTAAAGGTAATGAACGTCGTTGGTGGCCACCGTTTTGATTCCGAGCTTTCGGGCGATGGCTTTGAGCCAGAAATTGGCCTTTTTCTCTGAGGAAAGTCCGTGGTACTGAAGTTCAAGGAAAAAGCCGTCGCGGCCGAATATATCTCTATACTCTTTTGCCGCTTCCTCGGCCGCTTTTACCTCGTCTTTAAGGATGAGGTCGGCCACCTCTCCTTTGAGACATCCGCTCAGTGCTATAAGGCCCTTAGAATGGGATGCGAGTAGCTCTTTGGACACCCGGGGGCGGTAATAAAAGCCGTCCAGGTGCGAGCGGGTAACCAAGTACAGGAGGTTTTTCAAACCCTCCTGGTCTTCGGCGAGGAGCACCAGGTGATGGGGGGTCTCCCTTCCCCGTTTTTGGGCCATATCTTCCACCACGTAAATTTCGCAGCCCAAAATGGGTTTTATTTCCGATTCCATGCACAGCTTGTAAAAGGGGACCATTCCGTAAAGGCCGCCGTGGTCAGTCAGAGCCAGGGCCGGCATGGAAAGTTCCGATGCCCTTTTTACCAGCTGGGGGAGGCGGCAGAGGCCATCGAGCATGCTGTATTCCGAATGGACGTGAAGGTGGCAGAATGGCATGCGCATCATCCCCAAACAAACGTTTGATATAAATAATTATATACCCGGTTTTTCTTTTTTAAAACAGGAAATTTTGGGAAAAATTTATTATGAGCATTCCATTTCCGCAGGGAGGAAAGGCATTGACAAAAGGAGCGGCAGCCGGAATAACGGCGGGTTTTCTGTCGGCATTTTTTGCTCTGACGATAAATACGAAACTCGCAAAATACTCGAAAAAGGGCGCGGTTACTTTTGGTGCGCCGGTCGTCGAAGAGATTTTAAAGACGGCGGTGGCGGTGATTTTGGGAGGAAATATAGTTTTATCGCACCTTGGTTTCGGAGCGGTGGAAGCCCTGTGCGATGCGGTAAAAAAAGGTAACGCAAAAGCCATGCTTGCAGGACTTACGGCGATTTTGAGCCACACGATTCTGGGGCTTGTCACGGTCTGGACATCGGGGGTTTTAAAAAACTTACCTGCCGGAATTTTTGTCTCTTGCATCCTTCACATTAGCTGGAATCGCTGGGTAAGTTGTCAGGGAAAGTAATATTTTATATAATAAATACATAGCACTTTAAAGTGCAAAGGCTTATCGAAGTGGCCTATAATTTTATGTACGGCATTATTTATCAGAAAATTTTAAAATATATTATGAAGTAAAGGGAGCAAAATATGGATGTAAGAATTTTAGCTAGAAAAATAACCGAATTTAACAGGTTAGTCGAAGACCTGAAAGGGGGGCTTTCCGGGCTTTTCGCCTACGGCCTTTCGGATTCCCAGAGGGCTTTCCTTATAGCTGCAATAAAGAGGGAAATCTCAAAACCCATGCTTGTGGTGACGGCCGACTCGCTGGATGCCAGAAAGTTAACCGACGACCTTGTTTATTTTATCGGTTCGGAAAACGTTGCCATGTTTCCGGCAAGTTCGGTAATACCTTACGAGACGGCGGCCAAAAGTCCCGAATTTACAGCGCGCAGGTTGAAGGTTATGGAGATGTTGCTCGCCGGTAAAAATCCGGTGGTGGTAGCTCCGTTGCAGGCCCTGACCAACAAGATGATGCCGCCGGAAATTGTTAAAGAATTCACTATCAGGATTGAGGTTGGAGAAACGGTACCTCTTGAAGAAGTAGCTTTGAAACTTTCGCTCATGGGATACGAAAGGGTGGACATCGTGGAGGGGCCCGGCCAGTACGCGGTAAGGGGCGGTATTGTGGATGTGTACCCCATGACGGCGGAGAACCCCTACCGCATGGAATTTTTCGGTGATGAAGTGGATTCCATCCGGGAATTTTCTGTAGAGGACCAGCGCTCTATAGAAAAGCTTCGGGAAGTTTTCATTTCTCCCGCAAGAGAAGTGGTGTTCGACAGGGAAACGGCAAAAAGCGCGGCCATAAGCATAGCCCGCGAAATGGAGGAAAGAAAGAAGGCTTTCGAGCAGACGGCATCTTTTTCCGAAGGTCAAAAGCTGGAGGAAAAAATAAATGAACACATAGAAAAGCTGGAAAGCGGCTTGTTCTTCGAATCGGCACAGCTTTATATTTCCCATTTTTACCCAAAGCTCTCTTCTCTTTTGGATTACTTTTTATCCCCTCCCGTTATCGTCATGGTAGAGCCGGGGAAGATGGTCGAAAGCGCTAAAGCTTCGACTTTTGAAATAGAAGAGACCTACAAAGGGCTCCTGGAAAAGGGAGAAGTCCTGCCGTCGGTTTCGGAGATGTATTATCCACCTTTTGAGGTTCTGGAAAATCTCACGAAGGCACGGACTGTTTACGTTTCCATGCTCCCCAGGATTCCCAAAGAATTCGACGTAAAAGGGCTTTACTCTTTTCAGTTTCGCGCAATTACTTCCTTTCACGGCAAAGCGGACCTTTTGGCCGAAGAAATTAACGAGTTGAAGAAAAAAGGATACCGCATGGTAATCCTTTCGGGAACGGGCGAAAGGGGAATTCACCTCAAAAGAGCTTTTGAGGAAAAAGGCCTGGATGCTGTGTTTTCCGGCTCGCTGGAAGAGGAGCCTTTGCCTGGGCAGGTCGTGATAACACCGGGTTCCGTTGAAAAGGGTTTTCAGATTCCCGAGATAAAGTTTGCCTTGATTTCCGACCTTGATGTTTACGGACAGCCGAAGATAAGGGCAAGAAAACCAAGGGTGAGGCCGGGAGGCAAAAAAGTTGCTTCCATAGAAGAACTTTCGGCCGGAGACTACGTCGTGCACGTATCCCACGGCATAGGCAGGTACCTGGGGATTGAAACGCTGGAGGTAGATGGGCAAAAGAAGGATTATTTCGCGCTACAGTATGCGGGTGGGGACAAACTTTACGTGCCCACCGACCAGGTGGAAATGTTGCATAAATACGTAAGTCCCGAAGATAAACCTCCGAAGTTGAACAAGTTAGGAAGCGGGGATTGGGCGAAGGCCAAGGCACGGGTCAAAGAATCGGTAAAGCAAATGGCAAAAGAACTCTTAGAGCTTTACGCTGCCCGGCAGGCCATGAAGGGCTTTGCATTTTCGCCTGACACGGTATGGCAAAAGGAATTCGAGGATATGTTTCCCTACGAAGAGACACCCGACCAGCTTACGGCCATAGAGGAAGTAAAAAGGGATATGGAAAGCAGTAAATGCATGGATAGACTCCTTTGCGGGGATGTGGGCTACGGGAAGACCGAAGTTGCCATGAGGGCGGCTTTTAAAGCGGTAATGGATTCAAAACAGGTGGCCGTACTGGTGCCTACAACGATTCTGGCGGAGCAACATTACCGCACCTTTTCTGAGAGATTCGCGCCTTTTCCGGTAAAAATAGAGGTTATAAGCCGGTTTAAATCAAAAGCACAGCAGAAGGCTATTTTGAAAGACTTAAGGGCCGGAGCGATAGACATAATTATAGGCACCCACCGGTTGCTGCAAAAAGACGTGAAATTTAAAGATTTGGGGCTTCTCATTATAGATGAGGAGCAGCGGTTCGGCGTTGCCCACAAGGAAAAATTAAAGCAGCTAAAGAAGAACGTGGACGTGCTGACTTTGACCGCGACGCCCATACCCAGGACGCTGCACATGGCGATGACTGGCATAAGGGACATGAGCATAATCGAGACGCCTCCGGAAAATCGTTATCCGGTTCAGACTTACGTTGTGGAATACAGCGACACCCTGGTGAGGGACGCCATAATAAGGGAGCTTTCAAGGGGTGGACAGGTTTACTACGTTTACAACGTTGTGAATACTATTTACGAAGAGGCCAAAAGGCTTTCCGCAATCGTCCCCGAAGCCCGGATTGCCGTGGCCCACGGAAAGATGAGGGAAAGCGAGCTGGAGGAGGTGATGATGGACTTTTACGAACACAGATACGATGTCCTGGTATGCACCACCATAATTGAGACGGGGCTCGACATACCCAACGTTAATACCCTTATAGTAATTTCGGCGGACCGGTTCGGCCTTTCCCAGCTTTACCAGCTGAGGGGACGGGTCGGCAGGTCCAGCACCCAGGCCTTCGCATACTTCACTTATCGAAAGGATAAAGCGCTGAGTGAAACGGCTGAAAAGCGGTTGGCCGCAATAAGAGATTTTACGGAATTCGGCGCGGGCTTTAAAATCGCCCTGAGGGACCTGGAGATACGCGGTGCAGGCAACATCCTCGGCGCTGAACAGCACGGTCACATGATGGCGGTGGGGTACGACCTTTACTGCAAGCTTCTTGCGGAAGCGGTCCGGGAACTCAAAGGTGAACCGGAGAAAGAAGAAATTCAGCCTGTTATTGACCTGAAGCTCAGCGCTTATATTCCGGACGATTATATTAACAATGCCGCCCACAAGATAGACATATACCGGCGAGTTGCCGCAGTAGAGAGCCTGAGAGAGGCCGAAGACCTGGAAGAGGAAATAGAAGACCGGTTTGGCGATCTGCCGGAGCCTGCCAGGAATCTGCTGGCGGTGGCGCGCCTGAGGGTGTTATCAAAGCGATTAAAACTTTCTAGCATCGTCCAGCAGAGCGATGTTATCGTTTTCAAGTTTCAGTCGCCAGGCGTTTTTTCAGAGGAGCAGTTTTTAGCTTTAAAGGAAGCTTTCAAAAATAAGGTTACATTTCAGGGCACTAACGTTCCATCTTTTATCTTTAAGGTTCGAAACTTGGAGGGGCACAAGTTGTTCTTTAAAATTGAGAGCGTGTTAAAAGAGATGGTGGAATTTCTACAACTTCCCTCTAATGAATAAAATAGGTTGAGGGGTTGTATACTATCTTTGAGAAAAATCTTTCTTTCGAAATTAAGGAGGGAAAACATTGAAGGCAACAGGAATTGTGCGGCGTATTGATGAGTTGGGGCGAGTCGTGATTCCGAAGGAAATCAGGCGCACCCTGAGAATCCGAGAAGGGGACCCTCTTGAGATATTTACCGACCGCGAAGGTGAAGTTATTTTAAAGAAATATTCGCCTATCGGAGAACTTGCAGACTTTGCAAAAGAATACGTGGAAGCCCTCCATGATTCCTTGGGTCATATCGCTTGCATATCCGACAGGGATTCGATAATCGCTGTGTCTGGAACTCCGAAAAAAGAGCTGCTCGATAAGTCCATAAGCTCCGATATCGAAGCCATTTTAGAAGAGCGAAAGACGGTTCTCATTAAGAAGACAAGCGAGAAGGAATACGTGAAGATAACGGCGGATGAAGAAGAGGGGAAAATAAAATACACCAGCCAGCTGATAGTCCCCATAATAGCCGATGGCGACCCCATAGGAGCCGTAATCCTTCTTTCGAAAGACCCAAACGTTTCCATGGGAGAATTGGAGCTAAAAGTGGCGGAAACCGCGGCGGGTTTCTTTTCGAGGCAGACGAATATATCCTGACAAAAAAACTAGCAGCAAAAGGCTGCTAGTTTTTTTAACGTGCGCCCGGCATGGGCGTTAACTCGGTGGTGAAAGTCCACTGCAGGCGAGGCAGCACTAGTCTGCTAGCCAAAGGCAAGGGTGTCCACCGTGAGGTCG
>JASUSP010000060.1 GCA_030446005.1 Tepidanaerobacteraceae bacterium | reverse complement strand
AAATGAGAAAGAACACGCAAAAGTGTGGGCAAAATATCTAGGACTCATCGGCGATACTGCCAAAAATTTAGAAGAAGCTGCGGCAGGCGAGAACTACGAATGGACCAGTATGTACAAGGAATTTGCAAAGGTTGCAAGGGAAGAGGGGTTTGATGAAATCGCCGAGCACTTTGAAAAGGTAGCAGAAGTCGAGAAGGTCCACGAGGAAAGATACCGCAAGCTGCTTTCAGAGCTGAAAAACGGCACACTTTTCAAGAGCGAAAAGCCGGTCAAGTGGCGCTGCCGAAACTGCGGGTACATACATGAGGGAACGGAACCGCCGGAGAAATGCCCGGCCTGCGACCATCCGAAAGGATTTTACGAGAAGGTTGTCGAAGAATAATAACAAGATCCGCTTTTAGGTTCAGCCTAAAAGCGGATTTGTTTTTAGCATTTAACGTCTTGAATTATAATCCTCAATGAAAAACTCTATGGACCTGTCATAGGTTTTTTCGGCTTCCTTCGAAAAGTAACATGCGGGCAACTCTCCATTTCTTCTGTGGTAATGCAGGCACTCGCAGCAGCGTCCCTTACGGGGGCATGGCTCGTAAGTGCAAGTGCAGATGGCTTTGTTTTTCGTTATGATGCATTCCAAAACCATTCACCTCCATAAGAAATTTTAACCAATTTATTGAATAAATCAAGGCTATTACAACATATTGTTAAAATTCTGGCAATAGAGGAAAATCGATATTGTCGGCGAAGATAAGTAAATAAAAGAGTGCACATTCACTATTTAAGGAGGTAATCGTATGAAAGGGTTTGCGATGATTAAAATCGGTCAAGTTGGATGGATAGAAAAAGAAAAACCCAAAGTCGGTCCTTACGATGCTGTTGTAAGGCCGCTGGCTGTTGCACCTTGCACTTCGGATATTCACACCGTTTTTGAAGGAGCAATCGGTGAGCGCTACAATATGATTCTTGGACACGAGGCCGTGGGAGAAGTGGTGGAAGTAGGTTCGGAAGTAAAGGATTTTAAGCCAGGCGATAGGGTGGTGGTTCCGGCTATTACTCCCGATTGGCGGATTTTAGAGGTTCAGCGGGGCTTCCATCAACACTCGGGTGGAATGCTGGCGGGCTGGAAATTTTCCAACATTAAGGACGGAGTTTTTGCAGAATTCTTCCACGTAAATGATGCGGATATGAACCTGGCTCACCTTCCGGAAGATATACCTTTAGAAAAGGCCGTAATGATTTCCGACATGATGACGACGGGCTTTCACGGTGCCGAACTTGCCGAGATAGGATTGGGGGATACGGTTGCTGTTATAGGCATCGGGCCTGTAGGTTTGATGGCGGTGGCGGGCGCGAAGTTACGGGGAGCCGGAAGAATAATAGCCGTTGGCAGCCGGCCGGCGCTCATCGAGGCTGCGAATTTTTACGGAGCAACGGATATAGTGAACTACAAAAACGGCGACATCGTAGAGCAGGTCATGAAACTTACGGACGGCAAGGGCGTGGATAGAGTAATCATAGCCGGTGCGGGACCCGATGCCATTGATAAAGCGGTAAAAATGGTAAAACCCGGAGGAATTGTCGCCAATGTCAACTATTTTGGCGAGGGCGATGTGCTTCCTATAGGCCGTTTGGACTGGGGTGCCGGGATGGCTCACAAGACCATCAAAGGGGGCCTTTGTCCGGGTGGCAGATTGAGGATGGAAAAACTCATAGACCTCGTAAGGTATAACAGGGTTGACCCTGGCAAGATGGCGACCCATGTGTTCCGCGGTTTTGAGCACATTGAAAAGGCTCTTTTAATGATGAAAGATAAGCAGAGCGACCTGATAAAACCTGTGGTAATAATAGAAGAATGAGCTTGAAAAGAGGGCTTGGCCCTCTTTTTTATTTTTATTTGCGCCCAGCAAGGGCATTAACGGGGTGGTGAAAGTCCACTTCAGGAAAGGCGGCATAGCCTCCAGTCAAAGGTATGGTAGCATCAGCTTTAACACCTTCCTGAGAGTAAGGATGGGTCATTTTTTCCCTGGCTAAAATATTTTTCCTAAAACAATAAAGTAATAGTTGTTTTTTTATGAAACATTTGTTACAATTATGATAAAAACAAATGTTACAAGAAGGAGGCATGAAAGTGACCGATAGTGACCGGAAGTGGCTGCTGCTGATTTACAGGGTGCCCGTAGAGCCGTCGACCCTCAGAGTAAAAGCCTGGCGCAAGATGAAGGAAATAGGGGCCCTTTATCTTCAGCAATCGGCAGCCATCTGCCCCTTGCTGGATAGTTTGAAAAAGGAGCTTTTGGATTTTGCCAGGGAGATCAGGTCTGCGGGAGGCGAAGCCCATCTATTCGAGGTGGAGACGGTATCGGAAGGTGACGTTGAAAATCTTATTGAATCCTTCAACGCCCAGCGGAATAAAGAGTATGAGGAGCTCATTGAAAAATGCGGCGAGTTTTTTGCGGAGCTAAAGAAAGAGACGGAGCGGGAAAATTTTACCTTTGCGGAACTTGAGGAAAACGAGGAGGAGCTGGGGAAGCTCCTTCGATGGTTTGAAAAAATAAAAGCGAGGGATTTCTTCGGAGCACCTTTAAGTGCAAGAGCACAAGAAATGCTGGAAGAGTGCAGAAGAGAATTTGCCGATTTTGCCCAGAAAGTTTACAGGATGGAGGGATCTATGTAATGTTCAATATAATCCTGCTCGGGATTACAAGCCTTTTAACGGACATAAGCACGGAAATGGTCTACCCATTGCTGCCCATTTTTCTTACTACCAAGCTAGGAGCTACCCCACTTATCGTCGGGACCATCGAGGGAATTGCCGAGAGCCTGGCGAGTTTGCTGAAAGTTTTTTCAGGGTACTTCTCAGACAGGATAAAACGCCGCAAGCCCTTTGCCATAGCCGGGTACGGCGCTTCCACTTTGGGAAAGATTCTCCTTTACACAGCTTTTTCCTGGCCGGTAGTACTCGCAGGGAGAGTCGTTGACAGGTTCGGCAAGGGCATAAGAACCGCTCCCCGGGACGCCCTCATAGCCGAATCGTCTTCCGAAGATGCTCGCGGCAGGGCTTTCGGGCTCCACAGGACCATGGATACCCTTGGGGCGACGATAGGAGTGCTGCTTGCCTATTACTTCGTATCCAGGGAGCATGTCGATTTCCGCCAGATATTCCTCTACTCCCTGATTCCGGCAGTTATGGGCGTAATGGCTTTATTTTTCGTCCGGGAAAAGGGAGTTGCCAAAATAAGTAAAGAAAGGCCATCCCTGAACTGGAACGCCCTGGACCGCCGGTTGAAATCCTTTCTGATCCTGATGTTCATATTCACCTTGGGCAACTCCTCGAACCAGTTCCTGCTTTTAAGGGCAAAAGATGTGGGATTTGATGCAAAAACCATACTCCTTCTTTACCTTACATACAACCTGGTGTACAACGCCGCCTCATATCCTGCGGGAGCCATTTCCGACCGAATAGGCAGGAAGGCATTGATAGTGGCCGGATATCTGGTTTACGGCCTGGTATACTTCGGATTCGCCCTGGCAAGCACGCCTGCCTCCATATGGGCGCTTTTTGCAGCTTACGGGCTTTACATGGCGTTTACCGAAGGGGTGGAAAAGGCCTTTATCTCCGATATAGCTCCGGAAAACGTAAGAGGGACTATGATTGGGCTCCACGCCACTCTGGTGGGCATAGGCCTTTTGCCCGCCTCTCTCATAGCGGGGGCCCTGTGGAATGCCTTTGGAGCACCGGCGCCCTTTTATTTTGGTGGATTTATGGGGATTTTGGCCGCAGTCGGAATCGCGCTTTTGATTTAGGTTTGGGCAAAAAGACCTTGAAAACTTGCCAAAAATGGAGCAAAGGTGTAAAATGAATGAAAAGATTGGGAAAACTACTGAGGGAGTTTTGCAGAAAATTCATCGGAGGGGGATACAAAACTGAAACTGAAGGATAAAATTCTTGAACTGATGAAAAGTGAAGGATATAGGCCAATGACTGAAGGTGAAATACTCGTCGCTTTGGATTTGGATATAAAAGAGGCGGATTTATTTCTCAAAACCCTTCAGTCCATGGAAAAAGAGGGCCTTGTCGTAAAAAACAGAAAGGGCAGGTACGGTCTTCCTGAACGGATGAACCTGGTAGTAGGGCACTTGGAAGGCAACCCCAAAGGATATGCCTTTTTGATTCCGGACAATCCCGAAATGGAAGATATATACATCGGGCTGGAAAACCTGAACGGCGCCGTACACGGTGACCGAGTAATAGTCAGGCCGCTTTTCAAACCATCCGGTGGAAGGCTCGAAGGAGAAGTCGTCCGGATACTGAAAAGGGCGTCCACGAGGATTGTGGGCACTATAGAGTGCGGAAAGCAGTTTGCCTTCGTAACTCCGGACGACAAGAGATTTTACTTTGACGTTTTCGTGCCCAAAAGCGACACGGCGGGGGCAAAATCGGGCCAAAAAGTGGTGGTGAGCATCACCAGATGGCCCGAAGGGCGGCGAAACCCCGAAGGTCGCGTGACTGAGATATTGGGTTACGAGGACGAGCCGGGCATTGATGTGCTGGCGGTTATAAAAAAATACAACCTGCCTTTGGAATTCCCGGAGAAAGTCCTTAGGCAGGCCGAACAGATACCGGAAGAAATAACCGATGAGGAACTAAAAGGAAGACTGGACTTAAGAAACGAAAAAATAGTGACCATAGACGGCGAGGATGCGAAAGACCTGGATGACGCGGTGTCGGTAAAAAAAATACCCGGCGGCTATAGGTTGGGAGTCCACATAGCCGACGTAAGTTATTACGTAAAGGAAGACACCCCTTTGGATAAAGAAGCGAGAAAAAGGGGCTGCAGCGTGTACCTCGTGGACCGGGTGATACCTATGCTGCCTCCCAAACTCTCCAACGGCATCTGCAGTCTAAATCCGAAGGTCCCACGCCTTACGATGAGCGTAATCATCGATTTTGACGAGAGCGCCAGGGTAAAAAGTTACCAGATAACTCCGAGCGTCATTAGAACCTGCGAGCGCATGACCTATACTGCGGTCAATAAAATTTTGGAGGAAAATGACGAAGAGACGGTAAAGCGTTACGAGTATCTGATAGAAGACTTCAAGTTGATGGAAGAACTCGCGGCAAAATTGAACCGGAAGCGGTTTGAAAGGGGAAGCCTGGACTTCAATTTCGAGGAAGCGAAAGTGATCCTGGACGAAAACGGGCGTCCTGTGGAGATAAGAAAAGAGAAGAGGCGCACTGGAGAAAGAATAATTGAAGAGTTTATGCTGGCAGCCAATGAGGTCATAGCCGAGCACATGTACTGGTTGAAAGTCCCCTTTGTGTACAGGGTGCACGAGATACCCGACATGGAAAAGATGTATGCCCTGCAGGAGTTTTTGCACAATCTCGGATACTCCATAAAAGGCATAAAAAACATAAAGCCGAAAGCCCTGCAGCAGATTTTGGAGGCGGTAAAAGGGAAGCCCGAGGAGCGGGTTGTGAGCACCGTGCTCTTGAGGTCATTGAAGAGAGCCCGTTACAGCGAGGAGAATTTAGGGCATTTCGGACTTGCCTCCCATTATTACACTCACTTTACATCGCCGATACGCCGCTATCCGGATTTGGTCATTCACCGCATCTTAAGGGAGCAACTGGAAGGCAAGTTGGATGAAGGACGTATGGAGTACTTGAACGAGGTATTGGGCCGGATAGCAAAGCATTCTTCCGAAAGGGAACGGATAGCCGAAGAAGCGGAAAGGGAAACGGTGGAACTCAAAATGGCGGAGTACATGGCCGGGAAAATAGGAGAAGTCTTCACCGGCATTATATCAAGCGTCACCCCTTTCGGCTTTTTCGTGGAGCTTGAAAATACGGTAGAAGGACTGGTCCACGTAAGCACTTTGGAAGACGATTTTTACCGGTTCGACGAGAAATCAATAACCTTAAGAGGTGAAAGGACGAAAAAAGTTTTCAAGATAGGAGACCGGGTGAAAGTACGGGTCGCCAGGGTGAACAAAAATGAGCGGCAGATAGACTTTATTTTTGAAGAGAAACTGGACTAGATAGGGGGAAAGAGATTTGAGAGAAAGGGCAACCCGGGATTTGGTGACCAACCGGAAGGCAAGACACGATTACCATATTCTAGAAACTTATGAAGCCGGCATTGCACTCGCCGGGACCGAAGTAAAGTCGCTCAGGGAAGGCAAGGCCAATTTGAAGGACAGCTTTGCGCGGGTGGAAAAGGGGGAGCTTTACCTCTACAACATGCACATAAGCCCGTACGAGAAGGGAAACATACACAACAAAGACCCATTAAGGCCTAGAAAGCTCCTGATGCACCGCAAAGAGATAGACAGGCTCTACGGCCTTGTAAAGGAAAAAGGAGTAACGTTGATACCCCTAAGGGTTTACTTGAACGAAAGGGGTCTTGTGAAGGTCGAATTGGCGGTCGCTAAGGGAAAAACGTTGTACGACAAGAGGGAAGATATAAAGCGCAGGGACGCCCAGAGGGAAATGGAGAAGGCCTTCAAGGAGTATTACAAATAGACCGCTGGTGGAAGTACTACGCCCCGCTGTTCGTTTTAATGCTGGTTGTGCAGATGATCTTTCATAGCAATAGCCGTGGCTATAAATTACGGGCCGTTTTAAAAAACTTATAAATGCGGTATGAACGAAAAGCAAAAGGCAGGTGCCGTATGGATGGTGCCTGCCTTTTTAAAGTCCATTCAATAGGTCGACATGGGTACGGTGATTTAGGTTTGAACAGATTTAGGAAAGAAGGTATAATAGACATCGACGAAAAAATTATATTTAAGCATAACTAGAAAATTGCGGAGGAAGGGAATAATAAAATAAGTCGCTTCAATGAAAGGAGGCAGGAGCGTGCGGGTTATTTTTAAGATGCCATTTAGACGAGAAATAGAAGTCAAGGGTGTAAAAACGGTGAAGCAGCTGGCCGAAGAATTAAACTTCAGCCTCGAATCCAATCTGGTATTGAGGGATGGCAAAATGCTGACACCTGACGAAAAGCTAAACGAGGAAGATGTGGTTGAAGTGCTTTCGGCAATATCCGGAGGATAAAAGGGGGGATTTGAGTGCGCTGTCGTAGGTGCGGAGAAAAGGCCGAGATATACTTGAAAAGGCACAACACGGCTTTTTGCAGCAGTTGCTTTCAGGTCTACTATTCTGAACAGGTGAAGCGGAACATTAAGAGGGAAAAAATGTTTAAGCCCAATGACCGAATCCTGGTGGTGGTGTCCGGCGGGAAGGACAGCATGGCTTTATGGCATATATTATTAAAATTGGGATACAACGTAACCGGCATGTACATTAACCTGGGTATATGCGGGTATTCCGACAGGTCACAGGAAGTGGTAGAACGATTTTCTCAAGCAAACAATGCGCCGGTTATAATAAAAAACATCGAAAAAGAATACGGTTTTAGCATCCCGGCTTTAGCGCGGGAAATTCGCCGCAGCACCTGTTCTTTATGCGGGACGATAAAAAGGTACCTTTTTAACAAGGTGGCATTAGACGGCGGATTTAACGCGGTGGCGACCGGTCACAATCTGGACGATGAGGCGGCAACTCTTCTCGGAAATGTATTGAGCTGGCAGGAAGGGTACCTGGCCAGGCAGTCGCCGGTGCTACCGAGCACCCATCCCAAGCTGGTAAAAAAGGTAAAGCCTTTATATACATTGACCGAAAGGGAAAATCTCGCCTACGTATTGTTCAACGGTATTGAATTCATCCACGAGGAGTGCCCTCATGCTTTAGGTGCGAGTTCGATATTGTATAAAGAAATCCTTAATAAATTGGAAGATGAAAGCCCCGGCACGAAACAGCGCTTTCTTACCAATTTTTACAAGAAAGGAAAAAAATTCTTTGAGAAATATTCGGAGCCCGTTAAATTAAATGAATGCAAGATATGCGGCCAGGTGACCACAGCGGAAATTTGCTCCTTCTGCCGACTAAGGCAAATGGCGGAAAAGAAGAAAGTTGATTCGATGCCGCAGGAAGGCGAAGACTTTTAAAAAAAAGGAGAAGTGCCATGGCGCTCAATCTTATTTGAAAGTGGCGATATGATGGCTGAGGTGCTTACACTTCTCGTTTTTTCGCTTTTACTTTTATTTTGTATAGTAAAAAACGTATCGGTTTTGATTGCACTTTTTGCAGGATTGATCCTTTTTACGATTTATGCTCTATACCGGAAATTTACCTTTGGAGAGATTTTGCGGATGATGCTTGCCGGCGTAAAAGAAGCCCGAACCATCCTCATCGTATTTTCTCTAATCGGAATGCTCACAGCCCTTTGGCGAGCCGGCGGCACCATTCCTTTTATCATCTATCATACCGTGTCGGTGATAGACCCCAAATTTTTTGTTTTATTTTCCTTCCTTTTGTGTTCGCTGGTGTCTTTTCTGACCGGAACGGCCTTCGGGACGGTCAGCACCATGGGAATTATCTGCATGATGACGGGAAAAACCCTGGGCATTCCGGATTTTTATTTGGGCGGAGCCATCCTATCGGGCGTCTTTTTCGGCGACAGATGTTCCCCGATGTCATCTAGCGCATTATTGGTAAGCGAACTTACCGGGACAAATATCCACAGGAACATAACTAACATGATGAGGACATCGATAATACCTTTCATATTGGCGGTAGCCTTTTATGCCGTTTTTGGACGCGTTGAAAGCAGCCTACAGGTTACCAGTAAAAAACTCGCATTGTTCGCGCAAAGCTTTAATCTAACCCCGTGGGTCGTTCTGCCGGCGGCGGTCATAATGTTACTTACCCTTCTAAAGTTGAATATCAAAGTAACAATTTTGTGCAGTATTGTAACCAGTATTTTGGTGTGTATATTTTTCCAGGGGATGAGCGTTTACGAACTTTTGAGGTGCATGGTGATAGGATATCGCTCTGAAGATGCAAAACTAGCCGCCTTGATGGACGGAGGCGGCATTGCTTCAATGTTACAAACGATGCTTATAATTGCAATTTCTTCTTCTTATTTCGGCATCTTTCGCAATACCAATATACTGAATAGAATAAAAGAATGGAGCTTCATGGTGGCCCGGCGCAGCACCAATTTTGCCGCAGTTTTAGTGGTTTCAGTGATAACCGCGGCTTTAAGCTGCAATCAAACCCTTGCCACGATGCTTACCTACGAGATAACAGAAAAGATGTTCAAAGACCGTGAAAAACTGGCCGTTTTCCTGGAAAATTCGGTTATCGTGATCAGCGCCCTTATACCGTGGAGCATCGCTGCGGCTTTTCCTCTCACGACCATAGGCGCACCTAAAAGCAGCATTGTTTATGCCGTATATTTATATGCGCTGCCGTTATGGAATCTTGTGATGTCTTATGTGGATTCCAGGCGGGGCGATAAAAGCGTAATCTAAAAATAAAAACCCCCTTTGCCAACCTAAAGGGGGTTTTACTGTTCGTGATTTTAAATTTTGGTAGCCCTACGGGGACTCGAACCCCGGTTTCCGCCGTGAGAGGGCGGCGTCCTGGACCACTAGACGATAGGGCCATGGCTGCGGGACCAGGATTCGAACCTGGACAACATGATCCAGAGTCATGGGTGCTACCGTTACACCATCCCGCAGCGACTAGCAAGAAATATATTAGCATATTTTTATCGGCAAGTCAAGATACAGCTCCGTTATATTTTTTTGTCCGGTTGATGAGAGGAAGGTACGCGTATTTGAACAGAAAAAATCCTGCTAACGGGACAAGCGATAAAATAAGGTACAGGTATTTGAAATCCACGTACTGGCTGAGGCCGCCCAGCACCGTCCCTGCTGCCACTCCCAGGTCGAAGGCGGCGGTATATATTCCAAGAGCCATTCCCTTGTATTCGGGGGATACATTGAGCACCAAAATAGCGCTTAACATGGGAAACAACAGGGCGTAACCCAATCCGTATATTACGGAAACGGCGATGAGCTGATGAAAGTTAACAACAAGGCTCATCGAGACAAACGAAACGGTCAGAAGAATTAAGGATGTGGATACCAGACTTTCCAAATAACTTTTGCTCCAGGAACCCAACGCCAGTCTGGCTATTATGACCGATGCGGTATTTATTACGAAAAAGTACTCAATCCCCGAAATACCCCGTTCTTTGGCGAAAACGGGAAGCATTGCAGATATTGCGCCAAAAGTAACAAGTCCGCAAAAAAGCACTAGTGTAGGGAGATATACGTTTTTCTTTAACAAAACTTCAACGAATCTGTAAGACTGACTTTTTTCAGTTGTTGTTTCAAAATCGCGGAGCAAAAATACAAAAATTCCTGCGACCAATGCCAGTATAACGGTGGTCATAACGGGGCCTGAAAAACCGTAAATCTCCATCAATTTCACACCAATTGCGGGGGCAAGTCCTTTGGCCGCAATGCATGCTATACTGTGAAATCCCATAAATTGAGCCACGGTGGCAGATGACGATATATCTGCGGCAAATGTGGTGGCAGCCACGGTGAAAGCTCCTATGCTGAAACCGTACACCAGTTGGGCCAAGCTAAAACCTATCGAAGTTGCCGAAAAGTTCAAAAATAAAGGAGTTATGAAAAACAAGGCTATCGAAAAAAACATCAGTTTTCTGCGCCCCATGGCGTCCGCCCAGATTCCTCCAAGGGGCCTCGATACCATTGAGCTTATAGAAAAAAATCCCATTATTATACCTATGGTAAGTTTATCAATGCCCAGTTCCATCATGTAAATGGGGAATACGGGCATCATCAGATAATACGTCGATAGGAAGAATACGGTTGCCGCAAGGTCATATATGAAGTTTTTAGTTGTATTGTAATTTGCCATGTCGATGCCCCCTAATATATATCTTATTCTAAAAACTTCGGCATTCTATCGCGTTTCAGAAACGGCTTCTGTCGGAAAGGTATTTCCGTAATTTCCTCAGCAAAATGGAATCGATCATTCCTTCGATTTCGATCCCCTCGGGTCTGTATTCCTCCCGCTCGACCTTGCCGTTTTCATATATGTCGTCGAGTAAAAACCCGTTTTCGTATGGAATCAAAATCGAAGCGTGTTCGCGGGTTTGAGGCAAAAGTGCGCAAATTTTTTTAAGCAACAAGTCCAGGTTAGTTCCTTTAAGGGCAGAAATCTCCACTGCGTTTTTGTCGTTAATTAAAGGCTTTGAGCAGTCTAATTTATCTATTTTATTAAGCGCAAGTATGGACGGAATGTCGCTAGGCTGTATTTCTTTAAGGACTGCCTTTACCGTTGCAATTTCCTCGTCAACCGCGGGATTTGATGCATCCGCCACCAGGATGAGAAGGTCCGATTCCTTTACTTCTTCTAAAGTAGCTTTAAACGCTTCCACTATTTCGTGCGAAAGCTTTCTTATGAACCCGACGGTATCCGAAAGCAAAACCTTTCGCCCGTCGGGAAGTACCAGTGCTCTAGTTGTAGTGTCAAGGGTATCAAACAGCCGGTCGTTGGCAGATACTCCGGCTCCGGTGAGAGCGTTCATCAGCGTGGATTTTCCGGCATTGGTGTAACCGACAAGGCTTACAACCGGGTATTTTCTCGAGCTCCTCAAAAGTTCCCGGTTTTTCCTTATCCTTTCCAGCTCCCTTTTTAAATAAGAAATTCTGCGCCGGATATGTCGTCGATCCGTTTCCAGCTTCGTTTCGCCGGGGCCCCGGGTGCCTATACCGCCGCCTTCCCGGGAAAGTTCGACGCCCTTTCCGGTGAGCCTCGGCAGCAGGTGCTGAAGCTGGGCAAGTTCTACCTGGATTTTGCCTTCCAAAGACCTTGCTCTTTGGGCGAAAATGTCCAGAACTAGGGTCGTTCGGTCAATTATTTGTGTACCTATAATATCTTCGAGATTTCTAATCTGCACAGGGGTAAGGTCGTCGTCGAAAATAACCGCATTTGCCCCCAAAAATTCCGCCATTTGTGCGATTTCGCGGACCTTTCCCAGAGCAAGGTAGTACGCCGGGTCCTTGCTGGGGCGCTTTTGGGTGACTTTTGCAAGGACTTCGGCTCCGGCTGCCTTTGCAAGAAGCGCAAGTTCGTCCATGGTTTGTTGTTCGAAACCTTCTGATATCAAACCGGCCAGGATGGCTCTTGTTGCGGGTTTCCTTGTTTCTAAAGGCATATAAGACGACCTGGTCATCTAAACTGTGACAAACTTCTCAGTTTAGACGGCTGGGGTATTTTTTACCGCCTTTTTTAGGCTTCCCTGCCCCAGCAGGCGGTATTTGGGAAGCCTTCAGCCCCTGCCCCAAGAAGCAG
>JASUSP010000059.1 GCA_030446005.1 Tepidanaerobacteraceae bacterium | reverse complement strand
CATTACAGCACAATGGAAAATTTTAGTTTTTAAGAAAAGCTTTTTATGGAAATGTCCCGTATTTATGGATTATATTGCAATCCTTATCACGGATTCAGGCTTCTATCTAATTGCTAAAAATAGGAATTTGCCACCTATTTAAATCATATTTCAGCCACGTTTTCCCGTTTTACCCAATTCAAACCTACCAAGGCAAAAACAGTCCCCACCAGTCGGATGAGCACTGCTAGAACAAGGGCCCAATAATATCCACCTGTTATGTCTTTAATGTAAGCACCAACGTATGGCCCAAAGGCTATACCTAAGCCTACTGAAAAAGCATTCAACGTGCTCATGATTTTGCCCAAATGCCTCCTTCCAAAAACATGAGGCACTATGGCGTAATGAACTACCGGTTCTCCGCCGAAGCCAAAGTACAATAAAAATCCTATTATAAATATTAGAAGTGTAGAATGGTAGCCCAGATAAAAAGCAACCATCAGCACTGCCGGTAAAAAGTAAACCATCCACAAGGTCCTCCATGGCCCTCCCAATTTATCGGAGATCACACCCCATCCAAATCTTCCGAGGAGTCCTGCTACCGCAGAATTGGTTAGAAAAATCGGCACTACCGAGGCCATGATTGCATCCCTGCTTATGACGCCGCTCAGCCCTTCTATTATTATCAAGGATGCATTTTGAACGAAAAGCATGTTGGAAAATGCAGCACTTATAAAACAAATGTAAAGCAACCAGAATCTCCTGTCCTTTACTGCTTCCTGAAAGGTGTAGTCCTTCGCTATGTGGACAGGTCTTACAGCCGAAGCTTTCGATTTTGGCTGCATTCCAGCAGGAGACCAATCGTGAGGAGGCGTTCTCCAGAAAGGCACTCCTAGCCCCAGCAAAGCCACTGCAGCAATCATCGCAAACATCAGAAAAATATTCCCCGAAAAACCGTGAGATTTTATAAGCGAGGCAACTAAAGGGGAATATACGATGGTACCAGCACCGGTGCCGGCAACAGCTAGACCCAAAGCGGTTCCCGCTCTGTCGGGAAGCCATTTAGCCACTGTAGCCGTATACGTCCCGGAATAAAATCCGGCTCCTAGCCCTATAAAAAAGCTCCCCAAATACCAAATATATCTTGCTGTGGCCCAGTCGTTCATTGTAAGCATTTTAAATATCAGGCTGTGGCCCGTAACAAAGGACACAGCGGACATAATAAAAGGAATTTTAGGTCCGTATTTATCCAAAATGCCTCCCGTAATCGGGGGACCTATAATCATCGAACCCATACCGCTAAACGTAGACGCAAAAACTATCGATGCAGTAGTTTCCAATCCAAAATGAGCTTGAATATGAGGGTAAAACATAGTCCAAAGCTGGGATACAAAGGTAGCTGCGCCTATTATAAAAGCAGAAATTGGATAAAACCACCTTTTTTCTTCACCAATGCCCTTTTCCAACCACATATTTTGCACCTCTTTAAAAAATTTTATCTAATATGCAGCACCGGTGGTGTAAAACCACCGGTGCAAAAAAGCACCTTTGTGAGTTTCTTTATTTACACATTTTAGATCAGCCGGTAACTCCCTCTGCCTCTGCTTTTCTCTGATTAATTTCATTTTGCAGTTGGATCAATTTCTCTCTAGTCAATTTATAGCCAACCGCAAGTATTATTCCGGAAATAAGAGCAAAAATACCAGGAATGAATACAAACACATTTATTACTGCTGTCTTCAATGCAAGTGTGGCAGTAGCAGGATCAGCCCCTGGAATGAAACCCGCAGCTGATAAAACAAAGGGAATTATCGTGCCCCTAGATATAACTGCAGTTTTAAGAGATAAGGTCATTAAACCCATAACGAAGGGAGAAGCATCCTCGCCCGTTTTCCACTGGGCATAGATTGCAACATCCGAATATAAACTCACCATTACGGAGGTCAAAATCCCTAAGAATACTCTAGCTATCAGGACAAATACAAAGAACATCATTACATTCATACCTACGTATTTACATATAATCAAAGATGCAGCTAACCCAAAGAGACTCAAAATCGAAGCATTCCTAGTTGAAAGACTTTTCGAAAGATTGCCAGCAATATGGGCTCCTATTACCTGCGCTATACCGCCGAATAGCAAATAAGTTGGATAGAGAGCCATATTCTGTGCTACATAGGTAAAGTAATAGGCAGCAGCTGCTGTCATTATGAAGTTAACCATGTACCGGAGAAAATCGGATATGAGTAACACAATAAGAGGCGGATTTTGGACGAGACTGTTTACCATCGCTTTTATAGATACAGTTGAGCCTTTTGCCGCACCTTGTCCCTGACCCGTAGGCTCATAACCCTCAGTTATTTTAAAAACGATCCAATAGCATATCATCATCAAGAATGCCATTATTCCTGCAAGTAGCGTATAACCCATTACAGGATTATTCGTAACTTTGCCAAGGTATATTGCCAAAGGTGGTCCAGCATAGGAAAAGACCACCCCTGCCAATGCTGTATAAGTCGCGCGCCGTGATGCGAGAAGTGCACGCTCTTCGGGATTATTTGCCAAAACCGGAATTAATGCAACATTCGCAACCCACGGTATATTCCATGCTATATGGCTCAGGATAAAACCTGCACATACGATAATTGCAGCTATCGTCTCATTAGGTCCGATTCTTGTGAACTGAAACATATAAAGAATTACAACCAGCGGTGGAGCAATAAGCATCCAAGAGCGATTCCTTCCCCATTTCATCGGTTTGGTGGCACTAATTATTGCCCCGTAAAACGGAGATAACACTGCATCCACAACACTCGTTACGGTACCAATAAGCGCAACCATTGGAAGCGAAAACTTCGCTACATTGGTGAGGAAAAACACAAACAAGTACAATTCCACGCTAGTCATCATGGCAAAGCCGAAATCGCCAATGCCGTAAAAAGTTTTTATAGCTTTGCTAAGAGGCTTTTTCATTTTCCCCCTCCTCTTTAATTTCAAGGCCCCGGCTTAAACGCCGGGACCGGTGTATCTTCTAACCGTATTTTTCTACCGCTTCGATTAAAGCAGTAATGTTCTCGATGGGGGTCTCCCTGGGAGCGTTACCTACATTAGCGCTGAGTATAAATCCGCCACCCGGCTTCACCTGTTCTAATAGATTCTTTACGTATTCCTCAATTTTCTCCGGGGTTCCGCCCACTATTAAGCTCATCGGAATTCCGCCCATCACGCAAGTATGTCCTTCCAAAACTTTCTTTGCTTTTACGACATCGGTCTTTTCAAAGTATGCAATGCCCCATCCCTTGGGAAGTTCTAATATGGTCTCAAGGTGCGCATCATGGCGTCCCTCGAAAAATACCTGTGCTTTCATACCTTCATCGGCTAGTCTCAAAATCACTTCCTTCAAAGTTGGCCAATAAAATTCTTTGTACAGCTTGGGGGATAGGTACTCGTTCAAATGCAGAGGTATCATAACCCACTTTAATCCTCTCTGTTTATAGGAAAGCGCATAATTCACAATTGGTTCAACCAAAGCTTCTGCCGCTTTTTTAACCTTATCCGGGTATCTTCTGATGTCCAAAAGTACGTTTTCAATTCCCCTCAAAAAGTCTCCAATTATATCTAGCGGCGCATAAGCCCCGCCCATGGGTATCGACGGGTATCCCAACTTTGCTGTTATTGCCCCAATTTCGCGGCCTGCTGCTCCGTACCTTGCAAATTCAACCCCTAGCCTTACCATTGTAGCCATGGCCTGCCGCGGTGTCTCTAAATTGCGGCATGCTCTGGGTAGCACAGTTTCCGCCACAAATTTGACCGGGTCTTCTATCAATTGGTCATATTCGTCAGCCTCCATAAAAGTTCCGCCAATAAACTGCGGTGAAGCATCCTCTGAAATTTCCCTTCCCGGATACCGGTAATATTTGTCCCCTAACGCATCATGCATAGGCCCAGTTATAAAAGTAGTATTCGCCGCAATATCTGGATATTCCGAAAACGCCACACTAAATACGCGTCCATCCAAGCCCGTTATTCCAGAACCAGCCCAATCAAACTGAAAATCGGTCAAAAATTTTTCAATGGCCTTGATTGCCTTTTCATAATCATAGCAAAATTCGTGCTGGGTTATGCCGGAATAAGCCGGAATTATATCTCCGCCAAATCCTCTAAGAGGTACCCTGTCTGGCTCCTCAAGGTTAATCGCCGCCATGATGCGAGCGTAGCGCTTTCCGGCAAGTTCCTTAGCATTGCTCACCATTTTTAATCAACCCTCCAATCTAATAGTTGTTTGCAGAGCCTTACTCCCTTCGCCGCATCATCAGCCCACGCATCGGCTCCGGCGTATTCTTTGACGCTCTCGTCTACCCTGCCTCCACCTATTATTATCTTTATGCCGTCCCTCAACCCCGCTTCCTTCAATTTGTCCACCGTCTTTTTCATCGAGGTCACTCCTGCAGTTATAAGACACGACATGCCTACTATGTCCGGCTTGTGCTCCTTCACCGCTTCCACAAACTTCTCCTCCGGCGTGTCTATGCCTATGTCTATCACTTCAAACCCAGATGCCTCCGCAAATACCTTGAATATGTCCTTGCCTATGTTGTGCACGTCTTCCTTTACGGTGCCCAAAACTATCTTTCCAATCTTCTGCACCGAACCGCTCTTTATTTTGGGTAGAGTAAATTCCATTATGCCTTTGAATATCTCCCCGCCTAGAATGAGTTCCGAAAGGAAGTACTCTCCCTGTTCAAACCTCTTTCCCACTTCTCCCATAGCGTCGCGGCATACTTCCAGGAGCTTTTGCGGATCCCCGCCGCCTTCCAAGTACTCCTTAGCCTTATTTATAGCCTCATGCTCTTCCATTTCAACTATGTTCTTTAAAATATCCTCCAGCACGCTTTGACCTCCCTGCATAATTATTTTTAATTGTTATAGTATGCTATACTTGTATATATTTTATCATATATTTATTCTTTTGTCAATTTTAAGATTTTTAAAATAGCAAAAGCTCTCCATCCCGCACTTAGTAAGCAAGGCGGGACAGAGAGCTTTAATGACTTTTAACAAATATGGTCCAATAAAGCATCCCATCACGACACGTGATATCTTAAGACATAAATATGCGGATGGGACGCTCCAAAAGTCGGGTGCTTTATTAACCTGCTTTTGAAACCGAAGGCGACTTCCTCGCCCCCGTTAATGCGTATATCAATGCACTTATAAAATACGCCACCATTGCGATAAATATTGGAAAACGTATATAACTATTTATCCTCAAAAGAAGCGCTATATAATATGTGGAAATAAATCCTCCAAGGTTCATAAAAGCCATCAGCGTACCGGACGCCGATGCAAAGGCCGCTGGCGGAACAATAGATCCTATTATCATCATCACAGCAGGCATTAAAACGCTAAATCCTAACCCCACGAGGGTGGAACCTACCGTCAGCATCATTAAGCTATTAGCGTAATACACACACCCCATACCAGCCGATATAACAAGCAAGCTCAATGTAATAGCGTGAAGTTTAAAGTATTGATGTAGTTTTCCGAAAATCGCTCCTCCAATCATTCCTCCGACGGTGAACATTGAGAGCACGACTCCCGCCGAGGCAGCATCCCCCAAATTCCCGGTAATAATTATAGTTGACATATTAACCAGCATAGGGTAATTCAACATCATAGCAGTACCAAAAAGCGCTGCGATTAAATAAACCGCGCTCGGCATCTTAACCTTAGCCGCTGCGCCTGCTGCAGTTTCTTCCTTCTTCTTTTCGGGTTCGGGGAGCATAAAAAGCACCATGAAGAAAGTTATAAGTGCTAATAAGTGCGGCAAAAAGGCATGTCTCCAACTTATCGTGCACAAAATCGCACCTAACATTTGAAGCACTATACCGCCTAGGTTCATAATAACACCCGAAAGCCCAAGCATATTGGCCCTCTGCTGTCCTTCAAATAGCCCTAAAATTAGTGCAGTTCCAAGGGGGGATATTATACCAAGGCCTACTCCAAATAATGCCCTAGCCACCAGTATAACGGTGAAATCATTCATGACAAAAGGCGCAGCTCCTGCTACAGCAAAAAGAAGGGTACCTATCAATAATAGAGGTCTGTATCCAACCCTGTTTCCGGCAACCATACCGGACCAGGCGGTTGCCGGTATAAGAAAAAGCGATGGCAAAGTAGATGCCAATAAAATAGTGCTGAAGGGAAGTTCCGGGAAGGCTTCCGCTATGTTTTGCAACGCCGGTGTTATAATCCCTATACCCATCGCGATAAAAAATACCGACATTACCGCAACAACTGTCGCAGTATTACTTTTTCCCACCATTCCCACCCTTTCTCAAAAAATGTGGTTGTACAATTTATATTCTTATTAAATTTATCTTATTTCTGACATTTCATTTTACTATGTGTTCTTAAGTTTTTTAAGTTTATGCCGATCGCCGGCTTTAAGTCGGCAATCGGCGTTCTGTTTTAACCGTACTTCTCCACCGCTTCTATAAGCGCCTTTATGTTCTCGACCGGAGTCTCTCTCGGGGCAGTCCCAACGCCGGGGGCCAGGATAAATCCGCCGCCGGGTTTTACCTTCTCGAGCAGATTTTTAACGTACTCGTCGATTTGAGCCGGCGTTCCTCCAACTATAAGTCCCATGGGAATTCCGCCCATTACGCAAGTATGACCTTTCAAGACTTCCTTTGCTTTTACAACGTCGGTCTTCTCAAAATATGCTACTCCCCACCCTTTTGGCAACTCTAAAATTGTCTCAAGATGTGCATCGTGCCGTCCTTCGAAGAATACCATTACTTTAAAGCCTTCGTTTACAAGCCTTACAATTACTTCCTTCAGCGTGGGCCAGTAGAATTCTTTATAAAGCTTGGGCGAGAGGTATTCATTCAGGTGGAGTGGTATAAAGGCCAAAGTAGCACCTATATTCTTGTGAGCCAGTGCGTAATTCATTATCGGCTCTACCAATGCTTCGGTCGCCGCTTTTACCTTGTCAGGATACCTTCTGATGTCTAACAGGAGATTCTCCACGCCTCTTAAAAAGTCACCTATCAGGTCCAGCGGCGCATAGGCACCTCCGAGTGCCATTGCGGGATAGCCCAACTCCTGCATCAAGCCGACAGTCTGCATCATCATAGCATTAAATTTGGATATTTCGGTGCCAAGCCTGACCATCGTCGCCATAGCCTTGCGGGGTGTTTCCAAGTTCCGGCAGGCCCTGGGTAGCACCGTTTCGGCTATGAACTTTACGGGATCTTCTATAAGTTTGTCGTATTCATCGGCTTCCATAAAAGACCCGCCAATAAACTGAGGGGATGAATCCTCCGAAATTTCCCTGCCCGGATATCTGTAGTATTTGTCCCCCAATACATCATGCATCGGGCCGGTTATGAAGGTGAGGTTTATCGAAATATCCGGAAATTCCGAAAACGCTACGTTGAATACACGCCCGTCCAAACCGCTCACGGAAGCTGCAAAAGGCCAGTCGCAGGGGAAATCTTTTAAAAAATTCTCCATCGCCTTCAGAGCTTTTTCGCTGTCATAGCAATATTCGTACATGCTCAGGCCGGAATAAGCGGGAACTATGTCACCACCCACACCCGCAAGGGGAACTTTGTCAGGTTCCTCAAGGTTCATTGCCGCCATTAAGCGGGCTAATCTTTTTTCGGCAAGTTCTTTTGCATTGCTCACCATCTTTTTAACCCTCCACACCTATAAGTTGTTTGCAAAGCCTCACGCCTTTTGCGGCATCGTCCGCCCACGCATCGGCTCCCGTGAATTCCTTCACGCTCTCGTCTACCCTGCCTCCGCCTATTATTATCTTCACGCTGTCCCTTAAACCAGCTTCCTTCAGTTTGTCCACCGTCTTCTTCATCGAAGTCACTCCGGCGGTAATCAGGCACGACATGCCTACTATATCCGGTTTGTGCTCCTTTACAGCTTCCACAAACTTCTCCTCCGGCGTGTCTATGCCTATGTCTATTACTTCAAAGCCCGATGCCTCCGCAAATACTTTGAATATGTCCTTGCCTATGTTGTGCACGTCTTCCTTCACAGTCCCCAATACAATCTTACCTATCTTCTTTACCGACTCGCCCTTTATCTTCGGCAACGTAAATTCCATTATCTGCTTGAATATCTCGCCGCCCAAGATAAGTTCGGACAGGAAGTATTCGCCTTTCTCAAACCTGGCTCCTACTTCTCCCATCGCATCCCGACATACTTCTAGAAGCTTCTGTGGGTCCCCTCCGCCGTCTAAATATTCCTTCGCCTTCTTTATAGCCTCCTCTTCTTCCATCTCTACTATGCTCTTTAAAATTTCATCTAACATAGCGATTAAACCTCCTTAAAATTTTATATTTTTATTATTTTAATATTTTCCATACTTTTCTACGGCCTCAATTAAAGCTTTTATATTTTCTACCGGTGTTTCTCTCGGGGCAATCCCCACGCTGGTCGCGAGTATGTATCCTCCACCGGGTTTAACTTCGTCCAACAGTTCCTTAACGTAGGCATCAATTTTTTCGGGAGTCCCGCCGACTATCAAACTAATCGGCACCCCGCCCATCACACACGTATGTCCTTTTAAAATTTCCTTTGCTTTCCTGACATCGGTTTTTTCAAAGTAGGCTATACCCCATCCTTTCGGAAGCTCAAGGATGGTTTCTAAATGCGCATCGTGTCTGCCTTCGAAAAACACGAATGACTTTATACCTTCCTTTGCAAAGCCCAGTATTACCTCTTTCAGATAAGGCCAGTAGAATTCATTGTAAAGCTCCGGTGATAGGTATTCGTTTAAATGCAGCGGTATAAAAGCATATTTGACTCCCAAAGGCTTTAAAGCCAATCCTGCTTTTAAAATGGGTTCTACCAGTGCTTCGCACGCTTTCTTTACTTTGTCCGGATACCTGCGAAGGTCAAGTATCAAATTGAGTTCATCCCTCAGGCCATCTCCTATGAGATCTAAGGGGGTGTACCCCAAGGTTATGGGGATAGCCGGGTAACCTAATTGGGCCAGTTCTTTTCCAACTTCAATGGCAAAATTCTTGATTTTTTCGGCCTCCATTCCCAGCCTTATCATGGCCGCCATCGCTTTGCGCGGAGTATTCATATTGCGGCAAATCCTCGGAATTATCGTTTCAGCTATGAACTTGACCGGATCTTCTATTAAATCGTCGTACTCTTCCGGTTCCATAAATTTCCCGCCGATGAACTGCGGCGAACAGTTTCTCTCAATTTCCCTGCCGGGATACCTGGTGCACGTATCACCTATTATGTCATGTATCGTACCGAACATCGCCATTCCGACCGTCGCCGAAACATCCGGATCATCGGCAAAAGCGTATGTAAACGGTGGCACCCCTACACCCACAAAACCCGCCGCAAAAGTCCAGTCACAGGGGAAATCTCGATTGAACTTGACAATCGCTTCTTTAGCCTTGTCATAATCGAAACAAAATTCCTCCTGCGTTATGCCCGCGTAAGCTGCTATCACATCGCCACCAACGCCGCTGAAGGGCACCCGGTCAGGTTCTTCCAGGTTTACCGCCGCCTCGATCCGCGCAAGTCTTTCCTTCGCCAATTCTTCCGGACTTTTCATTTTTTACACCTCTTTTTTTAAAAATTGTGAAACCGGTACTTGCATATCACCTCCTCACAGTTTTTTTGAGACTTCTTCATAAGCTTCATCTGCCAGCTCATCCGCCTCTTTACAAATCCTTTCCACGTATTTGCTCGTGTTTTCTACAAATTCCTTATCGTCTATGCCGCTTAGGTTTATGAGGACGTTGAGCTTTCCTCCATGCACCGCTGCTTTTAAAAGGAGCGCACCGACTCCCACATCGCTTATGGCCATTTTCGAACCTATTTCGGCCAGCCTCCTCTGCAGCTTTAAGGCTTCCAACGAATACTCCATAATCTTTATTGGCACCTGGCAGGCATCTTTCAAAGCCCGGTTTAAGGCTTCCTTTTTCTTTTGCTTTTCTTCCTCGGTATTTTTAGGAAGCTTGTATGCGGCCGCTACTTCTTTGAAAACCTCGGCGTCTTCATCAACCAGGGACAGCAGTTTACTCTGCAAATCCTTGGTTTTCTCCAGTATATCTTTGATTTCCGGTTCTACATCCCTGTATTTTTCCTTTCCCAAAGTCAAATTACAGACCATACTGCCCAAAGCATTCCCCAACGCACCGGCAAGCGCCGAAGCGCCTCCCCCACCCGGCACCGGTTCTTTTGATGCCAGTACTTCTACAAAATCTTCCAAGCTTTTTTTAATAAACACTATAAATCCCCAGCCTTTCAAATCGCTATTATATTATTTAAGCTTTCGCGTCCATAGAGTAATTTTCCTTTGCCCTCTTGAAGTAAGCGTTAAAATACACGATCGGAATAACACCTGCTCCTCCCACCAGGTTTCCTAAAGTGACAGGAATCAGATTATTCATGAAAATTTGTCCCCAACTTATATCCAATCCTCCGAACTTTGCCAGGGGAAGGAAAAACATATTCGCCACGCTGTGTTCATAGCCCGAAAGCACGAAAAGCATTATGGGAAACCAGCACGAGAAGATCTTTGAAATTATGTCTTGCGACGAAGTAGCCATCATCACTGCAAGGACCACCAGGATGTTGCACAAGATCCCCCTTACGAAAGGCAGGGTAAAATTCGCAAAAATCTTGTTTTGCGCAATGGAAAGGGCCAGTTCCTTCACGCTGCCCTGCAAGAGCCCGCTGCTCGAAACCAGATACGCAAGAGAAACGGAACCTATAAAGTTGGCTACGTATACCGTCACCCAGTTCCTAAAAAGCGCCGCCCCGTTAATTTCTCTTTTTAAAAGCGAAAACACCATCAAATTATTCCCCGTGAAAAGCTCGGCACCGCAAATCACTACAAGCATGAGTCCGACTGGGAAAACCATAGCACCGGCAAATTTCATAAGACCGGCATCGATATTCTTTAATGTTTGCATTATCGTAATAGAAGCAAATCCACCGAAACCTATATAGATTCCAGCCATCAATCCCAAAAGGATCATTTGCAAAAGTGAAAGTTCTGCCTTCTTTTTCCCTATTGCGATAGTAGACTCAATTATTTCCTGCGGCGCTAAAAACCTCTTTTCCATTTTTGACTCCTTCCCCACTACGGTCATAAATATTAACATGTATATACATCTTAAGAATATCACAGAATTATTAAATTGTCAATATTTTTTAATTGTATTTGCATTTTGTGATTTTTCGCAAGCCAAGGTTTTTCATGCTATATTTTCTTAGCTTCTTTTTAATGAGAGAGAGGATATCTAAAATAAACGAGGATATAAAAGTTACATTTGTATTTTCCCGCAATCAGGCGATAGCTTCGCAAGAAATTTCTAAAGCTATTCCAGGGATTGATCGACTATATAGAAAAACTCGAGAAATTTCAAAATTGTTATAAAAAACGGGCTCTATAGCCCCCTTTTTTACCCTAAAGAAAATAAAATTCATAAAAAATTACCTCCTTAAAGTAGCAACTATTCTCTTCGTATTTAAAAACAACTCAAGGGCATCTTCGGGGCAAGTGACTACTATATCGGAGTTCATCAAGACCTCGCAAAAAGCCCCTTCCCTGCCTATAACAGCTACCCTCAATTTGGAAGCCTTAAACATTTTTACATCGTTTTTCCCATTTCCTACAGCCGCCACATATTCTCCGCCCAACTTTTCTACAAAAATCCTTTTATCCTCGCCCCCATTTAAAGGGTCAACCCTGTGAAACTTTACGGGAAGGCCCTTTATCTCTTCATAGGCACACCCATAAGTATCGGCTGTGAGCACGTAAATGTCAAGTGTTTTGGCAATATCTTTAAGCAGTTCCTTCACTTTTTCATAACATTTCCCATCAACTGCTATAGTCCCATTGTAATCTAAAACCAAATACCTGAGTTCTATAATGCCCTCTCCCGGGATTTCGATTTTTAACATAATTTGACCCCCTTGTGCAACTTCAATTTTTTTATTCACCCTTAGCAAACAAAAGTAATTAAATTTTAAAATCGTCTTTTTTATTTAGCTCAACAAAATCCTTCTTCAATGCCCTTAAAATCGCTCTATATTCGAATTTTTCTCCGTTGAACCCACAAGTATTTGCTCGGGTAATATACCCTGACCTTTTCACTACTCTTGAAATTCCTTGGATTTAAAAGCAGTATCCTTATTGCTTCGTCAGTTACAATTTCGCCATTTTTGGTCCATGAAAAGCCAGGAATAAAGCATCCTCTGATTGAACTACATTTTTCTTCATGAGGTTTGCAAAAGAACGTACTTTTCGGAATACCCGCAATCCGAAGAAGAAAATCCAGGTTTATACCCCGAGATCTGAATTTCTTTATGATCTCGATTTTTTCCATTAATTTCGGCTCGTTTTTTAAACTATTCCTTTAAATAAGCGATCTCCATACTAAGTCTATATAATTGTGTAAAAAGGGATTGAGCCACCCCCATCCCTCTGGTTAGAATTAAATTGCCAACACAAAAACCTAACTGGAGGGATGAGAAATGGCTCAATATAATATTACCATTGATTCT
>JASUSP010000058.1 GCA_030446005.1 Tepidanaerobacteraceae bacterium | reverse complement strand
GAGAAGAGGGATAAATCCCCCTATAGGAGATTAAAACTAGTTATCAGGGTATTGTTAACAGTACTTGTACTTTCTGGAAAATTATATCATAACCTCAGAAAAATGGAGCCCTTGATGGCTCCATTTTAACTTTTGCCTTTAAGCTGGGCAATCTCGCCGAATAACTTGTTGACCAAATTTTTTAACTCCCTTATTTCTTCTAAATAAGTTTTCCTCTCCTCTCTCAATCTCTCCAGTTCTTCGTCAATACTCTGCCGATTTGCAGGCTCTTCTTCCATCATCGCGCTTTTTTCCATCTTATACTTGATTTGGGCCATCTTTTCCTTTCCCTTTTCAATACCCTTATCAAACGCCGGTTTGACTCTTTTTTTGATTTCGGGACTCATGGCATAAGCCATAGCTACCGCAAAAGCACCCAGTAAAAATGGCCTGAATGACACCATATAAATCACCCCCTTGCTATATAAAAACACAATCTCTTTTACTTATAATAACAATGTTGTGAATTAATATGTTAATAAATTTGGGCAGTTCCGCCTTTTTTCAACAAAAACCCCAATAGTTTCAATCACATAAAAAAAATTCCTTACATAGAATATCATAGAAAAGTCGTCAAAGGAGGTAGTAAAAATGCCAGACATTGCAGAGCCTGGTTGTGGTTTCAACTGGTGGTGGTGGCTGTTCATCCCAATAGTGGTAATACTCTTTTTCTTCCCCGTAATCATCATAGTGCTGGGCCAAAAAGTCTAACTTTTGATAAAGCTCCGGTGCTCACCGCCCGGAGCTTTTCAATAAAATAGCCTTACCTCGAGTATCACCCGCTTTATCCATATAACATATTATAAAGTAGGGAACGGTGGAAAGGGGGTATAACAATGGCAGACGTAACCAGCTTCCAGTGGTGGTGGTGGTTTTTCCCTATTATATTGATAATATTCTTTCTGCCGATAGTAATAGTCATTCTTGGCAGCTAAAAACTTCCAATATCGCAAAGCCCCGGACGTAGCTTATACATCCGGGGCTTTTTTGGTGTTCTTAAAATTTTAGCTCCTGCCTAGATCATCTTTCATTTTTTCAAAGTCTTCTCTGGATATTTCTCCAGCGGCATACCGCTTTTTCAGAATATCCAACGGCGTCTCTCGGAAATCGCTTTTAACAGCGGGACTGGTAGCGGGAATCAGTCCTTTAATAAGCCTGTATAAAAGGAAAATTATAGCCGCCCAGAAAAATACCCATAAGAACATCCCGAAAAACATCATCGTTCCATTTATACCTCCAATTCCCCATCCCAATCCGTGGCAGAACCAGCCCATATTAACCTAATCCCTCCCTTAGGTATCCGTTTAGCTTTTATTTTACATGAAAATTGTGATGTAATTGTAAAGCATTTTTGATAAAAGTTTTTACTTTTTCGAGCAGAAATGATATTATTTTATATTGCATGCTAAATTTCCGAGCGAGGTTTTTAAAATGGCCGGAAGAACAGAACGTCTGGACAAAATTGTGAGTATGTCGGGTTACGGCAGCCGCAAAGATGTAAAAAAGATAATAAAGCGGGGAGAGGTCACGGTAAACGGCAGGATCGTAACCGATACCGGTGCACCGGTGGACCCTACAGTTGACTTAATATGCGTCTTCGGCGAACAACTAGTCTTCAAAGAATTCGTCTACATCATGATGAATAAACCCAAAGGGGTCATCTCCTCTACACGAGACCTTCGCGAGACTACGGTTATAGACCTGCTGGAAGGTGAATATTCGCATAGAAAACTTTTCCCCGTAGGCAGGTTGGATAAGGACGCCGAAGGACTTTTGCTCATCACCGACGATGGCCAACTCGCCCACAGGCTGCTGACACCCAGAAAAAAAGTGGAAAAAGTATATTACATAGAGGTAAAGGGCTGCCTCGGAGAAGAGGACGTCAAAGCTTTCCGCGAAGGTATTTTTCTGGGCAATTACAGGGCTCTTCCCGCAAAACTTGAAATACTTGATTCCGGAGAGGTTTCTTCGGCTCTTGTAACAGTATACGAGGGCAAGTTCCACCAGATAAAGCGAATGGTAAAAGCCCGGGGCAAAGAGGTAATTTATCTCAAGCGCCTTTCCATGGGCCCGTTAAAACTGGACGAAAGCCTAAACCCCGGCGAGTGGCGCGAATTGACCGATGAGGAGGTGAACATGTTAAAATCAATAGAAAGCGACTCTTAAGTTAAGTTTCAATCCTTCAGTTTTATAAATTCCAGTTTTTCCTTTTGGCCCTCTTTTGTGGTGTACGAAAGCACCAAATAATCACCTACTGCGGTATATCTCCATAGGCTGCCGCTTTCGGAAAAAACGTCCTTAGCTTTCTCATCTTCAAATATATATAACTGGAAGGTCCCGTCTTGCAGGTAGGCGGCAAGCACCGGATTACCTTTGTATTCGGCGATACCATCTTCATTTACTATCCACTTTTTCACTCCACCGGGGTCGAGTTTCATCTTTTCCCGGCCTACCGGCAAGTATAAAAGGTCACAGCTTGAGGCTGTAACATCAAGGTCTACAAAATAAACAGCACTCTTATTTTTGTTTAGATAAGCAGCCGCCGGAGGCCTAAGTCCCTTTGCTATTTCAGTAACGTTTCCCGCAAGGTCCGCTATGTACAGCCCATCCCATGGAATATTCTCAATTTCTTGCGCCCCGATGGCACTCATTTCCTTAATTTCTTCAGCCTTTTCTTCGGAAATGGCACAAAAAAGCAAAGCAGTTCCGTCGTAATTCCAAGTTGCATACCCCACCTTTTTCCCCGGTATCTCTATCTTAATACCGCTGCTGTTTTTTACATTAACTATTTCTATAAAGTCGCCCACCGGATAAGGGTAATTTTCCCCTTCTATCAGGTCAAAGCACCCTTTATCGTCCTTAGCGGCCGAGTAATAGGCTATGTGGCGGCCATCGGGGGACCATAGAGGCGAAAATCGTATAACTTCCCCGCCTTTTGCTAGTACTTTCTCCTCACCGGTTTTCGTATCCAATATGTAGATCCCAGGAACATCCGGCTCGTACTTTTCGTAGGCAAAATAATCTCCCACGCGCGACAGCCTGGGATAAAATAGCCCATCATAAGAAGGTAATCCCTTTTTCAGGCAGGATACGGTTTCTTTAGCCACATCTACTTTCCAAATTTCACTTACAAGGTCCACGAAAACCGAATTTTGGGGGCGGTTAAACATCATGCGGCTCCAATAGCCGCCCTTTAATGGCAAGCGGCCGATTTCCTTTGTATCTTCGCTTTCCGGATCATACTTCTTAAAAAGAAGACCATCTTCGCCTTGGTGTTTTCCTTCTTTAAACCTACCTGAAATGGCATATATCAAGTTACCGCTGTTATCCCAGCCCAAAAGCCAGAGTCTAAAAGCCCCGCTTTCGAAGTCTTCTCCCTGGATTTTTTCGATGAGCCTTGCACCGGAGCCGTCCAAGGCAAATACCCATAGCCCCTGTCCAAAGCCATTTTCGGTTCCCGAAAAGGCGGCCCATTTAAAATCAGGAGAAAAAAGCTCACCGCCTTCAAAATAATCTACCTGGCCGTTATCGAGGGTGACGGTGGCCTTCTTGACTTCCGCCCCCTTCATCGTTAATTCCACTACCGCCCCTTCAGGTTTCAAAACCTTTGATGCCGGGACTTCCGATTCCGACGTAGCTAAATTGCCGCAACCGGCAAGGCCCGTAACCATCGCAAGGATCAAAAAATAGGCCGTCACCCTGTAAAAATTTTTATCCAACAAAAAGCCCCCCTTCTTTTTTCATTTATCAAAGCTCGCCTTTTGCTATTTTATTTAACAAATACGCAACACCGTCTTCGCTGTTCGAAGGCACGACAAGCTTTGCGGCTCTTTTTACTGGTTCTTCTGCATTTTTTACCGCAACCCCCAGCCCTGCAAAATTAATCATAGAAAGGTCGTTCATGTTGTCTCCTATCGCCACCACGCTTTGCCGTTCAATCCCCAAAATATCGCAAAGATGCCTTAAACCTTCTCCTTTGGAAACACCATCAGGCAAAACTTCAAGGTAAAATCTTTCCGACTGCACGTAATTCATTCTAATTCCGGTCTTTTTTTCAAGTTCCCTCACCTTTTCTATGGAGTAACCCACGTCACCCACCAATATCACTTTATTTACCACATCTATGTCCTTCAGGTCCTTAACCTTTTCGTACTTCACCTTTTCTCTATTGAGATAAATTTCATGGGCGGGTTTGAAGTCGGCAATGAAAATTTTGTCGTGAAAGAAGGCAACTATTCCGACTTCGCTTTCGACGAAATGATCTATCACGAGGTTGTAAATTGGCTTTGGCAGGTACTTCGAATATACTGGGCCTTTTCCTCGATCGAAAATCTCACCGCCGTTAAAGAGAATGGCCGGTATGTCAATTTCCAGGAGCTCCAGAAAGTGACGTGCCGCCCTTTCGCCCCGGCCCGTGGCAACGGTAAATAAAATGCCCGAGCCCCTTATCCTTTTTATAGCCTCCAGGTTAGCTTCGGATACGTTCTTTTTGTCGTCGAGCAGCGTACCGTCCAAATCCGTTACTACCAGTTTATACCTCATTTTCAACCTCCATCAAAGTTTTTTCTAAATGAATTATTTATTTCTACCCCGGAGGAAAAAATCCTTCATACTTGCTATATGGCTTTTTCGTTTACGTTTTATTTTAAGGCTGGTATAATACAAAAAGTGAGACAAAAACCCTTGAAAGGAGCCTAAAAATGGAAATAGGCATCGTAGGATTGCCAAACGTTGGCAAAAGCACCCTTTTCAACGCCATAACTAAAGCCGGGGCCGAGTGTGCCAATTATCCTTTCTGCACCATAGAACCCAACGTAGGTGTTGTGGCAGTGCCGGACTACAGGCTGGAAGAACTTGCAAAACTGGAAAATCCTCAAAAGGTAACACCTGCCACCATCAGGTTTGTAGACATAGCCGGCCTTGTAAGAGGCGCGAGCCGCGGAGAGGGACTAGGAAATAAATTCCTTTCCCACATCCGCGAAGTAGATGCCATAGCCCATGTGGTCAGGTGTTTCGAAGACCCCAACGTGGTTCACGTGGATGGCAGCGTAGACCCTATAAGGGATATCGAAACCATAAATCTCGAGCTCATTTTTGCAGATCTGGAAACTTTGGAAAGGCGTATAGAAAAAGTCTCAAAGCAGGCCAAATCAGGAGACAAGCAGTATCAAAAGGAACTTTCGCTGCTTGAACGTTTGAAGGAAACCCTCGAAAAAAATTTACCTGCCAGGGCTTTAGAACTTGATGAGGAAGAATCGAGAATCGTAAAACAGCTCAACCTCCTCACCTCAAAACCGGTAATCTACGTCGCCAATATATCGGAAGACGACCTCATCTCGGGCATAGAAAATGAAATGGTAAAAAAAGTAATGGAATACGCCCAAAAAGAAAGGGCCGAAGTTGTCTCAATCTGCGCCAAAATTGAAGCGGAGCTTGCCGCCCTTGACGATGATGAAAGAAGCCAACTTATTTCCGCTTACGGCCTTTCAGAACCCGGTCTCAACCGCCTCATCCGGGCAGGTTACAGACTCCTTGGTCTCATTACCTTCTTCACTGCCGGTCCTAAAGAAGTCAGAGCCTGGACAATTCGGGAAGGCACCAGAGCTCCTCAAGCCGCAGGAAAAATTCACAGCGACTTCGAGCGGGGCTTCATAAGGGCTGAAGTGATATCTTACGAAGACCTCATGGCCTGTAAAAGTCAACAGGTTGCCAAAGAACGGGGATTGGTCAGGCTGGAAGGAAAGGACTACATCGTAAAAGACGGCGATGTTATCTTCTTCAGATTCAACGTTTAAAATTTAAAATAGGCGGGTAAAAGCCCCGCCTATTTTAGTTCTTCGACTTTTTAATCGCTCGTGATAAAAGTAGCAAGCCCGCCGTAGAGAAGTATTACCCCAAAAATCAGCATAACTGTCGCCGAAGGTTCCATTCCGGTGTAGTTCATTTTCATCTCACCGCCTTATCGTTCAAATTAATTCCGGTATGGGCTTTTACCCACGGTCTGCTGGAGAGGTAAAGAGCCACCACGGCACTCATTGGGTAGCCGCCGTAAGGCGCTTTGAACTCATTGACGATATTTTGTAAAAACATATACCCCACATGCTTATTGCCTTCGGGAAAGCGACGAAAGCAACACCGACCCCGCTTGATGCCACTTGCTCAAATGGCACCCCTGAAGCTACGGCAAGATACCCTAAAGTGCTGAATACCGCAAGCCCCGTCATGAAGTCAAAGCTGGAATTGGAAAAGACCGTTATGAAAGAATTGTTGACGATATCGGACTTTTCGGGCAAGTAAGCCCTTACAGTTGAAAAGATAAAATTGGAAGGGGAGATTTGTCCTCCTCCTGAAACAGCCTATTCCACCGGCTCGAACCTGGCGGTAAAGTGCCGCAGTATCGGAGGTTCGTAGACAAACCGCAAACCTTTAATGCTTCGCTCAGCACTTTCTCCAAGCCCCTCGCCATTGCCTCCATGTCCCTGCCCGCAAGGCCGCCGTAAGTTACGAAACCTTCCATGGGAACGACCATTGTCTGGACCTTTGAAAAGTTCTTCGTCATCCTTCAGCGCAATCATTCCACCGATGTTCACCAGCGCGTCTTTTTTGGCAGACATTGTGAAACCTTCTGCGTAGGAAAACATCTTCCTTACGATTTCCTTTATGGACTCGAGAGTAAGCCACCTTTCAGCATCGGGAAAAAATTCTGAAGGCTAAGGGGCATATCTCCGATTTCATCGAGAAATATGGTCCCGCCTTCAGCCTGTTCGAAAAGCCCCGGTTTTCCCTTCATGCACGTGCTTTAATATGACTTCTATGGCGGATATCATTCCGCTTAATTTTTGCATCAAACCCCTCCATGTCCGGGATTGTAAATTATATGAGGACCTATCGAAGATACGTCCTTGCAGCCGGTCAGTATCATCGCCTGGTAAAGTTCCTTCGCCATGGTTTCCAGAACCAGCTTTACTCCCTCCATTCCTCCGCCGTAAGCGCCTATTATCACGGGCCTTCCCACCAGCACCGCATCGGCACCGAGGGCCAGGTACTTCAGCACATCAATTCCTGACCTCACGCCGCCGTCGGCCAAAATGGTAATCTTCCCCTTAAGCTTTTCCGCTATGGCCGGCAAAACTTCTGCCACTCCCGGCGTAAAATCGAGGATTCTCCCTCCGTGGTTTGAAACGACTATGGCCGATGCTCCGGCTTCGTAGGCAATTTCCGCCTCATCTACCGTCATTATCCCTTTTACTACGAAAGGCATGTCAACCTTCGATATGATATCCTTTAGTTCTTCGAAGGTCTTTGGCCCCACCGGCTGCCCCATTAAGGCCATGGTCACCAATCCCGCTCCGTCCACGTCCATACCCACCGCCACTGCACATATTTCTTTGGCCCTCCTGGCCATCTTCAGCAGCACTTCATTTTCCCTGGGTTTCATGATAGCTATTCCGTGGCCGTGTTCTCCTTCGATGGCTTTCAGGCCCGAATCGTAAAAGAGCGGATTTCCTCCGTCGCCGCACATTCCCATGGTGCCGGCGGCTTTGCTGCCGGATATCACCATTTTAATAAACTCTTCTTCTGTCACCGCGCCCCCCATGTTGTAGTCGGAACCGGTAATGGGCGCCGCAAGTATCGGCATCGAAAGTTTTTTCCCGAAAAGTTCTATACTTATATCCGGGTCCTTCGCACCGTGGAGGGTCCTCATCTTGAGCTTCACTTTGGCAAGGGCCTCTACGTTGGCCCTGAAGGAAGCTCCGGTGCCAGCACCGCCCATTCCGGGCACTTCCCCCGCACATGCTACTCCGTCGCACACCCTGCAGACCCTGCAGTATCCTTTCATCTTTTCCCGGGCATTTTTCTTTATCTCGCTGAGATTCATACTATGGTCCCCCTTTAATCGATTTTTATTCTTTTTCATAACCATTATACAACAAACCCGGGAAATTAATTAAGGCACAAAAGGGAATACCTTTCATTATGTAGAATATTTTTAGTAAAGAAAATCCTTTCAAAAGGTCGGGAATTTTTTATGGCGCGTAAAGCTTTTTTAATTTCGGTGTTTTTCGCAGCGTTTTTATTCAACAGGACGCTCTTTGCCCTTTTGGCATCACCCGTGCTAACTCAAAATGAATCCGAACAGAAATTGATAGAAGAGATTTTAAGGCTAGATTCGAAAATTCATGCCATAAACATCAAGCTCAGCGAACTTGCCGAAAAGAAAAAAGAGCTTGAAGAGAGCCTTGCCTTAAAGCGCATTGCACTTAATCGCTTATCGGTAAAGTTGAAAGAAAACAGGAAAAAGCTTGCCAGGTGGATAGTTTTCAGCTACAAAAACGGTATTGGAACCTTTCTTTCAGTGTTGGTCGGCGCTGAAAACGCGGGGGATTTTTTAAGGCGGTTCGACAACATTGTCTTTTTACTGGAATACTATAATAATATAATTTCCGAGACAAGGAATTTATTTCTTCTGCAAAAACAGGAGGAATCTTTCATTATGGAAAAGCATAAGGAAATCAGAGCCCTGGAAGACCAGACCAGAAAGAGCCTGGAAGAACTCATGGAAACTCGAACCAAAAAGGAACAGGAACTCATCAACGCGAGAAAAATTCTCGATAACACATCGTTCCTGGAAAATACCAGCAAAAACTGGCAGGAAGTCCTGCCATCTTTGGATTATCTTTTAAAGAACTTTTCTTCGCTCCCCTGGAGCAGCATAAGCCCTGATAATCTAAAGGTGAATTACCTCACCCTGACAGCCAGGGCAGAATTTACCGACAGGACCCTCACCGAAAAACTCCTTTCGGGCAACGACAAGCTGAAAAACGCCTCTTTCACTTTCGGTCCGGAAGGCATCACCGTGTCGGAAAAAGGTCCCCAAGGCCAAATATTGTACTCATTAACGTGCCGACTGGAACTTTTAAGCAACAACCGCATAAAGATAGAACCAATAAAAATCGAATTTAACGGAGTCACGCTTCCCCCCGAAGTAATTCAGGACCTTACGAAAAATATCGACCTTTCCTTCACTCCACCGCCCATGCCCTATGACCTCAAAATTATTTCAATTTCAACCGAAGAGCACAAATTGATTTTGTATCTGAAGAAATATTAAATTAAAAACGGGCAACCCCGCCCTAAGCGGGGATGTCCGTTTTGCTATTCATCATTGCTTGTTTGTTCGTCCTGCTCACCGCTTGCATTTTCTCCGGTTGCCGTCTCGTCTTCTTCACTTGGCTCTGTTTCGTCTAAATCATCCTCTGCTTCCTCTTGTCCTTCCTCAATGGTTATGTCGCCGGTCTTTTCATCGTACTCCACTTTCTTGCCCAACACTTCGCTCAAAAACCTCAAAGGGACGTAAGTCCTGTTACTGACAATCTGCGCCGGCACGTCCAGCGTCACCGCTTTTTCGTTAACGTAGACTGTGGTATTCTCAAAAAGAATCGTGATTTTTACACCGTCGTTTTCCACGTAAACTGCTTTTGATACTTCATCCCACGTAACTGTTGCCCCGAAACCATTCATTATGGCCCTCACTGGAATCAGGGTTCTTCCTTCTTTTATTACCGGGGGCACGTCGAATTTCATTTCTTTTTTGTTAAGCAATATTTTGCCCTTAAATTCCTTTACCTGTGCTTTTTTAGCTTCCGCTTTCTGATTTTTTATCGTCTCTTTATTTCTCACCTCTTTTTCTTGTTTCAATTGGACTTCTCTTTTTACCTTTTCTTTTGCGACCTTCTGTTTTGGCACGGCTATTGCAGCCGCAGAAAAGACAAAAAGCAGCACCAGGGCAAGGGCGAGACCTCTAAAAGCTACTTTTTTCATAGTTGATTACCTCCTCCTCTTTTTAGTTTTAATTTGTTGTCCTATTACAAAAATACGACATCTACTTTCATTTTCCGAGGTATTTTTAAAAAAATGGTAAAAAGGTCTTATAAGGCTATTTCCTGAGTAGCATTTTCTAAAATAAGTACTACTATTTTTTTTCTTTAACACTATTATATCAATGCAAACGATTATAACGATGTAATAAAAATCGCAGTAATGTAAAAATGCCTTAAATATGTTATAATTTATGTAAGCAACTGTGTTGAAAGGGGCTTTTTTGATGCCTCAAATCAGTCAAATAGGCACATGGACCGTTTTTCTGGCGGGTATTCTCTCCTTTTTTTCTCCCTGCACCCTGCCGCTTTTGCCTTTATACTTTTCCATTCTGGCGGGAGGAGATATCCGCATTCAGGGCAAAAAGATTACTTTAATCGCAAACAGCATCGGTTTTATTTTCGGCTTTTCCCTTATTTTCATACTGCTCGGGCTTTCCGCTACGGCCCTAGGGCAGTTTCTCCTCGTAAACCGCCTATTGCTTTCAAAAATCGCCTCAATTTTCATCGTATTTTTCGGGGTTTTCCTGGCTGCTGACCTTCAAATTCCTCTTTTGATGAGGGAAAAGCGGCTGCATCTTCATTTTCGCAAAATTACTCCGCTTTCCGCCTTCATCATGGGGTGCTCCTTTTCCCTGGGCTGGACACCTTGCCTGGGCCCCGTCCTTGCCTCGGTGCTTCTAACTGCCGGCAGCACCCAGAATACGGTTTCGGGTGCCTTTCTGCTTTCGACCTTCTCGGCAGGCCTTGGGCTTCCTTTTTTTCTCCTGGCACTGGCTGCAGAAAAAATTGCCAGTATCGTCCCTAAAATTCGCCGCCACATGCCATTTTTCCAGAAAGTAGCGGGAGGCACTTTGATATTGATGGGAGCCCTTCTCTTTTTCGGATTACTTTAGCGGAGGTGCAAAAATTGCCTTCAAAGAAGAAAAAAGCCCTGCTGCTTCTTCTTGCTCTTGCATTGCTCACGTTTTTCAGCCTTGCAGGTTGTCAGAAGCCAGAGGATGAAAACGCCAATCCCAAAACCGAAACCAAGCCTTACGAAGGATACCCTGCTCCAGACTTTGAACTCAAGGACTTATCCGGCAAGACGGTCCGCCTTTCAGACCTTAAGGGAAAAACGGTGGTGCTTAATTTCTGGTCGCTCAACTGTTCCTTTTGTCTTGCCGAAATGCCCGACTTCGAAGAATTCTACCGCTCAAGGCCCGAAAACGTGGAGATTGTTTTGGTAAACCTGGATAGAAATGCCGACAAAGTCCGAACATATATCGAAAACAAGGGATACACCTTCACGGTTTTGCTGGACGAGAAGGCCCAAACTGTCCGCTCCTACCTAATACGGGGAGTGCCCACGACGATTTTTGTTGGCGAAGACGGGGTAATCAAATCCCGAATTGAAGGCCAGGTCACCAGGGAAGTTTTGGACTCACTGGTCCAAAGTGCCTGCGGCACTGAAAATCCCACTTGACGATATCTTTAATGATATCGTCGATATCGGAAACTTGGTGCTATCACAAAAATACGATAGGAGGGAACAAAGTGAAAAGGTTAAGCATTACTACAAGAATTTTAATAGGCCTTATACTCGGTATTATCGTAGGTTTATTTTTCACTTCGTCTCCCGGCACTGCCTCAACTTACATCAAGCCCTTCGGGGACCTTTTCCTCAACTTAATCAAAATGATAATAGTACCCCTGGTGCTCTCATCGCTGGTGGTGGGTGCCGCCAGCACCGGGGATGTAGGAAAACTCGGCCGAATCGGTATCAAGACCCTTGCTTACTATCTTCTGACGACGGCATTTGCCGTAACTTTGGGATTAATATTGGGAAATATTTTAGACCCCGGATTGGGGATGACTTTGCCGCACGATGCAAAAGTGGAGGTGAGCAAAGCCCCGTCCATCGTTGAAACCCTGCTGGGAATCGTTCCCACCAACCCTATAAAGGCCATGGTAGAGGCCAACATGCTGCAGATTATAGTTTTCGCCATATTTATAGGAATAGCCATAACTTTTATAGGCGAAAAGGGTAAGCCGGTCCTAAACTTTTTCGACAGCCTTGCCGAGATAAGCTACAAAATAGTAGCAATAATCATGGAATACGCGCCCATCGGCGTATTCGCTCTCATAGTACCGGTGGTGGCTTCAAACGGCCCGGCCGTTCTCCTTCCACTCTTGAAGGTTATAATTACGGTCTATCTTGGCTGCGCCCTCCACGCCGGATTGGTGTATTCGACTCTGGTTTGGTTGTTTGCCCGGATGAGTCCGATTAAATTTTTACGGGGTGCCGCACCGGCAATGGTGATGGCCTTCACCACCAGCAGCAGTTCGGCCACACTTCCCGTCTCCATGGAAAGTTCCGAAAAGAATCTCGGAGTTTCAAAGTCCATCTCAAGTTTTATACTGCCGCTCGGAGCCACCATAAATATGGACGGCACAGCCATCTATCAGGGTGTATGTGCCCTTTTCGTAGCCCAGGTATTCGGCATCAACCTTACGTTATCTCAGCAGGTGATGATAATCCTCACTGCTACTTTAGCTTCCATAGGAACCGCCGGCGTTCCGGGAGCCGGCCTCATAATGCTAACAATGGTATTGCAGTCGGTGGGTCTCCCCATGGAAGGTATAGCTCTCATTGGTGGAATAGACCGCATCCTCGACATGGCGAGAACCTGCATCAACGTCACCGGAGATATTGCTGGGTCCGTGGTGGTAGCCGCAACCGAAGGGGAACTCAAAAAAGAAGTTGCCTGAGAGGAGTTACGTAATTGACTTCCTCCCGCCCCCTAAAGGAGGCGGGATTCCTTCAGGCGACTCAGGTCGCCATCCGGCTACCGCTCGCTGCATGCAGCATACCGGCGGTA
>JASUSP010000057.1 GCA_030446005.1 Tepidanaerobacteraceae bacterium | reverse complement strand
GGGGAAACACAAAGGGAAGGCCAAGATATCAAAGAGGGGCCGTCCGGAGCTGAGGAATCTCCTTTACAAAGCAAGCCTTGTGTTAGTAGCCAAAAACAAAGAATTCAAGGCACTCTACGACTACTTCCTAAAAAGGCCAAAAAATCCTTTGAAATCAAAGCAGGCATTGGTAGCTATTTCAGTAAAGCTAATAAGGGTAATGTTTGCCCTTGCCAAAAAGAGGGAAAATTACGACTCTCAGAAAGTTCTTGGTGAATACCGTATGATGCAAATAAACAAGCTAGCGGCATAAAAGTGAGATAGCCAATAAGGCGGGGAAGCAATATATCCTCCGTAAGGGCAAGACCCTGCATACGAGTAAAAAGCTCCCCGCCTTGCCCTCAAAGGCAGGACGAAGGAATGTAATAAGGGCGTAGGACCCCGGGAGACATGATAGGGTAGTCGAGGGCATGAATGAAGGATTTGATAAGCAACTTTATGTAAGTTGTCTTATGTGGTCTTGTTTTGTCTAAAAAATCTATGGTTAAACAACAAAAACAGCCTAAAATCAAAGAAAAACTAAGATTTTAAGAGTTTTATTTAGCTAATCAAAAAATATTGAGATAGGAGGCTATATAGAAAACTTGCTATTACTGCTGAAGCTGAAAGCTCTTCTACCACCACAGTTGCTGTATGTAGAAAATATAAAGGCCCCATCAATCGCTGGGATATATGACGCCAAGCAAATTATACGAAGAATTTTTAAAAAATAATGCGAGCTGGGGAGTATTAGTCGTTTAAGTCCAAATAACCGGGGCCAACACAATCGGCCTTAACTAGAAACTTTAACGTAAGCTTTCTTCCCGTTGATCCTTAACTCGAAATAAAGGGTATCTTTATATTTATTGAATATCTCCTTTTCTTTTTCTGAAAGTTTATTATAGTGCCTCATTAATACTCCTCCTTCGGCATGGATTCTTTCTCCTGGTTTCAATTCAATATATTCATGAGGTGAAAACATTTCCGTTTGTTGCCCAGCAATAATTATTTGATTTAACTCCGGAGGAACGAACCTTTTTAAATTTACTTTAATAGTTTCATCTGAAATATTTATTACTCTAAATTCATATATCAGGTTGCAGGCTTCATCATCCGGGCCGCCTTCTTCTGTGGTATGATCGAAAAGCAATCGAGATTTATACATTTCAATTTTTATGTATTTTTCATAATCTATTTCACTGGGCTCCTGAATTTATTCTATCTATTACGAAGGAAACGTCTGGGAGGAAAGGATCGGCAAAATATTGGCATCCAGTTAACAATAAAAAAGAGAAAAGAAGATAAACGATAATTAATTTTTTAATAGGTTTCATAATATTTTCTCCCCATTATCCATGCCTCGTATGCTAATTGACTTAACACATTGTATTTCATATAATTTGGAGCTTTTGCTATAACTTCAGGGGGATAACCGTTTTGATGACTAAAAGCATAATCCCTCCATCTAAATTCGCCAATATCCGTGCTAAAATACCACATCTTGTAATACTTATAATAATATCTGCTCAGGCTGTAGTCCACATTTTTCCACGTTTTGCTGTAGTCCCAAACATATAGGTCATGGTAAAAATCCCTGTATGTGTACTTTGTTTCCGTTTCTACTCTCTTATAAGGGTCTATTTTTGACAAATCCGTATAAATAGCTTTTAACGTATTGTATATTTCTTCACCTCTTCTATATATATCTCACAGACCAGGCACTGCCTTAATTATCAAAATTGAAGCATATTTAAAAGTTTCGAAGTTGGTAAAACTTTTCCTCGGAGTCCCATTAATATATCCAACTTCGTTTGTTAAAACATCTTCTATTTTTACAGTTCCGTAACCCGGATCTACATATTCCAAACCTATTTCCCTATCAGAATCTAATTGAGGCGGGGTAATTATTTGAGATCTCAATATAATCCTATCATCTTTTGCACTTGGTAAATTTTTATCAAAAGGCATTGCTAATGTATTACTTAAGCAAAATACGAATATAAAAGTCATTATAGATAATTTTTTCAATAATTTCATTTTTAATCCCTCCCGCATTAGAGTAAAACACGCCAAAAATAATCTTCTTATACCTGAAAAATCTCTCAACATACTAATCTGCTCATCAGTGTATCCTAAGTTTTTTAAAATCGAGTCATCGAGTTTGCTTCATCATTATAACTCCTCAGCATAATCAAAATTTCTAATTTTTTCGATATCCTTAGCGGAAAACCCCATTTTTTGTAATTCCGACATGCAAAAACTTTGCAGAAAACTAATAGCATTACTGCCAAAATTGATATTATCTTTTACAACTTAGCATACCAAGACACCTCCTTTAAATACTTTAAATACTTTTAAAACTCAAATTATTTTAGCCACTACATCTCATATAGCTAACCATCACCTCCTAACATATCTTAATTTTGTTTTTATATTCCCTCTACTAAATAAAGAAAAGAGCGGGTTTTCCCGCTCCTTATGCTGATTTTTTCATCCAAAACAAAACATACAAAAATAATTCCTCTAAATTGAAATTACCTCTTCCATATACTTACTTTACAGTATATTCCACGAAAATATTTTGCACTATCTTATTTTTCTCTTTCATAACTTCCTGCTTCCAGGCTTTTGGGCTGGCAGGCCCTTTTTGCAGAGGGGACACTCTTCCGGCGGATAGGATTCGACTTCCAGGCTCAAAAGGGAATAAAACGGCACCCCGAAATCCACCCTGCTTCCGCTCCTGTCCACCAGAGCACCAACGCCCACGACCTCGCCGCCGCAGGACCGGACCACGTCAATCACTTCATTCACCGAACCGCCGGTGGTCACCACATCCTCAACCACAAGGACGCGTTCTCCCGGCTCTATGGAAAAACCCCTGCGAAGGGTCATCACCCCGTTTTCCCTTTCGGCGAAAAGGGCCCTTGCGCTCAGAGCCCTCGCCATTTCGTAGGCAACTATTATGCCGCCGATGGCGGGCCCTATTACCGTGTCTACTTCGCTTTCCCTGAAGGTTTGTGCCAGCTCCTTCAGCGCCTTTTCGGCAAGATCGGGATACTGGAGGAGCTTTGCACACTGGAGGTATCTTTCGCTGTGTCTGCCGGAAGTCAGGATGAAGTGCCCGGTAAGCAGCACGCCGGTCTTTTCAAAAAGCTCCTGTATTTCTTCGCGTGTCAAGGGTTATCCCCCTTTCAATCGAAGATTTTTTCGAGGGCGGCCGGCGGGTCTTCCGCCGCCGTCACCGGACGCCCGATGACGATGTAATCGGCACCCGCCTTTATTGCATCGAGTGGCGTCATAACTCGCTTTTGGTCCAAAGCTGCGGCAAAGGCGGGACGGACCCCGGGGGTCACCACCAGGAAGTCCCTCCCCAAAACCTCCTTTATTTCGCGGACCTCCTCGGGAGATGCCACCACCCCATCCAGCCCCGCTTCTTTCGCCATTTTGGCCAGGGAAAGAACCTGCTCCCGGGGAGATTTTTCCACGTTCATCTCTTTAAGGTCCTCGCCGTCGAGGCTCGTGAGCACCGTCACGGCCAGAATTTTGGGCCGCTTTTCGCTATCTCCTTCGAATACCTCGTCCGCAGCTTTTTTCGCCCACTCCATCATCTTCCTGCCACCGGAAGCATGCACATCCAGCATAAAGGCACCCAGCCTTGCCGCCTGCTTTACGGCTCCGTAGACGGTATTTGGGATATCGTGAAATTTGAGGTCCAAAAATACGCGGCACCCCTCTTCGTTTATTCTCCTGACGATGGAAGGCCCAGCACCGGTGAAGAGTTCAAGACCCACCTTGAATATCCCCACGCGGTTTTTCAAAAGTCTCACGAGTTCAAGAGCCCTCTTTTCGTCGGGAGTGTCTAGGGCGATTATCACCCTTTTAAAATATTCTTCCACCGGATCGCACCCCTTTCAAAATTCCGCGGCATTCCTGTGGGCGAGGCCCACCAAATCCGAAATTCTCGTCTGAAGGTTTCGCGCGGCATAATCTTCCAGACCGCGGATTATCTTCAGCGGAGCCACAGGGTCGGAAAAAATTGCACTTCCCACCGCCACCGCGCTCGCTCCCGCCAGGATGAACTCCACCGCATCGCGCCAGCTGAATATGCCCCCCATGCCTATAACGGGGATCCTGATGGCCTCGTAAACCTCGTACACCATCCTCAAAGCTATGGGTTTTACCGCAGGACCCGAAAGGCCGGCGAAGACCCTCTTAAAAACGGGCCGCTTTTTTTCCACGTCCACAGCCATTCCGAGCACCGTATTTATCAGCGAGACCGCATCCGCCCCCGCTTCCTCCACCGCCAGCGCTATCTCGCGGATATCCGAGACGTTTGGAGAGAGCTTTGCTATCACGGGAAAGGGAGACTGTTCTTTCACGGCCCTTACCACTTCGTAAGCGCTATCAGGATGCCGACCGAAGGCCATGCCCCCTTTTTCCACGTTGGGACAGGATATGTTGACTTCGAGGGCCGAAATGCCTTCGAGGGGTGAAAGGCGCTGCGCTATCCTCCTGTATTCCTCCACCGTCTCTCCGGCAATATTGACTATAATCGGCACCTGCAGGGTTTTGAGATACGGCCATTCATCCCTTATGAAACCTTCAACTCCGGGATTTTCGAGGCCCACCGAATTCAAAAGCCCCGCCGGGGTCTCGAAAAGCCTGGGAGGCGGGTTGCCCTCTTTGGGAAGGAGGGTAATGCCTTTCGTGACTACCGCACCGAGCTCATTCATGTCGTACATCCTCGAGTATTCCCTCCCAAAGCCGAAGGTGCCCGATGCTACCATTACGGGATTTTTCATGGAAATTCCGGCTATCTTTACGCTCAGGTCTACCATATTTCCACCTCCCCCGCTTCGAAAACCGGACCATCCCGGCAAACCTTTTTATATCCTCCTTTGGCGGACTTCACGGCGCACCCGAGGCAGGCCCCAATTCCGCAACCCATCCGCTCCTCCAGCGAAAGGTAGGCGGGGATGCCGCAGGATGCGGCGATCTCTTTCACCTTTAAAAGGAGCATCCTGGGGCCGCAGGCGTACACGACGGCCTGCACTTTTTTCTCGCCTTTCAAAAAATCTTCCAAAAGCTCCGTGGGAAAACCCCTTTTGCCGCAAGTTCCGTCATCGGTGGCGAGTTCCACCGAAAAGCCGCAGGATTCGAAAACTTCAGTGTCGAAGATCTCCCGGCCTGTGGAAAAGCCCAGGAAGGCCCTACCTTCCAAGCCCGCCACTTTCGAAAGTTCCTTCGCCAAAAAGAGAAGCGGAGCGACTCCAACTCCCCCGCCTACTATTAACGGCAGCGTCCCCGGCGGGGGTGAGGGGAAGCCCCTGCCCAGCGGTCCCATGATATCCAACACCTCTCCCGGCCTTTTTTGGGATAAAATCGAAGTACCTTCGCCTACCACGCGGTATATTATGTCTGCGGTGCCCTCTTCCCTATGGGTATCGGCGATGCTGAAGGGCCTCCTGAGCAGGGGATGGGGCACTTTTGTGCACTTCACGTGGAGGAACTGGCCGGGATTTGCGCTTTCTGCCACTTTGTCGGCGCAGAGCCGAAGTAGGTATATGCCGCGGGCCACTTCTTCGTTAAAGATGATTTCCGCTTGATGCAACAGGCTTTCCAGAATATCACCCCACCTTCGAAATGCTCTCCAGCGGAATAACGTCTATGCTCAAAGCCTCAATCACTCGGTAAAGCGCCCAGGCGGTGTCCAGAGATGTAAGGCAGGGTATCCCTTCATCCGCTGCGGCCCTCCTTATCTTGAACCCGTCCCTCCTGGGACCACCTCCGCGGCTCAACGTATTTACTACCAGGTTGATCTTACCATTCCTGAAGAGGTCCATTACGTTGGGGGAACCCTCTTCCAACTTGTTAACCACTTTTGCATCGATACCCGCTTCCTTTAATGCCTTCGCGGTGCCCTTCGTAGCGTAGATTTCGAATCCCAGATTTTTGAATCCCCTCATCAGCCTTACCGCTTCGGGTTTATCCCTGTCGGCCACAGTGACCAGAATCGCTCCGCCCTTCGGCACCCTTACCCCCGAGGCGAAGAAGGCCTTGTAGAGTGCCTTTTCGAAGGTCCTCTCTATTCCCAGCACCTCGCCGGTGGACTTCATCTCCGGCCCCAGGGAAATTTCTGCCTGCGTGAGCTTGCCGAAGGAGAAGACCGGCGCCTTTATTGCCACGAAGTCCGGCTCGGGTAAAATACCACCCCTGTATCCCAGGCTCTCTAAGGTCTCGCCCAGGGCTATGCGGGCTGCCAGATCCACCATGGGGACACCCGTTATCTTGCTTAGGTACGGCACCGTTCGGCTAGAGCGCGGGTTTACTTCGAGCACGTACACCTCGTCTTCCCGCACTACGAACTGTATATTCAAAAGCCCTTTTACGCCCAGCTTTAGAGCTATTCTCAACGTATAGTCCACGATTTTCTCCTTCACCTTCGAGCTCAATGTCCTGGGCGGCCAAACGGCTATGCTGTCTCCGGAGTGAATCCCCGCCCGCTCGATGTGCTCCATAATTCCGGGGATGAGGACTTCCTTTCCGTCGCAAATCGCATCCACTTCCACTTCGGTACCGCAGATGTACCTGTCTATGAGCACCGGCCTTTCCGGCGACGCCTCCACCGCCTCTTCTATATACGCCTTCAATTCGTCCATATCGTAGACTATCTCCATAGCACGGCCTCCCAGGACGTAGGATGGCCGGACGAGCAACGGGAAACCTATTTCCGCAGCCTTTTTCAGCGCCTCCCCGCAGCTCCTCACCGCACAGCCTTTGGGCCGCGGTATCGAAAGCTCGTTCAAAAAGGCATCGAACTTTTCCCGGTCTTCAGCTATGTCTATGGACTTCACCGGCGTGCCGAGAATCCTCACCCCTCTTTTCGCCAGCTCCCATGATAGGCTAACCGCCGTCTGCCCGCCGAATTGTACCATTACTCCGATGGGATTTTCGTTCTCGATTACCGCCATCACGTCTTCGATGTAGAGCGGCTCGAAGTACAGCCGGTCGGCGGTGCTGTAATCGGTGCTGACGGTTTCGGGATTGTTGTTTATTATTATAGTCCTGTACCCCATCTTTTGCGCCGCCCAGACGGCATGGACGCAGCAGTAGTCGAACTCTATGCCCTGGCCTATCCTTATGGGGCCCGCTCCCAGAATCACGACGCTCTCCTTGCCTTCGGGCTTTGCCTCGTTTTCGGTTTCGAAGGTGGAGTAAAAGTAAGGGGTTTCGGCTTCGAATTCCGCGGCGCACGTGTCCACAATTTTGTAGGTGGGCCGGATGGAGAATTTATCCCTGAGCTCCTTTACCTCCTTTTCGGAAAGGCCCGTGTGCTTGGCTATTACTACATCAGGGAACCCCATCCTCTTTGCCTTTTTGAGGAGCCCTTCGCTTAGGTTTTTCCCTTCCGCCTTCAATTCCGCTTCCAGCTTCACTATATTTTCTATCTTCCTTATGAAGAAGAGATCTATGCCCGAAAGATCCGATATCTCGTCAACGCCGATGCCCCTGCGCAGGGCTTCCGCTATGGCGAAAAGCCTCTCATCGGTGGCTTTCGCGATTTTAGCCTTCAGCTCATCTGCGGAAAGTCCCTCGATTTCTTTCAGCGCAAGGTCCACGGCCCCCTGCTCCAGGGATCTTACCGCCTTCATGAAGGCCCCTTCTAAAGTCCTGTCTATCGCCATCACTTCTCCTGTGGCTTTCATCTGGGTTCCCAATGTCCTGTCGGCTTCGGTAAACTTGTCGAAGGGCCACCGTGGCATCTTGACTACGACATAGTCCACTGCCGGCTCGAAACACGCGGTGGTCTTTCCCGTCACGGGATTTTTTATTTCGTCAAGGGTAAGGCCTACAGCTATTTTGGCGGCAATCCTCGCTATGGGGTAGCCCGTCGCCTTCGATGCCAGGGCGCTGGACCTGCTAACCCTGGGGTTAACCTCTATAACGTAATATTGCCCTGTCTTTGGATCTAAGGCGAATTGTATATTGCACCCGCCTTCAACACCTAGTGCCCTAATTATCTTGAGCGCCGCCGATCTCAACATCTGGTATTCCTTATCATTGAGGGTCTGGCAGGGCGCCACCACTATGCTGTCGCCGGTGTGAATACCGACGGGATCTACGTTTTCCATGCTGCACACGGTTATGCACTGGTCCTTGCTGTCGCGCATTACCTCGAATTCTATTTCCTTCATGCCGAAGAGGCTCTTTTCCAGTAGCACCTGGTGAATGCGGCTCTGCTTCAGTCCTATATCCACTATTCTCACCAGATCACCCTCGTCATAAGCTATTCCGCCGCCGGTCCCGCCCAGGGTATACGAAGGCCTGACTATGAGGGGAAAACCCGTCTCCCGGGCGAAGGAAAGGGCTTCATCCACGCTGTAAATTATCCTGCTTCCCGGCACCGGCTCGCCTATTTCTATCATTAGGTTTTTAAACATTTCCCTGTCCTCTGCCTTTTTTATAGTCGAAAGGGGAGTGCCGAGGAGCTTTACGCCTTCCTCGGCCAGCACGCCGCTTTCGGCAAGCTCCACCGCCAGGTTGAGCCCCACCTGGCCACCCAGGGTCGGCAGAAGGCCGTCGGGCTTTTCGCGCCTTATCACCTTTTCTGCGAACTCCAGCGTCAACGGCTCTATATAAACCCTGTCGGCGATCTCGGAGTCGGTCATTATCGTTGCCGGATTGCTGTTTATGAGCACTACCTCGAGCCCTTCTTCCTTCAAGGAAATGCAGGCTTGGGTTCCGGCATAGTCGAATTCTGCGGCCTGGCCGATCACTATCGGCCCCGATCCAATTACCATTACCTTTTTTATCGACGGGTCCTTATGCATGTTCAGTCCCCCCTTTTGCCAGCGCGATGAAGTCATCAAAGAGATGCCCCGTATCCAGTGGGCCGGGCGAGGCCTCCGGATGGAACTGCACCGAAAACACTCCATACTTTGGCACCCGAAGTCCCTCCACCGTCCCGTCGTTCACGTTTACGAAGGTCACCTCGGCCCCTTCGGGAAACGTGCTAGGATCCACCGCAAAGCCGTGATTTTGGGAGGTAATGTACACTTTGTCCTTTCTCAGGTCCTTAACCGGATGGTTACATCCTCGGTGTCCGAATTTCAGTTTGTAGGTATTCGCACCTAAGGCTAGAGCTATTATCTGATGGCCGAGGCATATGCCGAAAAGGGGCAGCTTGCCTAAAAGCTCCCTTGTGGTCTTTACGGCGTAATCGGCTTTCTTTGGGTTGCCTGGCCCGTTGGAAATGACGACGCCCACCGGGTCAAAATCGACCAAAACTTTGGCCGGAGTATCCGCCGGGAAAACCGTAACCCGGAAGCCTCTTTCTACCAGTGACTTTATTATGCTCTTTTTTGCGCCCAAATCCAGGACGGCCACCGGCATACCGTCTTCTCTGCCGTAAGTTTTTATCTCCTTTGTGGTCACCGCTTTCACCAGTTCCTGATCCTCTAAGGCCGGCACCTCGCGCAGAAGTTTCAGGGCTTCTTCCTCCTCCAGTTCGGTAGAAATCACCGCCTTCATGACCCCGCCGTCCCTTATCTTTTTCGCAAGTGCCCTCGTATCGATCTCATCTATGCCTATTATGCCGTGCCTTTTTAAATAGCCGTCGAGATTTTCTCCGGAGCCGCCTTGAGGATCTCCCCAGGCCTCGCGAACCACCAAGCCCCGAAGGGCGGGCCTTTCCGATTCGGTAAACTCTTCGAAAAAGCCGTAATTTCCTATTAGTGGAGAGGTCATCACCACTATCTGCCCCGCGTACGACGGGTCCGTGATCGTTTCCTGGTATCCCGTCATCCCCGTTGTGAATACCAGCTCGCCCCATGCGGTTCCCGGAAGCCCCAGGGCTTTACCTTCAAAGACGCTCCCGTCTTCAAGGACGAGAATACTTTTCATCGAAGACCTCCTTTAATTTTGGACTTTACATTCAACAGTATTATTTATAATTTTACATTATAACGCATATTTATGCAATCATCGTTTTAATATTGTTTTTCCGAATATACTATCCTTCCTCCCACCATCGTCATGACCGCTTTGCCCTTGAGCTCCCAGCCTTCAAAGGGGGTGTTTTTCCCCTTCGAGAAGAATTTGGCGCTTTTCACCGCCCACTTTTTCTTTAGGTCTATCACCGTAATATCGGCAACTGCCCCTTCTTTCAGCGTACCGCCCTCTATCTTGAGGATCCTCGCGGGATTTGCGCTCATCTTTTCCACCACTTCTTCGAGGGAAAGTTTTCCCGGGCCGACGAGGAAGGTTAGCACGAGCCCCAGCGATGTCTCGAGTCCAGAAATTCCGAAGGCGGCTTTGTCGAATTCCACATCCTTCTCGTCCATCGAATGGGGAGCGTGGTCGCTGGCTATCGCATCGATGGTGCCGTCCTTCAAACCTTCTATCAGAGCCTGTACGTCTTCTTCGGTGCGAAGGGGCGGATTCACTTTCGCATTGGTGTTGTATCCCATAACCGCATCTTCGGTCAAAACCAGGTGGTGCGGAGCAACCTCGCAGGTGACGGGAATCCCCTCCGCCTTAGCCCTTCTTATAATTTCCACCGAACCCTTCGTGCTGACGTGCGCTATGTGAACCGGTGCTTCGGTTTCCTTCGCAAGGATGACGTCCCTTGCGACCATCACCTCCTCGGCGCTGCGCGGTATGCCGGGCAGGCCCAGGAGGGTGGATACGTATCCTTCGTTCATTACCCCGCCCGCGGAGAGGGTCGGGTCCTCGCAGTGATCTATTACGACCTTACCGAAATCCCCGGCATACATCAGTGCCCTCCTCATGAGCGACGCGTCGGAAACGCAATTTCCGTCATCGGAAAACGCCACCGCCCCCGCCATCGCCATCTCGCCCATCTCGGCAAGCTCCCTACCTTCGCGTCCTTTAGAGATGCACCCTATGGGAAGAACGCGGGAAAGCCCCACCCTTTCCGCATTCGATGCGATGTAGCTCACCATTGCGGCATTGTCCACCGGCGGCACGGTATTGGGCATGCAGGCTACCGCGGTAAATCCTCCGGCTGCCGCACTCTTCGCACCGCTTTCTATGTCCTCCTTGTATTCCAGGCCCGGATCGCGAAGGTGGACGTGCATGTCCACAAGCCCCGGAACCAGCAGAAGTCCCGAAAGGTCTATCACCTTCGCATCCTCGTCCTTCAGGTTTTCACCGATTAGGGCTATCCTTTCGCCCTCTATCAGAACGTCCAAAATCCCATCTAGTCCCCGGGATGGATCCAAAACCCTTGCGCCTTTAAGCAAGACTTTCAATTCCTTTCACCTCCTATAAGCATGTAGAGCACCGCCATGCGGACAGCCACTCCGTTTTTCACCTGCTCGTTTATGAGCGATTGGGGGCCGTCCATGGCTGCGGAACTCAGCTCTATTCCCCTATTCACCGGTCCGGGGTGCAGCAAGAGCGCATCCTCTTTTGCCAGTTTCAACTTTTCTTCGTCGATGCCGTAGAACTTGAAGTACTCGCCGGGGGTCGGGAACATGGCCTTCTTTTGGCGCTCCAGCTGAATCCTCAGGGGCATCACCACATCGGCATCCCTCACGGCATCGTCCACGCTCTTTGCCAGGACCGCCCCTAACCTTTCCACTTCTGCGGGGATCAGCGTCCCGGGACCTGCCACGTACACTTTCGATCCCATTTTGGTAAAGCCGAAGATGTTGGAGCGGGCCACCCTGCTGTGCAGTATGTCTCCGACAATAGCCACCTTCAGTCCTGAAAGCGTCCCCTTTTTCTCGAGGACCGTGAGCATGTCCAGCAGCGCCTGCGTCGGATGTTCGTGGGTGCCATCTCCCGCATTTATAACCGGAACCCTTACGTGGCGGGCTAAGAATTCCGCGGCCCCCGCGGATTGGTGGCGGATCACGATGGCATCTATCGCCATCATCTCTAACGTCTTCGCCGTATCCTTCAGCGTTTCCCCCTTCTGGACGCTGCTCCCCGACGCTGAAAAATTGATGGTATCTGCGCTCAGGTACTTGGCCGCAAGTTCGAAGGAGTTCCTCGTCCTGGTGCTGGGCTCGTAAAACAGGTTCACCACAGCCTTTCCCCTGAGGGTGGGGACCTTTTTGATGTCCCTTTCCATGATTTCTTTTAGCGAGAGCGCCTGGTGGAGGATAAGCGAAATTTCCTCTGCCTCAAGTTCCCTTATGCCGAGAAGGTGTCTTTTTTTCAGCAAAATCCTTCCCTCCTTTAAATTTAAAAACCCTGCCGGTGAGACGGCAGGGTACGAAAGCCAGCTTACAAAAAAAGCCTTCCTCCGTCAGGCGGAGAAAGGCTGTACATTCATCTTTTTCTTCCCAGCTTTCACCTTACCAGCCTCACGGGACCAGTTTAAAGGTGAACGAGCAGTATGCGGTTTCGTTTTTGATTAATATAACATAAAACAAAGTACTTGTCAATTTGTTTTTTGGTCTGTGTTATTCGTCTGTGATATTGTCAGGGTGAAATCCATCTGAGAAAATGTCAGTATGAGCAGGGAGATGAGTGTTTTGTCACACACGTAATTATATAGATCTTCAAATTTTAGAAAAAGTATTGGGAGAGATGATTACCAATAAAGAGGCTGCTAGCCTCCTCAATATCAGCGAACGTCATGTCTACAGGCTTAAAGCAAAGTTCAAAGAACACAGCCCCGCCTCTCTCGCCCATGGCAACCGAGGCCGAAAACCAGATTATGCTATACCTGACAATATACGCCAGAAAGTACTTCAACTTGCCCAAACTAAATACAGGGGGTGTAATTTCTCTTTCTTAGCTGAGCTGCTTCATGAAAACGAGGGTATAT
>JASUSP010000056.1 GCA_030446005.1 Tepidanaerobacteraceae bacterium | reverse complement strand
ACTTTTTGATGGATTTCACGCTGTGGTGGACGCCCTTTTCGGAACCGGCTTGAGAGGGGAAGTGGGAGGGTTCCACAGGAGGCTCATAGAAGCAATAAATGCGTCCGGACTTCCGGTAGTCGCAGTGGACATCCCCTCGGGGATATGCGGGATAACCGGCAAGGTGCTGGGGGCTGCGGTGAGAGCTGACGTTACGGTGACGATGGGACTTTTGAAAGTCGGCTTGCTGCTCTATCCGGGAGCAGCCCATGCGGGCAGGGTGATTGTCGCCGACATAGGCATACCTCACAGGGTTTTTGAGGAATTCGAAGCTGAGGGCTTTCTTTTGGAGCCGGGGTTTATAAAAAACTACATTAAACCTCCCGCACCCGATGCCCACAAGGGCGATATGGGCAGGGTTTTTATCATAGCGGGTTCAAAAGGGATGACGGGAGCCTGCGCCCTTTCGGGCTTAGGTGCAGCCCGGTGCGGAGCGGGGCTCGTGACGCTGGGGGTACCGGAAAGTTTGAACGACATCCTTGAGGTGAAGGTAACCGAGGTTATGACCCTACCCCTCCCCGATACGGGGGAAGGGACGCTCTCGGAGGAAGCTTTAAAGCCCGCACTGGAATTTGCACAAAAATGCGATGCGGTTGTCATCGGACCTGGGCTTTCCTGCCACCAAGAGACAGAAAAGTTCGTGAGAAGCTTCGTGGCCGAATGCGAAAGGCCGATGGTAATAGACGCTGACGGGATAAACAACCTTTCCCGGAGTCCCGGGGTGCTTAAGGAGGCTAAAGCTCCCGTCGTAATCACGCCTCACCCCGGGGAAATGGCGAGGCTGCTTTCCATGACACCCCGGGAAGTGCAGGAAAACAGGTGGGATGTGGCAAAAAAGGCCGGCGAAACCTTCGGATGTACGGTGGTCTTGAAAGGAGCCCGCACCTTGATTTACTCGCCGGGACATCCGGTTTATATAAATCCCACCGGGAACCCGGGAATGGCTACGGGCGGCAGCGGCGATGTGCTCGCCGGCATGATAGGCGCTTTTCTGGCAAGGGGTCTTGATGCTGTGGAGGCTGCCGCAGCCGGAGTCTACCTGCACGGGCTGGCGGGGGATGCGGCGGCGGAGAAAAAAGGTGAAATCCCACTGGTGGCCGGGGATATAATAGAAAACATCCCTGAGGCTTTAAAATACCTGCAAGAAGGGGAGAAAGTATATGGATATGAGATTCAGACCTACCAGGGCTGAGATAAACCTGGATAACCTGGAACACAACATCAACGAAATAAAAAGGATAACAAGTTCCGGGGCCTTCCTCTGCGCGGTGGTGAAGGCCGATGCCTACGGTCACGGTGCCGTGGAAGTAGCAAATACGGCCCTTTCATGCGGGGCAAAGTATTTGGCCGTGGCCATCTTGGAGGAAGCGGTATTCTTGCGGAAAGCGGGAATAAAGGCGCCCATCCTGATTTTGGGTTTTACACCCGAAGAGCAGTTTGATAAAATAGTAGAGTACGGCATAACCCAGACCGTTTACAACCTTAATTCCGCGAAGTTGCTTTCAAAAATAGCCGAAGAGCGCGGAGTTAAGGCCAAGGTCCATATAAAGCTCGATACCGGCATGTCAAGAATTGGCTTTCAGGCAGAGATGTCGTGCCTTCCGGATATAGAGGAGATATTCAAACTCCCTGGAATAGAAGTGGAAGGCATTTTCACCCACTTTGCAAAGGCCGACGAAAGGGACAAGAGCTTTACTAAAGAGCAGTTTGAGAAATTTGACATGATTGTAAAGGCCTTGGAGAGCCGGGGCTTCAGGATACCAATAAAGCACGTGGCCAACAGTGCTGCGATTATCGACCTTCCCGGAATGCACCTTGACATGGTAAGGCCGGGCATCATCCTTTACGGCATATACCCTTCCGATGAAGTGGAAAGGGAAAAAATCAATTTGAAGCCTGTGATGAGCTTTAAAACCCGCGTATCCCATGTGAAAAGGGTGCCGGCAGGCACTCCCATCAGTTACGGGGGTACCTTCGTCACGCAGAGGGAGAGCATCATTGCCACGCTGCCGGTGGGGTATGCTGACGGCTACCCGCGCCTTTTGTCTTCTAGGGCGCATGTGCTGATAAAGGGCAGAAGAGCTCCTCTGGTGGGGCGGGTTTGCATGGACCAGTGCATGGTGGACGTCACCGATGTTCCGGGAGTAATGCCCGGCGACGATGTCGAACTTTTCGGCGAAGGCAAAAACGGCGGAGTTACGGCCGGTGAAATAGCCGGGATAGTTGGTACCATCCCTTATGAAATCGTATGCGGCATATCCAAGAGGGTTCCCAGAATATACATTAAAAATGGCAAAATAATAAAAATAAATAACCCTTTGGCATAAGAGGTATAATTTACTTTTAGTACGCCTAGGGGGTGCCGCTGTGGCTGAGCTCAAGAGGATTGTGGTCAGCCTGCCGGACAGCTTGCTGAGGCAGGTGGATGTCATATTGTCCAAGGAGAAAAAAACCGGAGCGAATTTATTCAGGATGCCATGAGATTATATCTTCGGGAAAGGGAAAGGATAAGAATGAGGGAGCAGCTAAAAAGCGGGTATCTGGAAATGGCAGAGATAAATCTAAAAATAGCGGAAATGGGAATAAGCGAAGATTTAAAAGATTTGATGCTTTATGAGACAAGTCTTTCGGAGAGTGAATAAAGTGCAGATAAGACGAGGAGACGTATTTTATGCCGACTTGAATCCCGTCATCGGTTCCGAACAGGGCGGGGTAAGGCCTGTTCTGGTTGTACAAAATGACGTGGGAAACAAATACAGTCCCACTGTCATTGTGGCGGCGATTACTTCTCAAATAGACAAGGCCAAACTGCCCACCCACGTGGAACTGAAACGCGGAGAATACGGTCTGGAAAAGGATTCGGTGATCCTCCTGGAGCAATTGAGAACCATAGACAAAAGGCGCCTGAGGGAAAAAGTTGCTTTTCTTGACGGTGAGATTATGACAAGGGTTGATGAAGCGCTGAAAATCAGCCTGGGACTGGTGGAATTTTAAATCGCAAAGCCCGAAAAGGGCTTTTTTGGTTTTAAGAAGGATTTTCGGGTTTTGTTTAGAATATTAGTTATTTGTAAGTGCCTTTGATGGGAAGAGGAGAGTAAATAAAATGAAGCCTTTGATAGCGATAACCTGTTCCTTTGTCGCCGATAAAATTTTTTTAAATCGCGGGTACTACGAAGCGGTGGAAAAAGCCGGAGGAATCCCCCTGGGCGTTCCACCTTTAAAGGACAAGGGCGCCCTTACGAATCTCCTCGATAGGGTGGACGGCCTGCTCCTTTCAGGAGGTCCTGACATAGACCCGAGGTATTTCGGAGAACATCCAAGGCCCGGCCTTGGAGAGGTAAATCCACTCCGCGACGAGGCTGAAATTTTTCTTTGCCGCGAAGCCGTAAAGAGGAGAAAGCCGGTGCTCGGTATATGCCGTGGCATCCAGTTGATGAACGTAGCATTAGGGGGCACTGTCTACCAGGATATAGGTTCGGAAATTGAAAATTCGTTGAAACACAGGCAGGAAGCCCCCCGTTGGTACGCCAGCCACGATGTAAGTGTATCGAAGGATTCGTTGCTTTATAAAATAATGGAATATGAGTTAGTTCCTGTAAACAGCTTCCACCACCAGGCTGTAAAAAATGTGGCGGATTTTTTAAGGCCTGTTGCCTTTTCGCCTGATGGCGTAGTGGAAGCTGTAGAGGGCGCATCCGGAGAATTTTTTTTGCTGGGAGTGCAGTGGCACCCTGAAGAGATGTGGCGAGAATATCCTCTTCAGCTTAAGCTCTTTGAAGCTCTAGTCGATGCGGCACGGATGAAGTAATATTGACCCGGGCTTTAATAAGTCAATAAAAATTGAAAATGAGGAGGGGTTTTTCTGAAAATCTACATATCCGCCGACATGGAAGGGATTTCTGGAGTTGTATCTTCCGGCCACGTTGAGCCGGGCTCCGGGGAATACGAAAGGTTTCGCCGGCTCATGACCAGGGAAGTAAATGCGGTGGTAGAGGCTGCTTATGAATACGGGGCTTCAGAAATAGTAGTAAATGACTCCCACAACAAAATGGACAACATTTTGGTGGAGGAGCTTCATCCTAGGGCTTGTCTTATAAGCGGCAGTCCGAAGCCCCTCAGCATGATGCAGGGAATTGACGAAACTTTCGATGCGGTGTTCTTTGTCGGATATCACGCCAGGGCCGGCTGTTCCGAGGCCATAATGGACCATACGTATACCGGCAGCGTAATGTATGCCAAAATCAACGGCAAATTCATGAGCGAAGCGGGGTTGAATGGAAGGCTTGCGGGTTATTTCGGGGTGCCAGTGGCGCTGGTAACAGGGGACCAGAATGCCGTAAGGTGTGCAAAGGAGGAGCTCAACGACCCCGTCGGCGTTGTGGTGAAGGAGGCGGTTACCAGATATTCCGCTAAAGTCTTCCCCTTCGACATTGTACGGGAGAAAATCCGGGAAGGAGTAAAAAAAGCCATCGAAGATCTTTCGCGTTTCAAACCCACCGTGGAAGAAGGTCCGGTGGAACTAGAGGTCTCGTTTTGGCGGTCCATAATGGCCGACATGGCTTTGCTCATTCCGGGAATGATGAAAAAAGACGCGAGGACCATAGTTTACACTGCCAGGGATTACCTTGAAGCTTATAAAGTATTCAGGGCGGCTTTGGCGATTAACTCTGGTGTTCGATAAAAAGGAGGGACAAGTCTTGATAGCCATAAAAGGCGGTACGGTCTACACCATGAAAGGTGAAATAATAGAAGGAGGAACGGTGTTAATTGAGGATGGCAAGATTGTCAAAGTAGGTAAAGACATACTGGTCCCGGAAGGCTGCGAAGTGATGGACGCCACAGGGAAATATGTTTTTCCAGGCTTCATTGACGCCCACAGCCATGTGGGTATTTTCGAAGAAGGTGTGGGGGAAATAGGAGAGGACGGCAACGAAATGACTGACCCCGTAACGCCCCACCTGAGGGCCCTTGATGCCGTAAATCCAGGGGATAAGGCTTTTGACGATGCGATAAAGGGTGGAGTTACCTGCGTTTTTACCGGGCCCGGCAGTGCCAACGTGATAGGAGGCCAATCCATTGCCGTCAAGACCTTCGGTCGAGTCATAGATAAAATGGTCGTAAAAGCTCCGGCGGGGCTCAAAGTGGCTTTCGGAGAAAATCCCAAGCGAGTTTACGGTCAGCAGAAGAAGATGCCCTCCACCCGAATGGGAACGGCGGCCCTCCTGAGGGAGACATTAACAAAAGCGAAAAATTACCTGGAAAAAAGAAAAATAGCTCTGGAAAAAGGAGAGTTTTTCGAAAAAGACCTTAAAATGGAAGTGCTCTGCGAGCTTTTAGAGAAAAGGATTCCTCTGAGGGCCCACGCCCATAGGGCGGACGACATAATGACCGCCGTAAGGATAGCGCGGGAATTCGACATTGAGATTGTGATTGAGCACTGCACCGAGGGGCATCTCATAGCCGATGAGTTGGCGGAACTCGGCGTGGCGGCGGTGGTGGGACCTTCTTTGACGTCCCGCTCCAAAGTGGAACTTAAGGACCTGAGTTTTAAGACTGCAGGCATACTCGCAAACAGAGGAGTCAAAGTGGCAATAATGACAGACCATCCCGTTGTTCCCATCCAGTATCTCAATATATGCGCGGCCCTTGCGGTAAAAGAAGGAATGAAACCGGAAGATGCCCTGTCGGCCATTACTATAAACGCTGCCGAAATTATAGGCATCGCGGACAGGGTAGGCAGTATCGAGGAAGGCAAGGACGCCGATATAGTAATATGGGACGGCTTCCCCTTAGAGATCATGTCGAAACCGGAGCTGGTGATGATTGAAGGCAAGGTAGTATATAAATCGGAGTCTTGAACCCGAAAAGGTTATATGGTATACTATATTACGAAAGTCAATAATTTCCAAGGATAAGCCTTCGGGGCAGGGTGAAATTCCCGACCGGCGGTGAGCCTATAAGGTGAGCCCGCGAGCCCTTCAAAGGGTTGACCCGGTGAAAATCCGGGGCCGACGGTTAAAGTCCGGATGGGAGAAGGCGAGGATGTAAGGTGCGACATTATTGCCCCGGGTTTATCCCGGGGCTTTTATTTATATATACCATTCGGAGGTGTCCAGGCAATGAGCGTGTTAAACAATTCAAAAGCGGAATCCTTGCGTGAGACCAGGAATCTTACAAAAGTTGCGGTTCTGGGTGTCATGGCTTTTTTGTTGATGACCTATCTTGAATTTCCGCTTCCGATGTTCCCGGCCTTTTTAAAGATGGACTTGAGCGACCTGCCCGCCCTGCTTGCAGGTTTTGGGATGGGGCCGTGGGCGGCGGTATTGGTGGAGATAATCAAAAACATCTTGCACGGAATTTTTAAAAACCAGACTGCCTTTGTGGGAGAAGTCGCCAATTTTTTAACCGGCGTTCTCTTCGTGGTGCCGGCAGCGGTTGTATATGCCGCCAGAAAAACAAAGGCCAATGCGATAATGGGAATGGTACTTGGAACCCTTATAATGGCTGTGGGCATGGCCTTTGCCAACTACTACATTTTCCTTCCGCTTTATGCAAAGGTTTTCAATATGCCCCTGGATGCCATAGTGAGCATGGGTTCGAGCGTCAACGGGAGAATAGTCGATTTGAAAACCCTTGTGGTATACAGCATAGTTCCTTTTAACATCTTAAAAGGGGCAATAATAATGGCTATAACGCTACTTATATATAAAAAGGTTTCGCCCCTTTTGCACATGTAAATAAAAAACTTACTCGGGGGTTTTTGCATGCGCAGCACCAGCCTGGATTGCTGGTGCTTTTTTGTGTGCTTTTACGTAACACTGGAAGTTTTTTATTTTTGGGGACGAGAAATTGCGGTATAATGTAATATGTAAAACAATATTTCAAAGAATGGGGAAAAGTTATGGAGTTCAAAGCCATTTTCGAGACCCGAAGCGTTGAAGAGACGGAAGGGCTGGGAGAAAAGCTCGGCAGGCTCCTTTCAAAAGGGGATTTGGTGGCCCTGAAAGGGGATTTGGGTGCCGGTAAAACGGCTTTCACCAGAGGAATCGCCAGAGGGCTCGGGAGCGAGGATTTTGTGACAAGCCCGACCTTTACCATAATAAACGAGTATGATGGGGATGTGCCCATTGCCCACATGGATGCTTACAGGTTGAGTGATGCCGTGGAATTGGAAGACATAGGATTCAGGGACTACCTTAAAGAATACGTCGTGGTGATTGAGTGGGCGGATAGGGTTATCGATTTGCTTCCTGACGAGGTCCTTTTGGTGGAATTCGAAACAATTGGAGAGCAGGAAAGAAGGATAACTTTCACAGCAAAGGGGAAAAAATACGAAAAAATTTTGCAGGAGTTGAAGAAGTCATGAAGGTCCTTGGTATAGATACATCTTCCGAGGTGGCTACCGCAGCCCTGCTTACGGAAGAAAAGCTGGTGGCGGAGTACATTTTAAACCACCGTCACACCCATCTTGAAAAGCTCATCTCTATAATTGACCAGTTGCTTTCCGATTCGGACACCGAACTTGAAGAATTGGATGCCATAGCGGTGGCTATAGGGCCGGGGTCTTTTACCGGAATAAGGATTGGAATGGCCTGTGCTCAGGGGCTTTCTCACGTTCACGGCATACCCCTTATTGGAGTCAATACACTGGATGCCCTGGCACACAATCTGATGCACTGCGGTGATTTTTTATGCGCTGCCGTTGATGCCCAGAGGGGTGAGGTTTATTCTTGCCTTTACCGGTGGGAAGGAGCAGATTTAAAGCGTTTTGGGGACTATGAGGTGGTAAAGGCGGAGAAACTTGCAAGGCGTCTTGCTGACTTGAACGAAAGAGCAGTCCTGCTGGGGGATGGAGCCGCCGTGGTAGAGTCGGCTTTGCCCGAAGAGGCAAAATCTTCGGGGAAAATCGTCGTGGCAAAAAGGCCTTTTGTCATGCCCAGAGCATCTTCGGTGGCGGAGGCAGGACTGAAGGAGCTAAAAAGGGGAAAAACTTTTAACTGCTTTAACATCAGGCCTTTTTACATGAGAAAATCCCATGCGGAAGAGAAGTGGGAGGAAAGGTATGGAAAAGGCAAGCCGGGAAAAAGTGACCATTGAACTGATGAAGCCGGAAGATTTGGACCAGGTGATGGAAGTAGAAAAATTGAGCTTTACCAATCCGTGGTCCAGAAATTCTTTTTTCCTTGAGCTTACGACTAATGAACTGGCCACGTACATAGTGGCGAGGGTCGACGGCAAGGTGGTTGGCTATGCCGGCATGTGGCTCATTGTTGGGGAAGCTCACGTGACCAACGTGGCGGTCCATCCCGAATTCAGAAAAAAGGGTATAGGGGAGCTTCTCATGCGCTCCCTCATGACCTTAGCCAGGGAAGGCGGAGCTAAAATGATGACCCTTGAAGTGCGAAAGAGCAACTACGTTGCCCAGAATCTTTATACGAAACTGGGATTTGAACCCATAGGGATAAGACGTGGGTATTACACCGACAACAAGGAAGATGCTGTCATAATGTGGACAAATTTGAATGAAAAGTAAGTATTATCCACATATCCACAAAGTTATCCACAGAAAAAACTTAAAAACCATCCTTTGTACGTCACTTATCCACAATTTCCCCAATTTCATTTTCCCCAAGTATTAAAAAAGTTTCAGGTTTGCATAAGCTTCGAGGCTGAGGTTCGATAAAAATCCCTGCCTGTACCTGTAGTAACCTGCGCAGGCTATCATGGCGGCGTTGTCGGTGCAAAGTTGGACGGGCGGGAAGCGGACTTCAAAGCTACTTCCTGCCCTTTTTTGCAATTCCTCCCTGAGGCGGCTGTTGGCTGCAACCCCTCCCGCCAGAGCTATCACCCGGCAGTTGGTCCTCTTTGCCGCTTCGATTGTATTTTCCACAAGAGCAGTTACCACCGCTTTTTGAAAGCTGGCCGCTACGTCCTCTACTTTAAATGAAGTTCCTTTTTGCCTGCAGTGGTTGAGAAAATTAAGGACGGCTGATTTAAGGCCGCTGAAGCTAAAATCCAGGTCGCTTCCCTTTATCTGGGCAACCGGAAAAGAGATGGCGTTTTCGTCGCCCATTCGCGCGATTTTGTCGATGGCCGGGCCTCCTGGATAACCCAGGTTTAGGGCCCTTGCTATTTTGTCGAAGGCCTCACCGGCGGCGTCGTCCAGTGTTCTTCCCAAAACCGTGTATTTTCCGTGGTCCTGCATGTATACAAGATGGGTGTGTCCTCCAGAAACCACGAGGCAAATAAAGGGAGGCTCAAAATCGTTTTCAAGGAAATTAGCGTATATGTGCCCCTCTATGTGGTTTACGCCGATGAGGGGCTTTTTTGTTGCATAGGCGACGGCTTTTGCGTAGGAGACGCCGACAAGCAGGGCGCCTATTAGTCCGGGGCCGTGGGTGACGGCCACCAGGTCTATTTCATTAAAATCGACGTTGGCTTCTTGAAAGGCCTTTTCCACAACGGCGCATATAGATTCCAGGTGTTTTCGCGATGCGATTTCGGGCACTACTCCACCGAATTTTTCGTGCCATTCGGTCTGGGAAAGTATAACGTTCGAAAGAATTTTTCTGCCGCCTGCCACTACTGCGGCCGACGTTTCGTCGCAGGAAGTTTCTATGCCGAGCGTAATAAATTCTCCGTGTTTCATAGCAAGTCTCCTTTCTAAAAAGTGACCCGCAGGTTAGCCAGCATTCCCCGGATGACCCGGTTCATCACCTTGGCCTTAAGGGGTGTCACGCTCCCCTTTCTCCCGGGGTCATGCCCCGAGAGCATTGAGCGCTTTCGCGGCTATGTTCATTGCCCCCACCCTGTCCGCATCCTCCATGGACCCTTGTCGGCAGGAACCTCCTGCCAGGTCATGAAGTCTTTTTGTATGTTTAACTTTGCCCTGCTGGTGGTGTTCAAAGCTTCGGCTTGTTCCAGGAGCCAGGCGCCAGAAGCAGGCTTTGCGATATGTTTCCAGCATTCAGGCCATTTTCTCCCGCTTACCTTTGTTTGGAGATAGGAGTTTTACCTTGAGGGTCACTGTCTGCATATAGTATCTCCTCCGGTTCGCTTAAATTTTAGCATAACCGGAGAAAAATAGCAAGCTGCCATTCATCCCTCGATTAAAAGCGGGGTATTCTGCGGGATTTTTGTAAATTAAAAAATGTATATTTAATTCGAAGGATTTTTTAAATAAGTGCAGAATATCTATTAATAAGTATAACTGGATGACCAAGTAAGCTAAATGGTCAGGAGGATATCATGAATTTCCAAAGGGTAAAAAACGTGAGGCTGTACGAGACGATAATCCAGCAAGTCATGGGCATGATTGACAAGGGGGAATTGAAGCCCGGCGACAAATTCCCGTCCGAAAGGCAGCTCATCGAACAGCTCGGGGTGAGCAGGTCGATTTTAAGGGAAGCTTTCAGGGTGCTGGAGTCAAGAGGCATCGTGGAAAGCCGCCCCGGCGGGGGAAGATATCTCAGGAAAATTTCCGGCTCTTCCTTCATGAACTTTACTTCGATGGACCTGGAAAGAGATGCGCTTCTCGATGTCATAGAAGCCAGGGAAATAATCGAAACAAGGGTGGTAAGACTCGCCGCAAGGCGTGCGACCGAAGAGGATATTGAAAAATTGGTGGATCTGGACAGAGAATTCCACGGAACCGGCACGAGTTTGCAGGAATACCGCGAAAAGGACAGGGACATGGCCTTTCATCTGGCACTGGCTGAAGCTTCTCATAATTTCGTTCTCAAGGAGGTGGTGGCATATCTTTTGACTATAAGTAAGGACCTGCGGGAGAAGACCATTTTGGATTTTGACGACTGGTTGGAACTCTGCAGGCAGCACAGCGACATAGTTAAAGCCATCTCTGACCGGAAAGAGGATGAAGCGGCAGAGAAAATGAAAGTGCACCTTATGGAATTGAGGCGTTACATATTAAAAGGCAAAAAAGACAATTTGGAAAAGAGGGGTGAAAATGTATGCGAATCGAAGAACACCCTATTCTGACCTTCAAGCGGGGAAGGGAAGTGGAATTCACCTTTAACGGCAAAAAGATGAAGGGGTACGAAGGAGAGCCCATCGCGGCGGCGTTGCACGCCAACGGTGTGAAGGTTTTAAGTTACAGCAAAAAACTAAAAAGACCCAGAGGATTTTACTGCGCCATAGGAAACTGCTCATCCTGCCTCATGACCGTGAACGGCGAGCCGAACGTGAGGGTATGCACTGAGAAGCTCCGCGAGGGCATGGTAATAGAAACACAGGAAGGCAGGGGTGAGCTCAATTGAAGCACACGGAGATAGCGGTTATAGGTGGAGGACCGGCGGGACTCATGGCGGCGCTGGCGGCTGCGGAAATGGGCGCAAGCGTCACGCTGATAGACAGAAATTCGAGACTAGGAGGGCAGCTTGTAAAGCAGACACACAAGTTTTTCGGCTCGGAAAGACAGTACGCTTCGGTGCGGGGAATAGATATTGCGAAGATTTTGTCGGATAAGATCGAAGAAAACCCGAAAATAGAAGTAATGCTGGATTCGACGGTCGTTGCCTATTATCCCGATGACGGCGTGCTAGGCATAGAGGTGGAAGAGAAAAAATGGGTGAAGATGAAGGCGGAAAGAATAGTTGTCGCAACGGGCGCCTCGGAAAAGTTTTTGCTTTTTGAAAACAACGACCTTCCCGGAATTTACGGAGCCGGGGCCGTGCAGACCTTGATGAACGAACACGGGGTGCTGCCGGGCAAAAACGTGCTAATGGTCGGAGCCGGCAACATAGGCCTCATCGTGAGCTACCAGCTGATGCAGGCGGGTGTCAACGTAAAGGCAATAATCGATGCCGCGCCCACCATAGGGGGTTACTGGGTGCACGCTTCAAAAGTGGCGAGGCTCGGAATACCCATCCTCACCTCTCATACCGTGAAGGCTGCCTATCCAAACAAAATGACCGGAGCCTTGGAAAGAGCCGTTATATGGAAACTGGACGAAAAATGGCAGCCCGTGCCGGGGACGGAAAAAGTGTTTAACGTGGATGTGATGTGCATAGCGGTAGGGCTGTCGCCTCTGGCAGAGATACTGTGGCAGGCCGGCTGCAGGATGAAGTACGTGCCGGAACTCGGCGGGCACGTGCCCGTGAGGAACGAGAACATGGAGACCACGGTCCCCGGAATTTACGTGGCTGGCGATGTGGCGGGAGTGGAAGAGGCTTCGAGCGCCATGATGGAGGGAAGGCTGGCGGGCCTTTCTGCGGCTCAAAGCCTCGGATATGACGATGGAAGCTGCGAGGATAAGAAGGCTGAAGTCAAAAGAGAACTTGAAAATCTGCGTTCCGGGCCGGTCGGGGAAAAAATCCGCAAAGGCCTTTCCAAATTAGCCTCATGAGGAGTGTGAATTAGTATGCTCGCTACGAACGGAATACCGACGGCGGAGGAACTAGCTCCCAGGATTCCTCCGGCCGAAAGGCTCAAAAAAGGGCCGGTGGCGGTTATCGAATGTTTTCAGAAAATCCCTTGCAATCCGTGCTACACCGCCTGCAGGGTCGGAGCAATAGAAAAGTTTGAAGATATAAACGACCTTCCCAAAATCGATTTTGAAAAATGCACCGGGTGCGGCCTTTGTATAAGCAAGTGTCCGGGACTTGCCATATTTGTAGTCGATGAGACTTATTCGGAAAGTGAAGCCACGGTGTCTATGCCCTTTGAGTTTCTCCCGCTTCCGGAAGAAGGCCAGGAGGTGGATTTGCTGGACAGAAGCGGTGCGGTTGTGGGCAGGGGCAAGGTCGTTAAGGTGCGGAAGGGGAAGTACGAAGACAGGACCCCAATCGTTACCGTAACGGTTCCGAAACACCTTTCCATGGTGGTAAGGAATATAAGGGTCGGGGGAGGTAAAAAATGAAAAGCAAGACGATTATCTGCCGTTGCGAGGATGTGACGCTGGAGGAAATCGAGGCCCTTATAGAAAAGGGATATACGTCGATGGAAGAGATAAAAAGGATAACCCGCTGCGGTATGGGCCAGTGCCAGGGCCGGACCTGCAGAACATTGCTTTTGGCGGAACTTGCAAAGGCCACGAATAAAAATCCCGCCGAAATCGAGGTTACAACATTCCGGCCTCCTGCCAAAAACATAAAGATGTCGGTGATACTGGAGGGAAGCGAAAATGAAAAAAACGGCTGAAATTGTAATTATAGGCGGGGGGATATCGGGCCTTGCCACGGCTTATAACCTCGCGGCCATGGGCATGAAGGACGTGGTGGTGCTCGAAAAAGGTTATCTGATGAGCGGTTCTACCGGACGATGCGGTGCTGGCGTCAGGCAACAGTGGGGAACGGAGATGAACTGCCTTCTTGCTAAGGCTTCCTGCGAGATTTTCGAAAACTTAAACGAAATTCTGGACTACGAGGGAGATATCGAATTCAAACAGGGCGGATACCTGCTGATGGCCGTTACCGAAAAAGAGGTGGAGCAGTTCAAGAAAAACGTTGCCCTTCAAAACAGCCTGGGCATAAATTCGGTGCTTCTCACCCCTGAAGAGGCAAAGGAGATAGTGCCGGACCTCAATATAGAAGGCATTTTAGCGTGTGCTTTCCACCAAAAGGATGGTCACGCGAATCCCTTCCACACGATGATAGCTTATGCGGAAGCGGCGAAAAGGCTCGGTGTAGAGATTTACACCTATACTGAAGCGACCGGGATAATTGTCGAAAACGGAAGGATTAAAGGCGTGAATACCAATAAAGGAGGTATATACACGGATAAGGTGCTCATCGCCGCCGGCGCCTGGTCAAAGAAAGTGGGCGCTATGGCGGGCGTAGACATACCTGTGAGGCCAGAACGCCACCAGATCCTCGTTACAGAGCCCGTGAACCACCGCCTGGGCCCCATGATAATGTCCTTTGCCGGCAACATATACTGCCAGCAAGAGCCGGGCGGGGAATTCATAATGGGTCACGGCCCCGCGGAACACGAAACCTACAGCGTAACGTCATCGTGGGACTTCCTGGAAGAAATGTGCAGGAAAGCAGTAAGATTCCTGCCGTACCTGAAAAATGTGAGAATCGTGCGGCAGTGGTCAGGCCTCTATGAAATATCTCCCGACGCCCAGCCCATTCTGGGCAGGGTAAAGCAGGTGGAGGGACTTTACGTAGCCACCGGTTTTTCCGGCCACGGATTCATGTTCGGTCCCATCACCGGTGTACTGATGGCGGAGTGCATACTGGGGCTTCCCACCAGGATACCCATCGATAAACTGGACCTCGGGAGGTTTGAAAGAGGCGAGCTCATATTCGAACCTTCGGTCGTATGAGGGGCTATAAAGCCCTTTTTTTTATAATTTTTTTTTGAAAAAGACAAAATAAAAAAATGGAGATAAATAAAAATTTTATGGTGGGGCCTTATGAACTTCGCTATAATAGAACTATACGATATAGTGCTGGAATACGGGTGGATTGCGATTTTTGCTGTTTTCGCCCTGGAAGGAACGGGAATGCCGCTGCCCGTACAGGTGGTATTCATAGCTGCGGCCTTTCTCATAAAGACCGGAAGAATTTCTTTCTGGAAAACGGTAATAATCATGGCTCTAGGGAACCTTTTTGGGAACGTGCTCGCGTATTATGCGGGCCGCACCAAAGGGAAACCATTTTTCGACAGGTACGGGGGGAAAATAAAGCTTTGGCGGGAAGGCTTTGAAAAGGTAAAAGAGTGGTACATCCGCTACGGAGGTCCTGTCATAATCGTAAGCCGGCTTATCGGCATTCCGCGCACTCCAGTCATCTGGGCTTCAGGAGTCATCGGAATAGATTTTAAAGTTTATGTGATATACAGTTTTTTCGCGGATTTTTTGTGGGCATGTTTTTATACCTTTTTAATGTATAAGGGGTTTGCCCTGTTCCCCCTGCTTCGCTAATTTTTAGGTCGGCTCTGAAATAATAAAGTAAGGGCCCGCAATGACCTGCGCTACGGCTATCAGGAATCTCTACATAGCCCGCTGCAACCTTTCGGCTGCATGGGACCATTACAAAACCCCTGATAACCTTCGCTCGACCTCCATGAGTACCTGAGAAGCCTTAAGCAATCTCTCGACTGCTTAAAACCCCCAGCCAAACCTTTTAAAAAAGGTCGTGACCTGCGGAACCCATGAAGATCTTAACTCGAATGTTATGCATCCTTCCTGACCTCAGGATGACCCAACGAGGCCACCCTGAAGCCTTACAAGACGCATAACACTCTGCCCGCCGGCCGGTGCCGAGCTTAACACCCGGCACCGACCTTTGGCCGACTACCGCAGAACCCGGCAAAGGTCCTGCGGCAGTCTTGGCTCGGCCACTGCGAACCCTTACGTTTATATTTTTACCTGTATGCAGGATAAATATTCGCTTTAGGGGAGATGTTTGAAATGACAAAAAATGAAAATGAAAAACTAAGAGAATATATAGCCTTCGAGCCGCTTCAGATAGAAGAATTTAAAAGAAAAACCTTAGGTGGCGGTTCTATAGGCGGGAAGGCCAAAGGATTTCTCTTTTCGAAGAGAGTTCTTGAGCAAAAAGAGGACGAAATTTTGACAAATGTGATTATACCCCCGAGTTATTTTGTTGCAACCAGCGTGTACGAGGACTTTATGGAGAAGAATAAAATTTACAGGATATTGGAAGAAACGCCTGACGATTTGGAGAGGATTCAAGCAGCCATTAAGCAAGGAGATTTCCCTGATTATGTAAATGATTTCTTAAAAAAGGTGCTGAGCGAAATGGATTACCCGCTGGCGATAAGGTCATCTTCCATGCTGGAGGACAGTGTCAAATACTCTTTTGCAGGTAAATACTTCACCACGTTCATACCCAACAATGGGAGCGAAAAGCAAAGGTTACATCAGATAACTTATGCCATAAAACAGGTCTACGCCAGTACCTTCGGGATAAACGCGGTCGTGTACAGGAAAAAACACGGCCTTGCAGAGGAAAAGATGGCGGTGATTATCCAGCAGCTTTTCGGAAAACAAAGGGGTGAGGGCTTTTACCCGGAAGTAGCGGGCGTGGGTTTTTCCCAGAATTACCGGCGATTTACGGAAAGGATACGAAAGGAAGACGGGGTAGTTCGCATTGTGTTTGGGCTGGGCACAAGGAGCACGAACAGGGGATATGCCAGGACCTTTTCGCTGACGAACTTGGAACTGAGGCCGGAAGGAAATAACGTGCAGGAGATTGCCAAGTACTCCCAGGAAACCTTTGACATGCTCAACCTGAAGACGGGAAATTTGGAATCCTACAATATAAATGAGCGGCTCGACCTGATACCGTACCACAAGAATTTTAATAAACTTTGTTCCTTGTATTCCGCGTACGAAAACGTAATAAAAGATATTCCACCGGTGATAACTTCCCTGGGTCCAGGTGAAAAACTCATTTTTACTTTCGATAGATTCCCTTCATATAAGCCCAGGTTTTTCAGATTGATGAAATATCTTTTTTCGGTACTCGAGGATGCTATGGGGATTGCGGTGGATGTGGAATGGGCATACGAGCCGGAAGACCCAAAGTTTGCCCTGATTCAGGTTAGACCTCTGTCGAGCAAAGAAGAATACCGGAAGGTCAGGATTCCGGAAGGCATAAAAAAAGAGGATATCATACTCGCCGGTGACCGCATGCTGACAAATGGTAAGGTGCAGGGCGTAAGATTTCTGGTGTACGTAGACCACGACGAATTTCACGCAAGTCCGGATAAATACGCCATCGCTAGGGAAGTGGGCAGGGTGAACGAGAGCCTTGCAGGAGAAAGGTACATCCTGGTGGGGCCGGGCCGGTGGGGCTCCAGCAATCCCATGCAGGGTGTTCCCGTAAACTACAACGAGATTTGCAACTGCGGAGTTCTGGTAGAGGTGGGGATTCAAAGGAAGAATTTTACGCCGGAGCTTTCTTACGGAACCCACTTTTTTGCAGATTTAGAGCTGGACGGCATTCTGTACATGCCCGTTTTCGACAACATCAAGACCAACATCATCAATTTCGATTGGTTCAGAAACGCCCCCAGAAAGGCCACCGGTCACAGGGCGGTCTGGATTTATGAGGGAGAATTCGATGTCTACCTGGACGGGGACAACATGAAAGGGGTTATAGTCAAAAAATGAAGACGGGTTAAAACAGGCACAAGCCTGATCAACCCGACTTTACAAATCGTTACCTTTCCGCGCTCATAAACCGAACGAGGGCAACGGCTGCCTGAGCCCTGGTAACCTCTGCCTGAGGCAGGAAATTGCCGGAAACGCCCCTGATGAGCCCGAGGCCCATGGCTATGGCCGCATGGCCCCTGTAAGCGGGATTTACCGAGGAGGCGTCTTTCGCCTTTATGAGGTATATATCGTGAATCGAAGCTACCCTCTCAAACCCCATGGCTCTCACCAGTACCGCCGCCATCAATTCCCTCGAAATGGAGCTTTCTTTCGTAACTTCTCCCTTTTTGATCAATCCCGCCCTTACAGCGGCTTCGATAATTTTTTCTTCTTGGCCTTCCTTTTCCCGGGGCACCTGGTAATTGCCGGTAGCGATGAGCATCATTTTTAAAAATTCGGCCGCACTGATTTTTTCATCGGGGCCGAACTTTTCGCCTTCAGCTTCTATTATGCCCAAATCGCAAAGCAATTTTATCTCTTTTTCGGCCCAGTGGCCTTTGATATCGGTGAATTCGGTTTTGGGCTTTTCCTCGATGGGATTTCCCGCATAGTCTAAGGGCTTCATGCCGAAGGCGTCGAAGGTGTAAGAACTGAAAGGAGCAATTCTATATACGAGCCTGTAATTGCTTTTCCCCGATTCATTGAACGGCACGTACGAAAGCTCCAGGCCTACCTTTTCGAGGAAGAGCCTTTCAGCATCATCTTTTTCCAGCATACCTTCGGGCGCTGGGAAAGAGGCGTCGGACCACCTGCTGTAATAGCTCACGATTTTGCCGGTCTTTGCTTCCACGGTTACGCTAAAGCCGTTGTCCGGGAAGGGTATGCCGTTTACCTGTCTTACATAATTGAATACGAATTCTCTAATTTTTTCGGAACCCGGTGGTTGGCTTGCAGGTCTTTCGAGCTTAACCATGCCATACTTTTCGGGCTGCACCATCTTCACAAATTCATCGGCTTTTTTCTCGGCATCCTCCCAATCCAGGTTCTGCCTGAAATCCTGCGTATATCTCGAACTGTCGTAAATATTGAAGCTCAGGAGCTCCGAGCTTGAAGCGTCGACCTGGGCGCTTATAGAGCCGTAGTCTTCGGGCTTATCTGACCTTTTCTCCCAGCTTATGCTCCACAACCTGCGCCCGGGGTTTTCGTAATCCTCGTAGAGCGATGCATATTGCTGCACGTAATTGGAAGGTATCTCAACGTATTTTTTTACGACCTCAATGGCTTTTTCCTTTGATATGAGCTTTTTTGCGTCTTCCAGCTCCTTTTGCTCCTGGGGGGTCAAGGCCCGATTTACATCACCTACTCCGGCTTCCCCAAAGTAGGGAGGGTACCTGTAATCCGCATCTCTTTGGATGACCTCGCCGGTTGAGGCGTCCAGGAAGAAACTGTAAGGATTTTCAAGCTGATAAACGAGCTTTATCTTTTGCTCTCTTTTTTCATAGTCGTAAAAACGCCTGTACACCAATGTCAATCCGGATTTTTCGAGGAAAATCTTTTCGGCGTCCGCTTTTGACAAGATTTTTTCAGGAGAGGGCAGTTCATCGAAATTCCACTGGAAGCTGTAGTCGGTAACCTGCCCGGTAAAAGCGTCTACGGTGATGTAAAAACCGTTGTCGACTACCGGAATGCCCTCATGCATCCGCTGAAAATAGAAGTGATACTGCCGCGCATAAATATCAATAAGGGGCCTTACAGGCGGCAGCGACTCGGGGCTGGGGACTGTGTTTTTAAACTCCTCGGGTTGGAGCTTTGCTGCGAACCCCCTGGCAATATTCTTCGCTTCTTCTTCCGAAAATTTTGGCAAAAGCGCGCCCTTTCCGGGATCGTCTCCCGAGTATATGGAAAGGTGCTTTATGTATCCTCTGTCGGCGTCCACCGCGGCGTATAGGCTAGCATAGGGTTCTTTGGAGGTGGTCCAGTTCAGATACCAGAGCCTACCTTCTGGCGTCTCCCTGTAATCTATGGAAAATTTGTCGTATATGCTGGTATCGAAAAACTTTTTTACGAGTTCTACGGCCTGTTCCCGCGAAAATTTCGGGTTTTCACCTTCCGCGGCGAAGACAGGAAAGGTCGTGAGAACTAAAAAAAGGATGAGCGACCACGCAAGGGAACTTATGAATTTTTTCACATATTTCCCTCCTTGCAAGATATTTCAGGAAAATTTTCCTATCACCTCCTCCTATACAAATTATACCATTACCTGCTGAAATCTACCAGAAATAAAAAAATAACGGGCCTTTTGGCCCATTATTCCTGTTCCCAGACGAGTTTGAGGATTTTTTCAACATCTTTTATGGCTTTATTTATTTTCTCCACTACCACCCGGTTATCCGAAAATATCAACTTTAGCATTTAAGGTCGCCTCCTAATGAAAATGATTTTCAATCTTATCTGGTTACATTATAACATGAAAATAATTTTCAATCAAGACCTTTTTGAGAATTTTTTTCATCCAATTTGTATATGAGAGCAAGGATTTCGGCGACCGCACCGTATAGTTCCGGCGGAATTTCTAATCCAATTTCCACCGAAATAAGGGCTTTAACGAGTTCCGGGTCGGTGTGGATTGGAATTCCGCATTCGGCGGCTGCATCAATAATTTTTTGTGCGATTTCGCCCCTGCCGGAAGCGATAACTTTGGGGGCGGCATCCTTATCAGGGTCGTATTTTAAAGCAACGGCTTTTTTGCCTTGGTTGTTTTTTTCTTTCAGCGCGATGACCCCCTTTTTTTAAAGTCAAAGGATGACGTCCACGTTCCTGTTTAATTTAAAAGGTATCAAATCTTCCGCGAAGAAGTCTTCTGTTATCGGTCTTTTCCACTGCCAGATGAGCGATTCGATGAAAGACGAGGGATTAAGTTCGGATTTGACTTCCTCGTAGCGACCTCTTGCTTCATTTAACTTTTCTGGATCTTCAAACACCAGGGTGCCGCTTAATTTTCCTTTTGAATAGAGTAAATTCACGAAGATTTTTCCCAAACTGATAGTATTAACCATAAAAGAAACCGAGGTCAATGGACCTTCCGGGTTTTCCTTTTGAGGCTCTTCTTTTGTCTTGATGGGTATGTTTCCGTAAATGGGATGATACAGCGCAAAGAATACGACCTTTTTGTCCCTGAGGGCAAGATGGGCGGCGTTCAGGATTTTAATGCCCAGTTCCACTGTGGGGTGGGGAGCAGGTTTTTCTTCGCTTTTTTCCTCTTGCTCGATTTTTTTTGTCATCCTTTCGACTATGCGAAAGAGCACTTTTAGTCGTTCTTGCGTAATGGGCAGGTTGAGGTTGGAAAGTGCCAGATAAGGCAAAACGTCCGGTAAAGGAGCTTTTGACAAAGAAGGATTTTCCTGTCTTTCCTGCCGGTCCTGGACTTTGAAAATTACTTTTCCGCCGGAATAGCTAACGGGCTTTAAAGTTACAATCTTCCCTTCCGGAATTGATAGTTCGGATCTGGCGAAAATTTTTTCGCCGTTTATTTCGATAATGTAACCCCCCTCCACTTTGCATCGAATAAACGCCTTTAAAGGCGTATCTGGGGTTGTGTTAAAAGCTTTCCAGAAATTTTCAACCACAAACGTCCTCATAGCATAACCACTCCGGCCGATTTTTAATTTTAATTATACAGAAAATTTAAGGGTATGGCAAAAAATAGAAACGAACGATTGACAAAGTAAAGGCAAAGAATGTTCGATTACATATTGACTTTTCCGGATCCATCTGGTAATATAAAGGTAAACTTAAAACCGCCCCATTTTTTGACCCCCTATATAATTCCGGGAATATGGCCCGGAAGTCTCTACCGGGTGGCCGTAAACCACCGAAGGCTATAGGGGAAAAGTTCCTTTCCCCCATAGTCGGGGACTTTTTATTTTTGCGGGGGAATAATATCATTGGAGGGATTTGGTGTGAGGGAGGAGATTGCTATTTCTAAAAGAACTTCTGAGGGCCTCGCAGAGAGGATTTTCAAATTGTCTGAGAACGGGACCGACCTGAGGACGGAAATTACCGCAGGCATCACCACTTTTGTAACGATGGCCTATATACTTCTGGTAAATCCGGTTGTACTAAAGGACGCCGGTCTGGACCAGGGAGCTGTTTTCATGGCCACAGCTTTAGCCGCGGCGATTTCCACCATGTTCATGGGGCTTTACGCCAACTATCCTTTTGCATTGGCACCCGGCATGGGGCTCAATGCGTTCTTCGCCTATGTGATGGTGGGCGGCATGAAGATTCCCTGGCAGACGGCGCTCGGTGCGGTTTTTGTTTCCGGAATAATAGCTGTTATAGTTACGCTGACGGGGATAAGGGAACTTTTGATAAGGGCGATTCCGCTGCAGTTAAAACACGCCGTGGGTGCCGGAATAGGACTATTCATAGCCTTTATAGGTTTTAAAAACGCCGGAATAATAGTTGCAAATCCTGCCACTTTCGTGGACTTGGGTAACCTGAAAGACCCGGGAACCCTTCTTGCGGTCATAGGTCTTGTGATTACTGCAGTGCTGGTGGCAAGAGGAGTGAGGGGCGGAATTCTCCTCGGCATAATCCTGACGACCATCATCGGTGTTCCCATGGGTATAACAAAGCTGCCTTCTTCTTTGATATCTCCGCCGCCGAGCATTGCCCCCGGATTTTTAAAGCTGGACGTAGTGGGCGCTTTGAAGCTCTCGATGTATCCCGTCATATTTTCGCTGTTTTTTGCTGACCTTTTCGATACCATAGGCACTTTCGTGGGCGTTGCAAGCCGGACGGGAATGATAGACGAGCATGGCAATTTAAAGCGCGGCAACAGGGCGCTTTTTGCCGATTCATTGGGAACCGTGGTCGGGGCTTTGCTGGGTACCAGCAATACCACCACATACGTGGAAAGTGCGGCGGGCGTCAGCGTCGGAGGCAGGACAGGCCTTACATCCGTCGTGGTGGCCTTGCTTTTCATAGCTAGTATCATCTTTTCTCCCGTAGCGCTGGCTGTACCTTCCCAGGCGACCGCTCCAGCCCTGATAATAGTGGGGGTATTTATGGCTAGCAGCTTGAACGAAATAAAATTCGACGACTTTTTCGAAGCTTTCCCCGCATTTATTACGGCAATCCTCATGCCCCTGACCTTTAGCATATCGATGGGGCTTGCGCTGGGCTTCATATCGTATACAGTGTTGATGCTGCTTTCCGGAAGGGGAAGAGAGGTCCACTGGGTGATGTACATCCTGTCGGTAACTTTTATCCTCTACTTTATGTTCATAAGGTAATAAGTCCATTCAACAGTTGTCTCTTTTCTTGGTCAATGCTATACTTAAATCATGAAACCTGAACTGGAAGAACACTACCCATTGCGTAAAGCCGCTGAAATACTGGGCGTACACCCCGTAACCCTGCGCCGTTGGGAGAAGGAGGGTAAAATACGGTGTATACGCACACCCTCCGGCCAGAGGCGT
>JASUSP010000055.1 GCA_030446005.1 Tepidanaerobacteraceae bacterium | reverse complement strand
ATAGTTACATCATTTGCAGCCAGGATTTACGGGCAAAGAGGTGGTAAAAAGCATGATAACAATACAGGCTAAACTTACTTTCCCGAGCGAGGAAGACGACAAAGGGAGAAGGGGAGATTTTTCGGGAAGAAAATCGAGGAGGACAAGACACAATTTCAGTTACCGGTCGCCTCTGGAGAAGCTCAAGATTTTAGCACAGCGTAAGGGTATACAAGTCATAGAGGTTAATCCCGCCTATACATCAGTGATAGGGATGCAAAGCCTTGGGAGTGAGCCAGGAAAGGCACTAATACCTTATTAAGGGACGTCTCTGCCCTGAAGGAAGTATTACATTCAGGGCAAGTGTGGAAACCCAGCTAAGTGCGCGAGTTCCTGCTTCTTGGGGCAGGGACTGAAGGCTTCCCAAATACCGCCTGCTGGGGTAGGGAAGTCTAAAAAGGCGGTAAAAAATACCCCAGCCTTCCAAACTGGGAAGTTTGTCACAGTTTGGATGAGCAGGGTTATCTATGGCTCCCTCTCTCAAAGGCGAGGCGGAATGTGTGATAGAGCTTTTAAAAAATATCATCGAAATGATCCCGGATGCCGTTATGGTGGCCGACAGAGAAGGAAAATGCATAATGGTAAACCAGGCTTACAAAAGGTTGAGCGGCCTCTCGGAAGAAGATGTGGTCGGAAAGCCGGCAGATGTCGATATAGCAGAAAGTGACAGCGTCCTCATCAAATCCATTCGCGAGGGCAGGGAATTTTCCAATCTCCTCCGGCGGGTGGGACCGGACAGGAGGGAGGTCCTCTGCAGCGCAAAGCCCATTTATATCAGGGGAGAACTGGTGGGAAGCGTAGGTGTGATGCACGACATCTCAGAGATTAAAAGGATGAGCAGGGAATTGGAGCAAAAAAACAGAATGCTTCGTAGCCTCGAATCCAAGTACACCATCGAAGACATACTGGGAAACAGCGAAAAAATCATGAAGGCGAAAGAAGAAGCCAAAGCCTGTGCTGGCGTTTCAGCAACCGTGTTGCTCGTGGGCGAAAGCGGAACCGGCAAGGAACTCTTCGCCCACGCCATCCACAACATGAGCCCGAGGGCTTCAGGACCTTTTGTAAGGGTGAACTGCGCTGCCATAAATAAAGAGCTTTTGGAAAGTGAGCTTTTCGGGTACGAAGGAGGCGCCTTCACCGGTTCGCTGAGGTGTGGGAAAAAGGGGTATTTTGAGCAGGCCGATGGCGGGACGCTGTTTTTGGATGAAATAAGCGAATTCAGCCTCCCCGCTCAGGCGAAGTTGTTAAGGGTGCTTCAGGAGCAGGAAGTGATGAGGATTGGCAGCACCGTGCCAAAAAAAGTGGACGTAAGGATTATAGCTGCCACCAACCGAAACTTGGAGGAAGAAGTGCGAAAGGGGAATTTCAGACAGGACCTTTACTACCGCCTGAACGTGGTCAGGATAACGATACCGCCGCTAAGGGAAAGGAAGGAAGATATACCGCTGCTTTGCAAAAGTATAATAAAAAGGTACAACCAGAAGTACGGCCGGGGGATTAATTCGATATCAAAAAAAGCTATGGAAATCTTGATGTCATACGACTGGCCGGGAAACGTAAGGGAGCTCGAAAACGTAATAAGCCGTGCCATGATAAATATGGATATATCCGAAAAGGAGATAAAGCCCGAACACCTGCCGGAGCTGGCGGACCATCAGGGAGCTATTAGGCAGCTTGCGGATGGTGAGATTGTGATAAGCTTGAATGGCAAGACCTGGGAGCAGGCAAAAAAAGAGTTTGAAGGAAAGGTCCTTATCTATTTCCTAAATAGAAAAAAGTCCAAAACAGAAATTGCCAAAGACCTCGGCATAACGCGAAGGGCTCTATATAAAAAGTTGAAGTTATTAGAAAGTAACGAAATAACAGAATAAATACGACGATTGCGAAAAAACGAGAACATAAGTATACATTGTTGACGTTTCTAAGCTAAGATACAGCGTTATAGGGAACAAAGGTATACGCTTCTGAGAACGAAATTATACAATAAACCCTCCTCAAAGACGTTTAACGAATTGGTATATTTTTTGCTTTTTTATTTTTTGTCGAAAATTGAAAGGGGAGGGTTTGTTTTGAAGATAGACATTTTTAAAGAGATGGAGAAACACGGTTTCGAGCAGATTATATTCAATTACGACAAAACCACCGGACTTAAGGCGATTATAGCCATTCACGATACCACGTTGGGTCCTGCGCTCGGTGGCTGCCGCATGTGGCCTTACGAATCGGAGGATGAAGCCCTGATCGATGCCATGCGGCTTGCAAAAGGTATGACATATAAATGCGCCATATCGGATAACAATTTCGGAGGCGGTAAGACGGTCATTATTGGTGACCCCAAGAAAGACAAGTCGGAAGCGCTTTTCAGGGCTCTGGGAAGATTCGTTCAGACATTAGGAGGTAGGTACTATACTGGCACCGATGTGGGGACTACAGGGATGGATTTCGTGTATGCCAGCAGGGAATCCGACTATCTGGTAGGTCTGCCCGAGGAGTACGGAGGGAGCGGGAATTCCGCTCTTCCAACAGCTTACGGTGTGTACAGGGGTATGAAGGCGGCGGTCAGGGTAGTGTTTGGCACAGAATCTTTAAAAGGTATGAAAGTGGCTATTCAAGGGGTCGGCAAGGTCGGGCAGATTCTGGTGGATTATCTCGCCGAAGAGGGGGCAAAGACGGTAATTTCCGATATAAGTGAGGAAAACATAAACAAGGTGAAATCGAAACATCCGCATGTAGAGGTGGTGGAACCAGAAAATATATACGATGTGGAGTGCGATATATTTGCTCCCTGCGCACTGGGCGGAATATTGAACGATGATACCATACCGAGATTGAAGTGCAAAATAATAGCCGGTTCTGCCAACAACCAGCTTCTCGAGCCGTGCCATGGGGATATGCTACACGAAAAGGGCATCCTTTATGCCCCCGATTATGTCGTGAACGCAGGAGGGCTAATCCAGGTTGCCGATGAACTGGAATACAAAAACGATGCTAAGAGGCACGAGCGAGTTATGATGAAAACCGCCGCCATTTACGACATACTGCTCAAGATATTCACTATAAGCAAGGAGCAAAATATCCCCCCTCATAAGGTAGCTGACAGGCTTGCGGAAGAAAGAATAGAGATTATCGGAAAACTTAAGAGAAACCACGTAAAAAGGTAGGCGGGAGAGCGAGCAATGAGGCTTAGGATACTTGCGATAAATCCGGGTTCAACTTCCACCAAAATATCGGTTTTTCACGGTGAAGAAGAGGTTTTTACCGAAAATATCGTGCACGATTACGAAGAACTGAAAAAGTTCAAAAACGTGGTGGAGCAGGAAGACTACCGTTACGAGGCTATCTTAAAGTCTTTAAGAAAAAAAGGATTTACCCTTGACCAAATCGACGTGGTGGCGGCAAGGGGAGGTATAATGCGGCCAGTTAAGGCCGGAACTTACCGCATAAACGAAAGCATGCTTGAAGACCTGAAAAATGCAGTGGGGGGAGAGCACGCTTCAAACGTTTCGGCTTTCATTGCCCACCGTATTGCGAGGGAAAAGGGCATACCTGCTTTTATCGTAGACCCGGTTTCGGTGGATGAAATGGAAGATGTGGCGCGAATTTCGGGTCTTTCCGGAATCGAAAGGAAGAGCTTATCCCATGCGCTCAATATAAGGCGCGTCGTATATAAAATTGCCCAAGAGCTGGGGAAAACGCCGGCGGAGCTAAATTTCATAGTGGCTCACCTGGGGGGAGGAATTTCCATCGCCGCCATCGAAAGAGGGCGGATGGTGGATGTGGAGAGCGCTAACTGCGAAGGGCCCTTTTCTCCGGAGAGAACCGGCGGACTTCCCGTCCTGGAACTGGTGGAATTGTGTTACAGCGGAAAATATACAAAGGACGAGATTAAAAGAAAGTTAATCCAGGAAGGAGGTCTTTACTCATACCTCGGCACGAAAGATGTAAAAGAAGTGGAAGAAAGGGCAGAAAATGGTGATAAAAAAGCCGCCCTCCTGCTGGATGCGATGATATACCAGATAGCCAAGGGCATCGGCGAGATGGCGACTGTTTTAAAAGGCGAGGTGGACTTTATAGTCCTCACAGGGGGCATCGCCAGGTCCGAGCGAATTTGCGATGCTATAGCGGAAAGGGTAAAGTTTATTGCGCCGGTCAGGAGGATTCCCGGCGAAGAGGAAATGAGAGCCCTGGCGGAAGCGGCATGCCGTGTGATGGAGGGAAAAGAAGAAATTTTGTGCTACGGGGAGGAAAGGCAATATGTTTAAAAACTTCAACGAAATGCTGCAAAAATTGAGAAACCTCCCCCCTCTTCGCGTAAGTGTCGTACAAGCTGCCGATGCCGCGGTGCTGGAAGCCGTGAAGGATGCCTGCAATAAGGGCATAATCGAGCCGATTTTAGTCGGCGAAAAAGAGAAGATTCAAAAAGAGGCACTGAAAGCAGGATTTCCAGTAAAAAATGTCGAAATTGTAGATTGTACACCGGAGGAAGCTCCTTTAACCGGCGTTCGATTGGTGCATGAAAACAGTGCCGACGTTCTCATGAAGGGCCTCGTGGACACTGCTGCTTTCATGAAAGCCGTCCTCAATCCGGATTTCGGATTGAGGACCGGAGAACTTTTGAGTCATTTGGCCGCCTTCGAGGTCCCTAACTTCAACAGGATAATTTTCATAACCGACGGCGGCATAAACATCGCACCGACTCTGGAAGAAAAAGTTTCCATCCTCAAAAATGCGATAAATGCGCTGAAGGCTATAGGATACACTGAGCCAAAAGTAGCTGTGCTTTCTGCGGTAGAGGCCGTTTCTTTCAAAATGCAGTCTTCATTAGATGCCGCTATTCTGGCGAAAATGGCGGAAAGAAACCAGATAAAAGGCGCTTTGGTGGATGGACCTCTGGCTCTGGACAACGCCGTTAGCGAGGAAGCGGCTGCCCATAAGGGAATAAAAAGCCCGGTGGCCGGCAGGGCCGACCTGATACTGGTTCCCAATATTGAAACGGGTAACGCCCTGGGCAAGTCCCTGACTTTTCTCGCAGGTGGCCTAATGGCAGGCATAGTGGTCGGAGCAAAAGCGCCGGTAGTTCTCTCCTCGCGTGCGGATTCACCCCTTTCCAAACTGATGTCAATCGTATTAGCATGTCTTGTCAAGCGAGGTGAAAAATCATGAAAAAAGCATTTCTTACCGGAAACGAAGCTATAGCCCGCGGTGCGTACGAATACGGGGTAAGTTTTGCATCGGCCTATCCGGGCACCCCCAGCACAGAAATATTGGAGAATATAGCAAAGTACTCCGAAATATACGCCGAATGGGCTCCTAACGAAAAAGTGGCGCTGGAAGCTGCAGCAGGAGCATCTATGGCCGGTGCTCGGGCTATCGTTTCCATGAAACACGTGGGTTTGAACGTAGCGGCTGACCCGCTTTTTACCCTGGCTTATACGGGCGTAAACGGAGGCCTTGTTATAGTAACGGCCGACGACCCGGGCATGCACAGCTCGCAGAACGAACAGGACAACAGAAATTTTGCGCCTTTTGCTAAAATCCCCATGCTGGAGCCCGCCGACAGCCAGGAGGCAAAAGACCTGATTGGTGAAGCTTTGAAAATAAGCGAGATGTTCGATGCTCCAGTGCTTTTACGGACCACGACACGCGTATCCCACAGCCGAAGTGTGGTGCAATTGGGCGAGAGAAAGCCTTTGGAAATGAAACCCTATTCAAAAAATTCGGAAAAATTCGCCATGATTCCCGGCTTTGCCCGAAGAAGGAGATTAGCTTTAAAGGACAGGCTTGCAGCGCTAGCGGATTACAGCGAACAATTCCCCTACAACAGGATAGAGTGGGGCAAAAATATTGACATCGGAATAATAACAAGCGGGATAAGCTACCAGTATGTTAAAGAAGTTTTCGGCGACGATGTGAGCGTTTTAAAGCTCACTATGACCTTCCCCCTTCCCAAAAAACTCATAGCCTCTTTTGCAGAAAAGGTGAAGGAAATCTACGTGGTGGAGGAACTGGACCCGTACCTTGAAAACCAGATAAGGGCGATGGGATTTAAAGTAAAGGGAAAGGAAATACTGCCTGAAATAGGTGAACTGAGTCCCGAAATATTGAGGGAGAAACTGAAGGGGGAAAAGTTGAGCGCCACCTTTAAGCCGCAAACTCAGCTGCCGTCGAGGCCTCCTGTGCTGTGTCCGGGATGCCCCCACAGAGGTGTTTTCTACGTGCTCAAAAAGATGAAAGCTGTCGTGACCAGCGATATAGGCTGTTACAGCCTGGGAGTGCTTCCTCCTTTGGAGTCCATCGACAGCATACTGTGCATGGGTGCCAGCATCAGCATGGGGCACGGATTTAAAAAGGCCTGCGAGGCCAACGGTAAGGATACTGCAGTGATTACGGTTATAGGAGATTCAACTTTCCTGCATTCGGGCATTACGTCACTCATGGACGCCGTCTACAACCGCAGCAACACCATAAATATCATAGTTGACAACAGCATAACTGCCATGACAGGTCATCAGCACCATCCCGGCACCGGGTACAACGCAAAAGAAGAACCCGCTCCGGCGGTGTCCCTGGAGGCCATTTGCAAGGCCCTCGGCGTCGAAAACGTAGTTGTAGTGGATTCTTACGATTTGAAAGCTGTGGAAAATGCAGTAAAAGATGCGATGAAGCACAAAAATGGACCGAGCGTGATAATTGCAAGAAGGGCCTGTGCTCTGCTGAAGGGGAAGGGTCCCAAAGGTCTTTATGCTGTGAACGAAGAAAAGTGCAGGAAGTGCAAAATTTGCTTGAGGCTGGGATGCCCTGCGATACAAGTAAAGGGCGACGGGGTATTCATTAACCCCTTGAGCTGCGTCGGCTGCGCGGTATGCGTCCAGGTGTGTCCCTTCGACGCAATTGAAAAGGCGGGTGATGAGTAATGGCGGTAAAGAGCATATTCATTTCCGGAGTAGGCGGGCAGGGAACCATTCTCGCTGGGAAGGTTATAACAACCGCCCTGGTAAACCTGGGATACGATGTTAAAATGTCCGAAGTCCACGGGATGGCCCAGCGAGGAGGCAGTGTAATAACCCAGATAAGATATGGAGATAAAGTTTACTCGCCCCTCATCGAAAAAGGAAGGGCAGATGTGCTTTTGGCCTTCGAAAAGCTTGAAGCGGCAAGGTACGTGGAGTACCTTTCGCCGGAAGGCACGCTTATCGTCAATAACATTGAAATGCCTCCGGCGTCGGTGCTGGTGGGTAAAGAAGAATATCCGGCCGACATCGTTGAGTGCCTGAAAGAAGAGATAAGAAACGTGATAGTGGTTGATGCGGTTGGAGTTGCCAGTGAATGCGGCGAAATACGGTCCCAGAATATGGTCCTCGTGGGTGTCCTGGCAAGGGTAATGGATTGGCCTAAGGATGCCTTCGTCGAGGTAATTAGGGACGTAGTCCCTGCAAAATATATTGATGTGAATATCAGTGCTTTCGAGAGAGGGTGGGATATTGGGGTGCTGTAAATTTATAAGTTTTTTTAAACATAATATTAAGAATATTTTTAATAGCAGTCAATTTACCCAAAGGAAAAATAATTGTATTGAAAAGAGAATTTTTCTAATGTATAATTCTAAAAAAGTATGAATAAAAAAATCATAAAAAGGAGGGTTTATATGTCAAACAGCAGAGAAAACTGGGGTACAAAACTTGGACTTATCCTAGCCATGGCCGGTAATGCTATAGGCCTCGGCAACTTCTGGAGGTTTCCCTACCAGGTTGCCAAAAACGGCGGCGGCGCGTTCATGCTTCCTTACTTTGCTGCACTGCTGCTTCTTGGAATTCCTCTGATGTATGTGGAATGGATGCAGGGCCGGTACGGCGGAAAATACGGCCACGGTACGGTAGGCTGCATGACCTACCTGCAGGCGAAAGAAAAAGTCGGACATACCACGGCGGCCTTTTTAGGAGCTCTCATGGGAATGCTTGTATTTGCAGTGACAACTTTGGTAAACGCTTACTATACGCAGATAATCGGTTGGACTCTTGGATACTCTTATCTTTCGCTGACGGGTGGTTACATGGACGCAGCCAAGTCAACGGGAGAAGTTTTCGTAAGCTATATCCAGAATCCTACAATGTCCATTGGTTTTTGGGCTCTGGCTTTGGCAATACTTGCTTATGCCCTTGCTCGCGGAGTGCAAAAGGGGATAGAAGCATGGGCAAAAACTATGATGCCGCTTCTTTACCTATTCGGACTAATCCTTATTATAAGGGCTTTGACTCTAGGTTCGCCGGTAAACCCCGATTGGTCTCCGATAAAAGGCCTTGACTATCTCTGGAGCCCGAAGTGGAGTGAACTCAAATGGGAATCGGCGTTAGCAGCTGCGGGCCAGATATTCTTTACCTTATCCCTTGGCATGGGAATAATCCAAAACTATGCATCCTATTTGAAGCCCGATGAAGATATAGTTCTTTCCGCAACTACTACCGTATTTCTGAATGAGTTTGCAGAAGTTATCTTGGGTGGCACCATCGCAATACCGATAGCCTTTACCTTCCTTGGCCCTGAAGGCATAGCAAGCGGCGTAGGGCTTTCGTTTATCGCTCTTCCCAACGTTTTCAGGATGATGCCGGGCGGACAGTTTTTTGGCGCTTTCTGGTTTTTGGTATTGTTCTTTGCGGGCTTTACGTCGGCAATTGCGATGTACAACTACCTGATAACTATACTTGAAGAAGACCTCAACGTGCCGAGAAAGTTAGCTGCAGGATTAGTCTTCGGTTTTTATATACTGGTAGGACTGCCATCAGCTCTGGAGCCGATTTTGACAAAAACGGCTGACCTTGCATTCCTCACAGAGCTTGACAACTGGGTGGGCAGCTATTTCCTCGTAGTGGTAGGTCTTATCGAAGCAGTTGTTGTGGGCTGGCTGTTCGGTGAAAAGAAGACCCTCGAGGAATTAAACGCCGGGAGTTACTGGAAATTGCCTGCTGCTTTCTTTAACGTGATGATAAAGTACGTCACGCCGATTTCAATAATGGTGTTGCTTATTTTCTCAACAAAGAGCTATATCGAAAGCGGCTACTTCAGATGGGTGCCGAGCTTCGTTGAAGGGACACCTGTCCTCATCCCCTGGGTGCAGGGAGCACGCTTGTTGCTATTTGGAATCTTGATTTTAGGCTTTGTCGAAGCATATTACACCATACAGAGGAAGTACGGTAAGGGTGCTCAAGTTCAAAAAAGCATGAATGCTTAATGCCAAAGGAGGGCGAGAAAATGTCAGGCGGTGCTTTGTTTTTCATGGTTTTGGCATGGGCAGTGATACTTGGGGGATGCTACATTACTCTGAGCAATCTTGTAAAGCATCAGACCAAATAAATAAGCAGTTAAAAAGGAGCTGCAAAATCGCAGCTCCTTTTTAGTGCGATTTATGCCAGCATCATGCGGTCTTCGGCGAATTTTTCCCCCTGTACCTCTTCGAATTTCTTTAAGAGCCTTTCGATGGTCATTGCGGCCTTTTCCTTACCCCTGATATCCAGCACTATTTTTCCGTGATGCATCATCAAAAGCCGGTTGCCCATCCTTATGGCGTCTTCCAGGTTATGGGTGACCATAATTGTCGTTATTTTTTCTTCCTTTACGATCCTTTCGGTCAAATCGTTGACTATTATTGCCATTTTTGGGTCCAGGGCGCCGGTATGCTCGTCAAGCAACAAAATCCGCGGCTTTTTCATGGTGGCCATGATCAGCGTCAATGCCTGACGCTGTCCGCCCGAGAGGTTCTTGACTTTTTCGGCGAGGCGCTCTTCAAGGCCAAGGGAGATGTTGGAAAGGTATCTTTTGAAAATCTGGCGTTTTTTAGCAGTGAGCCCCCATCTCAGGGAAAGGTTGCAGGCCCTTGCATAAGCCAGCGACAGGTTTTCTTCCACCGTCATAGAGGGAGAAGTTCCCAGCATGGGGTCCTGAAATACGCGTCCGATAAAAGCGGCCCTTTTGTATTCGGGGAGATTTGTTATATTCTTTCCGTCAAGATATATTTTTCCGCCGTCCACTGGAATAACTCCCGCTATAATGTTCAGCAACGTGGATTTTCCGGCGCCGTTGCTGCCGATGACGGTGATGAAGTCCCCCTCATTTACATCCAGAGAAAGGCCTTCAAAGACGCGATTTTCATTGGGGGTACCGGCGTTGAACGTTTTAGAGATGTTTTCCAGGACCAGCATGACTTTCTATCCCCTTTCTGAAGGAATAATTGACCCCCTCATGAAATTTTTGAACCTGGGTATTGTAAGGGCGATTACCACGACTACGGCTGTGAGAAGTTTCAGGTCAGAAGCTTGTGCCAGCCTGAAGGAAAGCACAAGGGAGATGCTGAATCGGTATAAAATCGAGCCCAGTATCACACCAAGCGTGCTGGTTATTATGGACCTTTCGCCCAAAAGGGCATCGCCTATTATGACAGAGGCAAGCCCCGCTATTATTGTTCCGATTCCCATCCCCACGTCGGCAAAACCCTGATACTGGGCAACGATAGCACCGGAAAGCGAAATGAGCGCGTTCGAAATGCAAAGGCCTATAATTTTGGTTACGTTCGTATTTACCCCCTGGCTCCGGATCATTTGAGGATTATCGCCTGTAGCTCTGAGGCTCAAACCCAGCTGAGTTTTCAAAAACAAGACAAGCATGAGTTCTATCGCACCCGCGAAAAGAAGAAAGGTTACGAGGTAAATATACTCCAACGGGAAGCCGGGAAACTGAACTTTTACAAATTCCTGTAAGCTCGTGAAAATGGTGGGCTCATTCAAAAGCGGTATGTTTGGCCGCCCCATTATCCTCAAGTTTATGGAGTATAAGGAAGTCATGGTAAGGATTCCGGACAAAAGTTCGCTTATTTTCGCACCGGTGTTCAAGATCCCGGTAATCAAGCCCGCAAGGGCCCCTGCGAGGATGGCGGTTATAGTTGCCGTGAAAGGGCTGTGGCCGCTTATGATTAGTGATGCGGCCACAGCCGCCCCCAGGGGGAAACTTCCGTCAACGGTGAGGTCGGCGAAATTAAGTATTTTCAAAGTAATGTAAACTCCAAGAGCCATTATGCTGAAAACAAGGCCCTGTTCTACGGATTTTAATAACATATTTTGCCACATCTAAGACACCTCAATTGCAAGAAAAATCATTTTTCTATTATTTCATCGGCTTTTGCCATTACGGCATCCGGTATCTTTATGCCCAGCCTTTCGGCGGCCTTTTTGTTAATTATTAGCTTATATTCCTTTGAACCCTCCACGGGTATTTCGGCGGGATTTTCACCCTTTAAAACTCGAGCGGCGATGGCGCCAGTCTGCTTTCCCAAAAGGTAATAATCGATTCCCAGCGTGGCGAGGGCACCGCCTTCCACCATGCCTCTTTCAGCCGCTATCACCGGGATTTTGGCATCGTTGCAGACCTTGACTACCGCGCCTATGGCAGAGGCAATGGTGTTGTCCGTAGGCGCATATATGGCATCTACTTTTCCGGAAAGGGACTGGACAGCCTGGTTTACTTCGCTGCTGCTGGCTACGGTTGCCTCATTGATAGTGAGATTAAGTTCCATTGCCGCTTTTTTGGCCAAGTCCACCTGAACTTTGGAGTTGGCTTCGGCGGCGTTGTAAAGTATTCCCACGTTTTTCGCATTCGGGAGTATTTCTTTTAAAAGCTCGAGCTGTTCCTTCACGGGATTCATGTCAGTAGTCCCGGTTACGTTGGTTTCGGGTTTTTCAAGGCTTTTACAAAGGCCTGCAGCTACGGGGTCGGTCACTGCGGTTATTAGAATGGGTATATCTTTAGTTGCGTTAGCCGCTGCCTGGGCGGAAGGCGTGGCTATGGCCAAAATCATATCCACCTTTTCACCGACGAATTTGTTTGCTATGGTTTGAGCGGTTGGAAAATCGCCCTGAGCGTTTTCTATCACAAAGGTGACGTTTTTGCCTTCTTCAAAACCCGCTTCCTTCAAGCCATCGATGAATCCATCTCGCGCCGCATCCAGGGCCGGGTGTTCTACAAACTGGGATATGCCGATTTTAAAAACTTTTTGCTCTGCTGTTTTTTGGCCTCCGCATCCTGTAAGAAAAAGAGAAATGACGAGAAGAAATGCTGAAGAAACCACAAAAAGCTTTTTCATAAAAAATAACCCCCTTTTCTTTTTACACGGTAAGTATGGGGGAGAAAAACAAAAAAACACTCGGTAAGAGTGTTTTAAAAAACCCTCTCCTACCATACTACCGCCCTACCGTGATATTAATTTTGAACAATATTGGATAATATTATATATTCCAAGTCCGTTCGCTGTCAATACATTAGATTTAAAAACTCGGAATGGACCTGTGTCCGAGGCCTATTGCCACCTCGTTGAGGTTAAGGAACCCCACGCCGAAGAACATGGCAACGCATATATGCTCGCCGCACCTTGCCATGCCTATTTTCCCTCCTACGTTTAATCCCAGGGCCTTTTGCGTCACCTGAGAGAGGGCTTCTCTTGCCGCACCTATCAAAGCTCCCTCCTGCACGTGCTTTCCCTCTTCGATTACTCCTTCCCGTTTTGCGGCCACCAAAGTCCGCTCTATGATTTTTTTGATGGAGTTATTGAAATCTCCTCCGAAGTCGACGGCGGCCGTCCTGACGTGCATTTTCGAATATTTCTCCTTAAACTCCATTTCCTCATCCCGGCTCGAAAGAGCCATTTTAATGGCGATTTTCGCCACATCGATGCTTTCCAAATCATCCCACCTCTTTAGCCTTTTTAAATATTATAGCATGCTGATAAAATTATTTCCTTATTTTTTAAGTGGAATAAGAGTATTATTTTTTGTAAAATTAAAGACTCACGGTAATATGTCAATACCCTAAAACTGGAAAATAAAATTATAACCTGAATCCGTGATTATTAAATTCCAAAAAACCTTGTACGAGTAAGAAAAAAGTAGTAAAATCAAGTAAGGGGACAAAAAACGCAATAGAAAAAACT
>JASUSP010000054.1 GCA_030446005.1 Tepidanaerobacteraceae bacterium | reverse complement strand
AATGTTTGTTCGCCTCATGCTTCTATTTTAGCACAACTGGCCGCCGCTTTCATCCCTACCCTTGAAAGGGTAGGGCCTTCCCGCGGCGGTTCTGTAAATAGCTTTTAAGAAGTTCATTAGCCTCATCGATAATTTTAATTCCTGGTATCACATACAGTATAGCGTCTATCTGAATTAAAAGTCCCATTTGAGGTTTCCTCTTGCGGCGCCTGGGGGTTTGAGACGTCTTTTCTTTTCTTTTTAGGGTTATTTATACCTGCATGGGTTAGGATACCGTAGAGAGCAGAGTAACTAAGCTTTATACCCTCGAACCTTTCGAGAAGTTTTTGAAAATGTTTAAAATTAAAATTAGCATCCTTATAAGTATCGGACATTTTTAAGGCTAATAATTTTTTGTTTAAGTTCATCTGTGATATGCAGGTTGGCTTACGACCTTGATTTTTATGGATAAGTGCCGCTGGTCCAAATTCCCTCACTCATTTTCGCAGACGTGTTACCTGGCGAGTGCTCAAGTCTAAAGCCATTGCCGCTTCTTGAACCATAGAGAAACCTTCTATAGACTTCTGAATACAGTATATTTTTAATTGTTCTTGAGTCATCAGATAGTGCACATCATTTTTCATAGTGACATTTTATCACGGTAGTCTACAAAGTGACATTATATCCTAAAATAACCACATTGCTTTTTAAAGCATTGTAATAAATTTTAAAAAAAAGTATAATATTAAACGCAGAGTATTACAGCATACATTAAAATTGAACGGCGAACTATTGGGCAAGAGGTGAAAGTTTTGGAAAACTACCTGGAATTTATTAAAAAGGCTTGGAAAGATTTCGTAGAAAACGGAAATTTGAATCCATTTATAAAACCCATTATTGCAGAATCGTGGAAAAGATGCAAAAAATTTGGAGTAGATCCTATGGGAGGGGTTGGAAAAGTATTAAGCAAAAATTTATTAGAGCTCCGGATAAAGGAGAACGAGGAATTAATCTCTATAGCTCATCCGATAATGGAAAATATATACAATATGGTGGCAGGTTCTGGTTTCGTAATAATTCTTGTGGATAAAGATGGTTACCTGATAGATGTCATCGGGGACGAAGAAGTTATGGAAAGGGCCGTTGAACTAAACTTCGTGAAGGGTGCGCTGTGGACGGAAAAAGCGGTTGGGACAAATGCCATAGGAACTTCTTTATTTACAGATAAACCCGTGCAGGTTATAGGTGCTGAACACTACTGTATAACGCATCATTCCTGGACATGCTCTGCGGCGCCCATCCATGATGAGGAAGGCAATGTCATTGGATGCCTCGATATGTCCGGGAGCTGTTATAAAGCTCACCCTCATACCCTGGGTATAGTTCTGGCAGGCGCTTACTCTATAGAAAAACAGCTGGCTTTAATGAGATCGCATAAACTTATAAATGCTACTTTTGACTCAATATCCGAAGGCATGATAATAACGGATGAAAATTTACAGGTGAAGAAGGCAAATGATATGGCTGCAAATATTTTAGGCCTTACGTTAGAGGAAATATTAAGAGTAGATATTAAAGATTTACTACGGGATGTGAATCTCGTTAATACTGTTTTGAGATCAGGAAAACCTTATTATGATATAGATTGCAATTTTTATGTCAAAGATAAAAGAATAGCGTGCAGCGTTAATGCAGTTCCTGTAATAGCAAATAAAAAAACAATAGGAATTGTCATAACCTTTAGAGAAGCTAAGTATATTCATAACGTTGTGAATAAGGTGGTAGGATATAAAGCAACTTACAGGTTCGAGGATATAATAACGAGGAATGAAGAGATGAAAAGGATTATAGAATCGGCGAAGAGAGCTGCACTGAGCGACTGTAATATCCTTATAGAAGGAGAGAGCGGGACGGGAAAGGAATTGTTCGCCCAGGCCATTCATAATTACAGCAAACGTGCCCAGGGGCCGTTTGTAGCGGTAAATTGCGCCTCACTTCCAAGGGAGCTGGTTGAAAGCGAACTCTTCGGGTATGAAAAGGGAGCCTTTACAGGAGCATTGAAGGAAGGTCATCCGGGTAAATTTGAATTGGCCGATGGCGGCACGATATTCCTCGATGAAATTGGAGAACTGCCTCTGGATCTGCAATCTAAACTGCTGAGAGTTCTGGATAATAAGAGGATTACCAGGATTGGAGGGACGCATGAAAAAAGGCTTAATGTGAGAATCATAGCTGCCACGAACAGGAACCTGAGGGAAGAGGTGGAAAGGAAAAATTTTAGAGGCGATCTTTATTACAGGCTTAATGTTATAAACATAAAATTGCCGCGCCTGGTGGACAGAAAAGAGGATATAGAATTGCTGGCCCACTATTTTATAGACAAGCTGAACTCCAAAAATATGGCTCGTCCTAAGATGTTGAGCAAGGAATATATAGAAAAATTAAAAAATTATGACTGGCCTGGAAATGTAAGAGAGCTTCAGAATGCGATAGAAAGGTCGTACTATTTGTGTGAAGGTGATGTCATTACAGAAGAATATTTACCGGATAACATACTTTGCAATGCTAAAATGGGCAAAATAAATTTAGATGCGATTCTTCCTTTTGAGACTTTGGAGAAGGAAAATGTAAAAAATGCTCTTTTAAAGTGCAAAGGCAACGTGAACAGAGCAGCTGAACTTCTTAATATAAGCAGAGCTACCATGTATCGAAAAATTAGAAAATATAATATAGACTTGAATTCCATAAAGATGAATCAAAATGAGATTTTTAGTTAGGCTTTAAAATCTGTATTATATCAATAATGAGAAATTGTACTGTATCATAACTGAGACACGAGGGACTAAAGCCCGCGGAAAAGCGGGCTTTTTTATTTGGCACGAGGTTTGCACATATTTTATAACCAAGAAAAAAGTAAAATATAAAAAAGTTTTAGCGTGGGAAAAATATGAACGTGGTAAAGGAGGTGATTTTATAAAAAGGTTCGTGATCGAATTTGGATATGGGGTTGACCTCCATGGACAGGATGTGAACAACGCGGCTAAAAAAGCTGTAAAAGATGCGATTTCGCACAGCTGCCTGTGTGGGCTCACTGAAATTTTAAACCTTGATAACCTGGATGATGTGATTGTAGAAGTTACGGTAGCGGTATCAAGGCCCGAAGAGATTGATGAAGATGCCATAAAAGAATTATTGCCTATAGGGAAAAAGTCTGTAAAAGCGGTGGAAGGTGGAATTGGGTTTTCGGGTCTCAATCTGGCTCAATTTGGAGACATAAATGACAGTATAGAAGTCGCTGTTGCCTGTGTAACGGTAGGTATAGAATAAGGAAGGAGGGGTATTTGTGGAATTAACAAAAGAGCTGCTTCTGAACATGTACACCAAAATGAATAAGATTAGAAAGTTTGAAGAGAGAGTAGCAGAGTTGTTTGCCCAGGGAAAGATTCTTGGTTTTGTTCATCTTTACATAGGTGAAGAAGCGACTGCTGTGGGCATTTGCGAAAATTTGACGGATAAAGACTATATTACAAGTACTCATCGAGGGCACGGACACCTGATCGCCAAGGGTGGCGACCTCAAGTTTATGATGGCTGAGCTCTACGGTAAGGCGACGGGATACTGTAAAGGTAAGGGGGGCTCCATGCATATTGCCGATGTACAAAAAGGAATTTTAGGTGCTAATGGCATAGTGGGCGGTGGCCTTCCTATAGCTTGCGGTGCGGGGCTGTCGGCAAAATTGAGACGCACAGATCAAGTTACGGTGTGCTTCTTCGGCGATGGAGCTTCAAATCAGGGAACTTTTCACGAGGCTTTAAATATAGCTTCCATATGGAAATTGCCTGTTGTGTTTGTATGTGAGAATAACCTTTACGGTATATCCATGAGGCAGGATAGGCACCAGGCAATAGCCGATATAGCGGACAGGGCAATGGCCTATGGCTTCCCCGGCGTTACTGTAGACGGCAATGACGTGCTGGCTGTATATGAAGCTGCACGGGAAGCTGTGAAAAGAGCAAGAGAGGGTGCTGGGCCGACACTTATCGAGTGCAAGACTTACAGGTGGAGAGGTCACTTTGAAGGGGACCCAACGGTGTACAGGCCCAAGGAAGAAGTGGAAGAATGGATGGCGAGGGATCCGATACCCAGGTTGGCCCGGTATATATTGGATAATAATATCGCCACAGAAGAAGAATTAAAGGAGATTGAAAACAACATAATAAGAGAACTTGAGGAAGCTGTAAGGTTTGCAGAAGAGAGCCCCTATCCTGAGGAGACCTCTGCTGTTGAAGATGTCTATACAGACCTTGTGGAGGAAGGGAGAGTAAGATGAGACAATTAACGTATGCTGAAGCTATAAGGGAAGCTATAAGGAATGAAATGAGGAGGGACCCGCGGGTATTCATATTAGGTGAAGATGTAGGGAAATTCGGTGGGTGCTTCGGCGTCACCCAGGGTCTTATAGATGAGTTTGGAGAGGAATTGGTAAGGGATACTCCGATATCGGAGGAAGCTATAGCCGGCGTCGCAGTAGGCGCTGCTGCAACGGGTATGAGACCGATAGCGGAAATAATGTTTATGGATTTTGTGACTGTTGCTATGGACCAGCTGGTAAACCAGGCAGCAAAGATGAGATACATGTTTGGTGGCAAAATCTCTTTGCCAATGGTTATAAGACTTCCCGAAGGCGGTGGACTGCAGGCGGCGGCTCAGCATTCGCAATGCCTGGAAGCCTGGTTGACCCATGTGCCGGGCATTAAAGTGGTATATCCTTCAACTCCCAAAGATGCCCTGGGATTGCTCATTTCCTCCATAAGGGATGATAATCCTGTTGCATTTATAGAACACAAGCTTCTATATAATTTAAAAGGAGAGGTCCCGGATGAGAATGAGCCGATTCCTCTTGGAGTTGCCGATGTAAAAAGGCCCGGCAAGGATGTAACTATAGTGGCTACAGGTTTAATGGTCCATAAGGCGTTAAATGCAGCAAAGGAGCTCGAAAAAGAGGGTATAGAAGCGGAAATCGTTGATCCCCGGACGCTTTTCCCGTTGGACAAGGAGACGATCTTTAACTCCGTAAAGAAGACCCATAAGGTAGTTATAGTTACGGAAGAGGTTAAGAGAGGTGGATGGGGAGGAGAACTGGCTGCTCTAATTGCCGAAGAGATTTTTGATTATCTAGATGCTCAAATAGTGAGAATAGGATCATTAAATGTGCCGATACCTTTTACCACGGTGCTTGAAAACTATGTAATACCCAATGAAATTGACATAATAAATGGAGTTAAGTCAATTTTATAAGATTAAAAAAGGGGGTAACTTCAGTTACCCCCTCATCTTGATGGAGGACGGCATGAGAAAAATTGGAATAATAGCAAATCCAGCCTCAGGTAAGGATATAAGAAGGTTAGTAGCTCATGCGACGATAGTAGATAACAATGAAAAAGTAAATATTGTAAAGAGAATAATACTGGCATCTCAGGAGCTGGGAATTGAGAAGATTTATATAATGGCTGATACTTTTAATATCGGTTACAAGGCGGCAAGCAACCTCGCCTATTTAAAACAATTAAAAGCTGATGTGGAAATACTGGACATGCCTCTAACTGCTGGCTTCAAGGATTCTATGGTTGCCGCCAGTATGATGGAGGAAAAGGGTGTCGGCTGCATAGTTTCTTTGGGCGGAGACGGAACTAACAGGGCTATTGCTAAGGTTATTAAAGATACGCCCCTGCTTCCGATATCAACCGGCACCAATAACGTCTACCCATCTATGATCGAAGGTACAGTGGCCGGTATAGCTGCGGCTGTTGTAGCTTCGGGTCTATTTGACAAAGCTGCCACATGCAATAAAAACAAACGAATAGAAATATACAAAGGAAGGGAATTGGTAGATATTGCCCTAATAGATGCTGTCATTTCAAAGGAGAGCTTTATCGGCGCAAAAGCTATATGGGACCCGAAAAGTGTAACTGATATATTTGTGACTAGAGCTCATCCGGCTTCAATAGGGTTTTCTTCAATAGTGGGCTATAAGGAAATAATTGATGACGGGGATGACGTTGGGGCTCACGTGCAATTGGGGGCAGAGGGTGAAACCATCCTGGCGCCTATAGCTCCGGGAGTTGTGAGAGAGATAAATATAAAAAAATTTAACCTGCTAAAGCTGGATGAAGATTATATTTACAATGCCGAGAATCGAGGTATTATAGCCCTTGATGGTGAAAGAGAAATACCCGTCAGGGCAGGTGACTGTATTTTATTCAGGATTTCAAGGAACGGACCTTATCAGGTAGATATCAGGAGGACTTTAGAAATAGCTCAAAAATCTAATTTTTTTAGAAAGGTGTGATGGCGTATATGGCGGTTTATATAGTAATGCCAAAACTTGGTCTCACGATGAAAGAAGGAACTTTAACTAAATGGTTGAAAAAAGTTGGGGATAAAGTAGCAAAAGGGGAAGAGGTAGCTGAAGTTTCCACCGAAAAGATCACCAATGTGGTTGAATCTCCTGCAGATGGGATTCTGGGGAAAATTTTGGTGAGTGAAGGCGCTGTTGTACCTGTAGCTACTCCGATCGGTATTATCCTGGCTGAAGGCGAAAAACTCCCGGTAGAAGATGAGGCAGGTCCCGCAAATACTTCTCCTTCTACCGTGGCCGTGCAGGCCGATAGGCTTGAAACACCGGGAGTGGAAAAGAATCAGGAAAAGTTTGTAAAAGCCACGCCTTTGGCCAGAAAGATTGCAAAAGAGAACAATGTGGATCTTTCCCTCATTGCCGGTACCGGACCCGGTGGCAGAATTACCGAGGAAGACGTAAGGAAATATATAGAAAATAGAATGAATGTAAAGAAAGAGAGCCCTGCGGTGGTTGAGGAGGACACGGGATCTGTAAAAAGAGTGCCGATGGACAATATGAGAAGGGTCATCGCCGAGAGAATGAAAAATAGCTGGAATAGCGCTCCACATGTCACGGAGAATATTAAAGTGGATGTTACCGAACTTGTTAAGTTTAGAGAAGAGCTTAATAAGTTTGCGGATGAAAAATTTACTTATACCGACTTAATAGCTAAAGCGTGCGTCCTTGCAATCAAAAGAAACCCTGTAATTAACTGGTCTATTGAAGGAGAGTATATAATCCAGCACGAAAAGATAAATCTTGGAATAGCAGTCGCTCTAGAAAATGGGTTAATAGTTCCGGTGATAAAGGATGCCGGGTCAAAATCCCTCACGGAGATCTCTAAAATGATAAAAGACCTGAGTGCTAGGGCCAGAGAAAACAGATTATCTCCCGAGGAAATAAAAAATGGCACATTTACCATAACGAATCTCGGCATGTACGGTATAGATAGCTTTACTCCTATTATAAATCCGCCGGAAAGCGCTATATTGGGAGTTAACACGATATACAAAGAACCCGCAGTGGTGGGAGACAGTATCTCTATAAGACAGGTTATGATGCTGAGCCTGTCCTTCGACCACAGACTTATTGATGGCGCGACGGCTGCCAAATTCCTGATGGATCTCAAGCGTATACTGGAAAATCCTGCAGCACTGGCTTTGTAGAGATTTGCATTGTACGGGGTGAGGTGGTAACGCATGGACTATAACGTTATAGTAATAGGAGGAGGACCCGGCGGCTATACAGCAGCCATAAGGGCGAGTGAACTGGGAGCAAGGGTTGCCCTGGTAGAGGAAGATTCATTAGGGGGTACATGCCTGAACAGGGGCTGTATCCCTACTAAGGTTTATGCGCACGCCGCATCGATAATAAATGAAATAAAAAGGGCCGGAGAGTTCGGTATAGCGTCCCAGTATACTCTCGACGTGGATAAACTGAGGGCGAAAAAAGAGAAAGTGGTAAAAAGGCTCGTAGACGGCTTAGGCTACCTGATGAGGGCGCACAAGGTGGACGTCATAAAGGGCAGAGCCAAATTTCTCGACAGAAACACAATACAGGTGGATAGGAAATATACGGCGGAAAAATTCATCATAGCTACAGGTTCCAAAACACTGATTGCACCAGTGCCGGGTATTGACCTTCCCGGGGTTATGACCAGTGACAGGGCCCTCGAGCTAGAAAGGGTACCGGGAAGAATCGCGATAATAGGAGCAGGGATAATAGGGCTGGAGTTTGCCAATATATATAGCTCGTTGGGCAGCCAGGTCACTGTAATAGAAATGCTGCCGGAGCTGTTGCCCATGGTAGATAGGGACATAGCCGGTATATTGCAGAGCGCCCTCGAAAATAGGGGAATTGAGCTACATCTCAACAGCAGGGTTGAAAAGATAGAAGAGGGCCCGACAGTGGTGTTTACAAAAGGCGGGAATACCGAACGGTTGGAGTGCGATGCTGTACTGGTGGCGGTAGGAAGGGTAGCAAACGTAAACGGTGTTGAAGCGCTCAACCTGCAGATGGAAGGAAAAGGAATAAAAGTAGATGAGTTTATGAGGACGAATATTGACAACATATACGCAGTAGGAGATGTAACGGGAGGAATACAGCTTGCTCATGTGGCAGCCTATCAGGGTATAATTGCAGCTCACAATGCCATTGGGGAAAAGAGGAAGGCTGACATGAAGGTCGTGCCGAGCTGCGTATACACGGAACCGGAGATCGCGTGGGTGGGGCTGAATGAGACTCTTGCCAGAAAAAAATACGGAGATATTAAAGTGGGAACCTTTACCTATTCGGCCTCGGGTAGGGCGCTGACTATTGGAGAAGATTATGGCTTAATAAAGATAATAGCCGAAGCAAAATACAACCAGATAGTGGGAATGGAAGTTATCGGCAGGGATGCTACGGAAATAATACACGAAGGCGCGCTGGCTATAAGGGAAGAGTTTACAGCAGAAGAAATAGCAGAAACAATACATGCACACCCGACCATATCGGAGTGCATAAAGGAAGCGTGTGAAGATATATTAGGTTTGCCTATTAACAAGGTAAATTTAAAAAAGAAATAGTTCAAATAATAAAAAAGGCAGCAGCATGCTGCCTTTTATGTGTGTGCCCGGCATGGGCGTTAACTCGGTGGTGAAAGTCCGCTGCAGGCGAGGCAGCCCTAGTCTGTTAGCCAAAGGCAAGGGTGTCCACCGTGAGGTGGAATCCGAAGGAAGCCGGAGGCAAAGCCACGGCCCGATGAACAAGAACCCCATACGAGGCTAGACCGCTCGGATGAGCTGGCTAGACACAGCGAAATCCAGGCTGCCAAGGGGCGGTAGAGTATATAGGGCGGGCGCGGGGTGAAGGTTAACGCTCTTACCCAGGGAGGCCTGATGGTATCGCCAGGTAAACTGGTAACCCATGCTGGAAGGCATGGCTGAACCTGCAGGGGAAGCTTTGGGCATAGTACCTTGGAGGTCATGAACTTCGAGGGAAGGCCCGAACATCAAGCAAGAGGTGATGCCGATGAGTTCGAGAGAAGAGCGAAGACAGCAGAAAACCCCAGAAGGGGCCTACCCGCGGGAAGGAGTGGTGAAGCCACAGGGGCCCGCGGGAGGGCCGAGTTCTTCTCCGGCACGAAGCGGAGAGTCACCTCGCAGGGGTAATGATAGCAGCCTGGTGGAATAGGTGGTAGAGAGAAACAATATGTTAACTGCAATTCTTTGACCGGCGTAAACCACGACATACTCATGACCTGAGTGGACGGAAGGTAAAGGACAAAAGAGTGCATATCCTCATTCTCCGTTATCTCTAGGTAAGCGTCATGGTAAATAGAATGGTATAATAGAGACAATTGAAGGTACCACACACAGGGAGGACCTTTAAGCTTTATAGAAAAGGAGATATCCCCTTCATCTATATTCACTTTATGAATCCGCCCCAAAATGATATAATAGTCAAAAAGAAGAAGCGGCAAGATGGTTTGCCGCTTAAAATTTATTTTATGAGGTGGTCTTGATGTCTGATGAAAATGGACTGAAAAAGAAATTGAGATACGATTATCTGGAAAAAAGATTAAGCCTCTCGGAAAAAGAAGTGATGGAAAAGAGTGAGAAAATAATGTCCCACCTTTTTGAACTTGAAGACTTCAAAAAAGCGGGTCTTGTGATGTTTTACGTGGATTGCAGGAATGAAGTCATGACAAAAGACGCCATAGAAAGGGCTCTGGCGATGGGAAAGAGGGTAGCCGTGCCAAAGACCGTAAAAGGGGAGGGGCTTTTGGCCATAGAGATAAAAAGTACTGGCGAACTTGCCTGCGGTACTTTCGGAATCTTAGAGCCGGTAAGCGATAATATTGTAAATCCCCTAGACATAGACCTGGTGCTCGTGCCGGGGATTGCCTTTGACAGAAGGGGCTACCGGCTGGGATACGGAGCTGGTTACTACGACATGTTTTTAACCAAGCTCCGGGAAGGGGTCAAAAAAATAGGTCTTGCCTTCGAAGCGCAGTTGGCCGACTGCATCCCGGCAGAAGCCCACGATGTCAGGATGGATGCCGTTTTGACCGAAAAAGGAATGTACGTGTTTTCTTAATAACGAACTTTTTATAAATAAGTATAGAAAAAATACGCACAATATGGAATAATATTAATTGGAAGTCGCCGAAAGAACGGATTTTCAAAGGATGGGAGGAATCCGGGTGTTAAAAGATAGAGAAATCGTAATAATCCTAGACTTCGGGGGCCAGTACAGCCAGCTCATAGCCCGCAGGGTGAGGGAAGCCCACATATATTCCGAGATACTGCCCTACTATACTCCGTTAGAAAGGATACTGGATAAAAAACCAAAAGCCATAATCCTTTCCGGCGGACCGGCCAGCGTATACTCAAAAGACGCGCCGCGCTGTGACAAGAGGCTTTTTGAAATGGGCATTCCGATTCTCGGCATCTGTTACGGAATGCAGCTTATGTGCCATATGCTCGGGGGCAGAGTGGAAGCGTCGAGAGCCGGGGAATACGGCAGGGCTGAACTTTCGGTCAAGGAGGAAGGTGGGCTTTTCGACGGCCTTGACAGAAAGCTTACGGTGTGGATGAGCCATGGAGATTCGATTATCGAATTGCCTCAAGGGTTTGAGACTTTAGCCTTTACACAAAACACGCCCCACGCCGCCGTGAGTAACGGCAAAAATTTATTCGGCGTGCAGTTTCACCCCGAGGTGGCTCATACTCCTGAGGGTAAAAAAATTCTTTCGAATTTCCTTTATAAAATAGCTGGCTGCAGCGGTTCCTGGACCGCGGAGGCTTTCGTGGAAGAACAGACAAGGTTGATAAGAGAAAGGGTGGGAGATGCAAGGGCGCTTTGCGCGCTCAGCGGAGGAGTCGATTCTTCGGTGGCGGCGGTAATAGCCCACAGGGCTATCGGCGAAAATCTTACCTGCATTTTCGTGGACCACGGCCTTCTTAGAAAGGGAGAAAGGGAGCAGGTGGAAAGGACCTTCAGGGAAAAGTTTCACATGAACCTCATAGTCGTGGATGCCTCGGAGAGGTTTTTGAAAAAGCTGCAGGGCGTTACAGACCCCGAAACGAAGAGGAAAATCATAGGCGAGGAGTTCATAAGGGTTTTTGAAGATGAGGCAAGAAAGCTCGGAAGGATAGATTTCCTAGTACAGGGGACGCTTTATCCCGACGTAATCGAAAGCGGCACGAAAACCGCCGCAGTTATAAAAAGCCACCACAACGTGGGAGGCCTTCCGGAAGACCTCAAGTTCAAGCTCATAGAACCCTTGCGGGACCTTTTTAAAGATGAAGTAAGAGAAGTGGGCTTGAAGCTCGGCCTTCCCGAGGAAATAGTCTTTCGCCATCCCTTCCCGGGACCGGGTCTGGCTGTGAGGATTTTGGGGGAGATCACCCGCGAAAAGCTCCACATACTTCGCGAGGCCGATGCCATAGTTACCGAGGAGATAAAAGGAGCCGGGATTTACCGGGAAATTTGGCAGGCCTTTGCCGTGCTGACCAACGTAAAAAGCGTAGGCGTCATGGGGGATGAGAGAACGTACGCCTACACGGTGGCTGTTCGAGCTGTACACAGCGAAGACGGAATGACCGCCGACTGGGTAAGAGTCCCCTACGAAGTGTTGGACCGAATATCGAGGAGAATCACGAACGAAGTTCCGGGGGTCAACCGGGTGGTTTACGACATAACCTCCAAGCCCCCTGCCACCATCGAATGGGAATGACAATTAACGGAAGATTTCATCACCGGCCGGTTCGCATAAACGGCCGACTTTTTTTGTGCAAAATGTTGTGAAGATAAGCCTTATTATGCTATAATAATTACGTGCTATAGGTTAAATATGATATATTAATTTTTAACTGTTGGGGGGTCAAAGGGCAAAATGGCCAAAATTACGCTAACGGTAATCAAGGCGGACATAGGGGGCTACGTGGGACACTGCAGCGTTCACCCGGAATTGCTTGAAGAAGCCGTTAAAATCATGGAAGAAAAGGGCAAGGGGCTTTTGGAAGACTACGTGGTTACCCATGTGGGCGATGACATCAACCTTATAATGACTCACAGGAAGGGAGTGGATTGTCCTGATATTCATAAATTGGCCTGGGATACCTTTCTTGCATGCACCCAGGTAGCAAAGAAACTGAAGCTTTACGGAGCGGGACAGGACCTTTTGTCGGACTCCTTTTCCGGCAACATAAAGGGGATGGGACCGGGTGTTGCGGAAATGGAATTCGAAGAGCGTCCCAGCGAACCGGTGATAGTTTTCATGGCCGATAAAACCGAACCCGGTGCGTGGAACCTGCCGCTTTACAGGATGTTCGCCGACCCATTCAACACCATAGGGCTTGTGATAGACCCGAAGATGCACGACGGATTCAAGTTTGAGGTTCTAGATACTATCGAGAACAAAAAAGTGGTCTTTTCCTGTCCCGAAGAAATTTACGACATGCTGGTGTTTTTGGGAGCTTCCAACCGGTTTGCCGTAAAGGCGGTATACAACAAGAAGGGAGAGCCGGCCGCCATATCTTCCACCCAGAGGATGAACCTGATGGCGGGAAGGTATGTTGGGAAGGACGACCCGGTGCTCATAGTCCGTTGCCAGAACGGTTTCCCAGCGGTGGGTGAGGCGTTAGAGCCCTTTACAAACCCCCACCTGGTGGCTGGATGGATGAGGGGTTCCCACTTCGGTCCGTTGATGCCGGTGTCTTGCAAGGATGCCACACCCAGCAGGTTTGACGGTCCGCCGAGAGTTGTAGCTTTGGGATTCCAGCTGGCAGAAGGAAAGCTGGTGGGGCCGCAGGATATGTTCGCGGATGTGGCATTCGAAAGGGCAAGGCAGAAAGCTTTGAAGATAGCCGATTACTTAAGGCAGCTAGGGCCCTTCGAGCCGCACCGCCTGCCTCTGGATGAAATGGAATACACCACGATGCCGCAGGTTATGGAAAGATTGAAGGCGAGATTCGAACAAAGTGCTGACAATTAAGGTCCCTTCCGATGCGAAGGGGCTTTTTTATTAGCGAGAAAATGAAAAATAAAAAGAAAAGAAGGATATTTCAAATGAATGCAGAAAATATAATAAAGTATGAAGTTATGAAATAAGATAAAAAATAGAAAGTACAACATTGACTTCCTCCCGCCCCCTAAAGGAGGCGGGATTCCTTCAGGCGACTCAGTTCACCATCCGGCTACCGCTCGCCGCATGCAGCGTACCGGCGGTAGAT
>JASUSP010000053.1 GCA_030446005.1 Tepidanaerobacteraceae bacterium | reverse complement strand
CCCAAATACCGCCTGCTGGGGCAGGGAAGCCTAAAAAAGGCGGTAAAAAATACCCCAGCCGTCTAAACTGGGAAGTTTGTCACAGTTTAGATGACCAGGATCGGTACAATGAATAAACCGGAATGGCTGAAAGTCAAGGTAAAGCCGGCAGAATTGAAGCATATGGAGGAGTTTTTAAAAACGGTAAAACTGAACACCGTATGCCAGAGCGCACACTGTCCTAATATGGGAGAGTGCTTTTCCAGAAAAACCGCCACTTTTATGATAATGGGGAACGTCTGCACGAGGAACTGCAGGTTCTGCGCTGTGGATAAGGGGCATCCTGCGCCCCTGGATGAGGATGAGCCCAGGAGGGTTGCCGAAGCTGCCAGGGCCCTGAAGTTGAGACATGCGGTGGTAACCTGCGTGACCAGGGACGACCTGCCCGACGGCGGTGCATCGCATTTTGCCAGAACTGTGAGGGAGCTGAAAAAAATCCCCGGTCTCACCGTGGAAGTGTTGGTGTCGGACTTCCGGGGCGATGAGGAGGCTATAAGGATTGTAGTTGAATCGAAACCCGATGTTATAAACCACAACCTTGAGACAGTACCGAGGCTTTACCCGGCGGTCAGGCCGATGGCCGATTACGAAAGGTCGCTGTTCCTTTTGAAAAAGGTCAAGGAGCTCGATCCGGCGATCTACACCAAATCTGGAATAATGGTGGGACTGGGTGAGACTGAAGAAGAAGTGGTCGACCTCATGAAGGACCTGATCGGCGTTGGCTGCGATATGATGACGATAGGCCAGTACCTCAGGCCTTCCTCAAGCCACATAGCGGTGGTGGAATACGTTACACCGGAACAGTTCGAGAGGTACCGAATGATCGGCTACGACCTTGGATTCAAATACGTGGCGTCGGGCCCGCTGGTCCGGAGCTCATATAATGCAGCGGAGGGCATGGATACGGTAAACGAACAGGGCTTCCGTTAAAAACGGGAGCCCTGTTTTTATCGCTTGCGAGACTTTGCCCATGGGCATCGGGAGATGCATGTGCCGCACACCATACCCGGGCTTATGTGCCCGAATTTTTCCTTCATATAAGCATTGCAAGCCCGTGGTTGAAAAGCCACGACCTTTATTGGAAGGTTTTAGTCAGAGGAAAATTTAAAGTTCAGGCAGGAATTTTATAAAATTTGTAGTATATAAAAAAAGTAAAGAAGGTTTTTAAAGAACGGTGAAAGTATAAATGAAGTATTCGACAAATACAATTTTTATAGTGGGGAATTCCAAGACCCAGCAGAACAATCCGATAACGCAGGTTTACGGCATGTTTTACCTGGGCTTTGTGGTTGAAAAAAAGACGGGCTCGATCGTGGACGTTGGGGCTTCGGCCACTTTGCCCATAACTACGGAATTTATAAAGTCCATATTCGTCGGTCGGAATATCGAAAGTGATGCGGATGAAATCATCCGTGATATAGAAAACAGGTATTTCGGCTCTTCACAGAAAGCCATGATAGTTGCCTTCAAGGACGCCCTGAAAAAATACCTGCTTATAAAAAGCGGTAAAAAAATCATGAGCGATTGATAACTTAGAGCTGCTTTGCTGCTTTTTGCGGTGGCAAAATCCAGCTCGTACACCGGTGGTGTGCGGCTGGATTTTTATATTTTATTGGGGGTGGTGAGGACGAAGATAGCAAAAATAGAGCTTGGCAGAATAAGGATACCGCTGAAAAAGACTTTCAGAACGGCAAAAAGAACAACCGCTCAGGTGGAGGACGCGGTGGTTAAGATAACCACCGACGATGGAGTGGTGGGGATAGGAGAGGCGGCCCCGGTGGCCTTGATTACTGGAGAAACTATAGGCTCTATAATGGAAGCGATAGAAAAGCACATAAAACCGGCGATAATCGGCATGAACATCATGGATTTTGAAGAGGTCATGGTAAGACTTCACAGCTGCATCTTAAATAACAACGGAGCCAAAGCTGCCTGCGATATGGCCTTATACGATATCCTTTCCAAATACTACGGCAAACCCCTTTATGAATTTCTGGGAGGATTCAGGAAAGCTTTGCGCACCGACATTACTATAAGCCTTGACACCGTGGAAACCATGGTGGCCGAAGCCGTATCTATGGTAAACGAAGGCTTCGACTGCCTTAAAGTAAAGGTAGGGGGTGACTTTAAAAGGGATATAGAGCGGGTAAGGGCCATCAGGGATAGCGTGGGCAAAGGTGTGAAAATAAGGATTGACGCCAATCAGGGGTGGAGGCCTAAAGAAGCAATTTACGCCATAAGCCAACTTGCAAAATACGACATAGAGCTGGTGGAACAGCCCGTTGCCGCCAACGATTTGGAAGGACTCAAGATGGTGACCGAAAACTCGCCGGTCCCGGTAATGGCCGATGAAAGCGTCTTCACTCCCGAGGATGCGGTAAAAATAATCTCCATGAGGGCGGCCGACATGCTTAACATCAAATTGATGAAGTGCGGAGGCATATATAACGCCCTTAAGATAAACGCCATGGCCGAAGCGGCGGGCATGGAGTGCATGGTGGGCAGCATGATAGAAAGCCCGATTTCCGTTGCCGCAGCGGCTCACCTGGGAGCGGCCTGCCCCAACATAACGCGCTTTGACCTGGATGCGGCCTACCTGTTAGGGGAAATACCGGTGGAGGGGGGGATAGTGTACTGCGGTCCGGAAATCTTATTTACCGGTGGTGAAGGGCTCGGCATAGGGAAGTTGAAAGATGAATATTATTTACCAGAAAACCAAAATATTTAAAGGGTTTGGAAGGGGGATTTCCAGGATGAAAAAGAAAGTTCTTGCTTTTTTGCTGGTGGTGTTGATGATAACGGCAGTTTTGGCCGGCTGTTCAGGTCCTAAGAACCAGTCAACGCCCCAAGAAGGTGTCGGAGGAGAAAAAAGCGGGGGGATTTTGAACGACTATTTTGAAAGCGATCCAAATGGTTTTGACGTGCAGGAAAGCACGCTCATAGTGTCGTACCACCTGGCACGCCACATATACAGCACCCTTTTGAGGTACAAGGGCGATACCTTGGAACTCGAACCGGAGCTTCTCGCCAAGATGCCGGAAATTTCGCCCGACGGGAAGACTTACACTTTCGAACTGAAAAAGGGGATAAAGTTCCACGACGGCACCACGGAGCTCGTGGCCGATGACGTGAAGTTCACCATCGAGCGCATGCTCGACCCCAAAGGAAAAGGGATGAGCAAGTGGCTCTTCGAGCCCATTTTGGGTGCAAAAGCTTTTATGGAAGGCAAGGCAAGCTCACTCGAAGGCTTCAAAAAGATAGACGACTATAAATTCCAGATTATTTTGGAAAAGCCCTACGCGCCCTTCCTGCACAATCTCGCCGTACCAGCGGCTTCGATATACTCGGAAAAACTGGTAAAAGCCGCCGGGGACAACTGGAGCTTGAATCCCGTCGGAACCGGGCCTTTCAAACTGAAAAGCTACGTTCCGAACACCGAAATAGTGCTGGAGAAAAACCCGTATTATTTCGAAGAGGGCCTGCCGCGCCTTGAAGGCATCCATTACAGAATCGTTCCCGACGCCACCACGGCGCTCATGGAATTCGAAAACGGGACCCTTGACGTATGCCTCATACCCGTCAACGAATATCAGAGGATAAAGGATTCGGGTAAGTACGAAATTTTAGAAGGCGTTGCCCTCAACACCTATTACTTCATCATGAACCTGAGCGACCCCATGTGGTCCGACGTGCGATTGAGGAAAGCGGTGGCTATGGCCATGGACAAGGAAAAATTGGTTGAAGCCTTATACGGTCCGAGGGGCAGCGTGGCCAAGAGTTTTGTTACCCCGGGAATCCCAGGGGCCTACGAGCAGGGCACGGGACCAGCTTACGAGTACAATCCTGAGGAAGCTAAAAAACTTGTAAAAGAGTTGGGAAATGTCGGAAAACTCCAGGCCTGGCAGTGGGGCGGTGAACGGATAAGCGATGCGAACGTGGCTATCCAGGCCATGTTGAAGGATGTAGGGCTTGACCTCGAAATAACCATCATGGAAAGTGCTGCATTCAGGCAGGCAAGGAGTGAAGGAAAGATACCGGCATCCTACGGCAACTGGTGGGCGGACATTCCCGACCCCGACAACTACCTTTATACTTTCTTTGCCAGGACCAACCAGATGTCCTCGGGATATAAAAACAAAGAAATCCAGGACCTCCTGGAACAGGCGCGCTACGAAGTGGACATGGAAAAGAGGGAAGAACTTTACAGAAAGATAGAAGACACCATTATACAGGAAGATGTGGCAATAGTTCCCCTTTTCCACTTAAAGAGCCTGCTTGCCACTCAAAAGAACGTGAAAGACATCATTCTTCATCCGACGGGGGTCAACATCTACACCTACGCTTACAAGGAATAGGAGTGGGTTTTTGTATAGGGCAAAAAGCGGGGAAAGATGAGGAAATCCCATCTTTCCCCTGCTTTTAAAAGGAGGTGCAAACTTGGCAGGTTATATCGTGCGAAGACTCATCATGGCCTTGCCTGTGCTGGTTGGAGTATCCCTCATCACCTTTATACTTTTGAATGTCGTCCCCGGCGATCCGGTTTTGGAGATGATGGGGAAACACGTGGACCCCCTTACCCTGGAAAAGGTAAGGGAGCAGCTCGGGCTCAACGACCCGCTTTACGTCCAGTTCGGACGGTTTTTGTTTAATGCGTTAAGGGGAGACCTGGGAAAATCTTTTAAGACCGGCCAGCCGGTAACTAAAATGATAATGGATACCTTCCCCACCACCGTAAAACTCGCCCTCTCTTCGGCGTTTGTAGCCATAATTATAGGTATTACCGTAGGGATAATTTCGGCAGTAAAGCAGTACTCATTTTTTGACCATGCCGCGATGATAACGGCCCTTGCCGGAATCAGCGCCCCGATTTTTTGGGTGGCGGTGGTTGCCCAGCTCGTATTCGGCCTTCAGCTGAAATGGCTTCCCATTTCCGGGTATTCATCGCCGAAGCACATGATTTTGCCGGCGGTGGTGCTGGGAATCAGGTTCGCCGCATCTATAGCCCGCTATACCAGGAGCGCCTTCCTTGAGGTTATAAGGCAGGACTATATAAGGACCGCGAGGGCTAAGGGATTGGCGGAAAGGGCGGTCATCTTCGGCCACGCCCTGAAGAACGCCATGATACCCGTGGTTACGATAATAGGAATGCAGATAAGCGGGCTTTTGACCGGTTCTTTGCTCACCGAAACTATTTTTGCCATCCCCGGTTTGGGCCGCCTTTCTATCTGGGCTTTGTCCAACAGGGATTTTCCTCTCGTTCAGGGTATCGTCCTTTTTACGGCGGCTGTCTTTGTGATCGGAAACCTCATTGTCGATATATCTTACGCTTTTTTGGACCCGCGGGTCAGGCTGCAGTGAGGGGGAAGGACGATGGACAAAACTTTGCATTCAAAAAGTACCTCCCTTTGGGGCGATGCGTGGCGCCGTCTTAAGAAAAACAGGCCCGCCGTCGCCGGCCTCGTGGTAATAATATTTTTAATCATTGTTGCCGTTATGGCGCCGGCAATTTCTCCGGCCGACCCGATAAAGACCGACCTTCCCAACAGACTCAAACCTCCGGGTGCTCCATCGGCCATCTGCAAAAACGGCGTTTATATCCTGGGCTCCGACGAATTCGGAAGGGACATACTTTCCAGGGTAATTTACGGAACGAGGATTTCTCTGAGCGTGGGTATAATATCCCAGGCCATTGTCACGGTAATCGGGGTCACCATGGGCGCCCTGGCAGGCTATTACGGTGGCATGATGGATATGCTGGTCATGCGAACTGCCGATATCCTTTTTGCTTTTCCGGAGCTGCTCTTTTATATCGGGGTAATGTTCGCTTTAGGCCCCAGCATTTACAACATCTTCATCGCCCTTGCGCTAATAGGTTGGGCGGGAGTGGCAAGGTTGGTCCGCAGTCAGGTCCTGTATCTAAGGGAAATGGAATACGTGGAGGCCGCCCGGGCTCAAGGGCTTTCCGATGCCAGGATAATATTGAGGCACATTCTTCCGAACTGCATGGGGCCCATCATCGTATCCGTCACCATGGGAATTCCCGGGGCCATACTTTCAGAAGCCACTTTGTCCTTCCTGGGGCTCGGGGTACAGCCTCCAACTCCCAGCTGGGGCAACATGATTTACGCCGCCAGGGCGTACATGCTTTCAAATCCCTGGTACTCAGTATGGCCGGGCATTGCCATAATGGTGACGGTGTTCGCCTTCAATCTACTGGGGGACGGCCTTCGCGACGCTTTGGACCCCAGGTTAAAGCGTTAAAAGGCGGGTTGTTATGAAAGGAAAAGTTCTTCTCATGCTCGTATTTATATCAGCAATGCTTATTGCAGGGGGGTGTGGTGGAAAATTGAGCGGTGAAAGGGTTTTGAACGACGAACAGGTGCTTCAAGAGGCGGAAAAAATCGTGGAGGAAATCCGGAGGGAATTTAAAGTGGACTCAAGGGAAACGGTTTTCGAGGTCGCCTTGGTCGTAAGCGGAGGCCGGTTGAAAGTCGAGGGCAGGGCAAGCGACGGTCAACTGAAGAACGAGCTTTTATCAAGGCTTTCAGGAATAAGAGGGGTCACGGTGGAGGATAATATAGAACTATTGCCCCCCGAAACCATGGGTGAAAGGGTATATGCAGTTGTGAAGGTGCCGGTGATGAATCTGGGGGCAAAACCGGGGTCGGCGGAGGGGAAAGATACGGTCACCCAGGCCCGGATGGGAGATATATTGAAGCTTTTGGACAAAAAGGACGGCTGGTACCTTGCGAAAATGGAGGACGGCTACTTGGGATGGGCGGAGGGCGGCAAGCTGTGGGTGGTCGACAAAGATTCCCTTTCGAGCTACCTTTCAGGGAAATTTGCACTGATAACGGCTAAAAAAACTGCTCCTCTTTCAAGCGCGGGAGGGGGAAGGGGTTTCGGAGAGGACCTGGTGCGGGGCTCCGTGCTGCCTTTTATAACTGAAGAAGGGGACTTTGCGCGGCTCATGGTGCCCGGAGGCGGAGAACTCTACGTAAGGGCTAGGGATGTACGGGTATTTTCTTCTAGAGAAGAAGTGTTTTCCAAGAAAAAGGGAGCGGATTACGTGATTTCCGTAGCAAGAGAGTACATTGGCCTTCCCTATCTTTGGGGAGGTACCACTTCTTACGGCTTTGACTGTTCCGGTTTCACCCAGTTTTGTTTTAAAATGGGCGGGTATTTTTTGAAGAGGGATGCAGATATGCAGTTTTCGCAGGGAGAGCCGGTATCGAAGAGAGAGGACCTAAAGCCGGGGGATTTAGTGTTTTTCGAGACCTACAAGCCGGGGCCTTCCCACGTGGGAATTTACATTGGTGATATGAAATTCATTCATTCGGGCAATTCGGGTGTAGCCGTTAACAGCTTTGACTCAAAAGATCCCGAATACTCGCCGGTACTGGACCAAAAGTATCTGGGGGCCCGAAGGGTAATCCCCTGACGGGAGTGATTGTGTGGAAAAAGGGAAACTATTGGAAATCAAAGATCTTACGGTAAAATTTTTCACCGAAGACGGAACGGTTAATGCGGTGGAAAGGGCGTCCTTCGACATAGAAAAGGAAGAGACCCTGGGAGTGGTCGGGGAGTCGGGCTGCGGCAAATCCGTCACGGCACTGAGCGTAATGCGTCTTCTTCCCTCCCCACCTGCTAAAATCACATCGGGAAGGATACTTTTCGAAGGGGAGGATTTGCTTTCAAAGTCCGAAGCCGAAATGAGAAGGATTAGAGGCAACCTTATTTCCATGGTGTTTCAGGAACCCATGACTTCCTTGAATCCGGTTTTTACGATAGGTCACCAGATTTCCGAAGCGATCGTTTTACACCAGAAGCTTTCGAAAAAAGAGGCCAGGGAAAGGGCTATAGAAATGCTGAAAATGGTGGGCATACCGAATCCCGAAAAAAGATACTGGGAATATCCCCATCAGCTTTCGGGAGGCATGCGCCAGAGGGTAATGATCGCCATGGCCCTATCCTGCAGTCCTAAGCTTTTAATCGCCGATGAGCCAACCACCGCACTGGATGTGACAATACAGGCCCAGATACTGGACCTCATCGAGAGGTTAAAAGAAAAGGTAGGTATGAGCGTGCTCATGATAACCCACGACCTTGGAGTTATCGCCGAAATGGCAAAAAGGGTCGTGGTGATGTACGCGGGGCAGGTGGTGGAGGAATCCCCGTGCGAGGACATCTTTGAAAATCCGCTTCACCCTTACACCGCCGGGCTTTTGAAGTCCATCCCCAAGCTTGAAGAAAAAAAATCAAGGCTTCACGTAATAGAAGGCAACGTCCCCAACCCCCTTAATTTTCCCTCCGGCTGCCGCTTTCACCCGAGGTGCTTTGAGGCCAAAAAAATCTGCGGGGAAAAGATGCCTTCCCTTGTGGAAGTTGAAGGAAACCGAAAGGTCAGGTGCTTCATGAGAGGGTCTTTCCCCGAGGAGGTGCTGGCGATTGAAAGAGCAGGTTGTAATTGAAGTGCAGGACCTCGTCAAGTGGTATCCCGTGAAGGTCGGTATATTGCAGAAAGTGGCAGGTTACGTCAAGGCCGTGGACGGAGTGAGTTTTTCCATAAAAAGGGGCGAAACTTTAGGCCTTGTGGGGGAAAGCGGATGCGGCAAAACCACCACCGCCAGGTGCATGCTCCGGCTTACGGAACCGACAAAAGGTCGCATATTCTTTGAAGGAAAGGATATTATGAAATTCGACAGGGAAAGCATGAGGAAACTCAGGCCCAGGATGCAGGTCATCTTCCAGGACCCCTACAGTTCCTTAAATCCCAGGCTGACAGTCAAGGAAATAATCGGCGAGGCCCTCGCCTTTCACGGTATCACCCGGGGAAGGGAACTGGAAGACAGGGTCGGGGAACTTTTAAAGATGGTGGGACTTTCCACCCAGCACATGAAAAGGTTCCCCCACGAGTTTTCGGGGGGACAACGGCAGAGGATAGGCATAGCAAGGGCCTTGGCCACGAACCCGGACCTTATTGTTTGCGACGAGCCGGTCTCGGCCCTGGATGTTTCAATCCAGAGCCAGATATTAAATCTACTGGAGGACCTGCAGGAAAGGCTGGGCGTCTCCTATCTTTTCATCGCCCACGGGCTTAATGTGGTAAAACACATATCCCACAGGGTGGGGGTGATGTACCTCGGGAAGTTAATAGAGATAACGGATAGCGAGGAAATTTATAAAAATCCCCTTCACCCGTACACCCAGGCGCTTATTTCTGCTATTCCCATACCCGACCCCAAAAGGAAAAGGAAAAAGATACTCCTGGAGGGCGACGTGCCGAGTCCCATCAATCCGCCGGAAGGATGCCGGTTTTGGACGAGATGCCGCTATGTGATGGATATATGCAGGCGTGAAGAACCGGAACTTTTGGAGTGCGCACCGGGGCACAAGGTGGCCTGCCACCTATATAAATGTTAAATGCCACATCTAATTTCTTTTACTTATATCGTTGCTATATAGGAGTTTGATGGACGTTCTTTGAAGATGAAGGAATCACCTAATATCGTTTTCTTATAAAGAACCTGTTCAAGATCACGCCGCCGACAAACCCGCCTATGTGTGCCCACCAGGCAACTCCGGAAACCGCCGTGCCGCCTATCACGGAGTAGGCGGTGCCGTAATAGAGCTGGGTCAAAAACCAGAGGAAAAGGTAGACGACGGCAGGGATGTGAACGAATAAGGGCAGTATAAAAAAGGTGGGGATCAATGTTATTATCCTGGCCGTCGGGAAAAGCACGAAGTACGCACCCATTACACCGGCGATAGCCCCGGAGGCACCCACCACCGGGACGGGCAGGAGGGGGTTGAAGACAAGGTGGGTGATACCGGCGATGATCCCGCTGATGAGATAAAATGTCAAAAACCTTACATGACCCATTCGGTCCTCTACATTGTCGCCGAAAAGCCACAGAATCCACATGTTGCTTATAAGATGCCACAAGTTGCCGTGTAGAAAGGTGCTCGTGATGAATGGATAAAGGTCGTCTAAGGAAAGCGCAGCTCCGGTTACGAATAGTTTGGTTATTTTGGCCGGTATGAGCCCGTATTTGTATAAGATTTTTGCGAAAACCACGGGGTGGTTTCCGGCGGAGATGTAAAAGACCAGTGAATTTAAGATTATGAGCAGGACCGTTACGAGAGGCGGTCGCCTGCTTTCGATGTTATCCCTTATTGGAATCATTTTCATCACCTTCCGTATTTTGCTGTAGTATTTATTATATCAAGAAATGTCTTTTGAATCACCAGATTATTATAGTCATACCCTCGGTGCACTATTATTATATGGTTAAAAGAAATCCGGAGTTTTTCGCTTATGAGGTTGGTAGATCCGGCCTTAAAGGACGGGTCTAATTTTTTTGCCCAGGAAGAAAATAAAAAAATTTAGACAAAAGGAATTTCAGATTTTGTGTAGAATATAATAAAACCATAAGTGTTCACATACGAACAACAATTGTACACACATAAAGGACAATTTGAACAAATTGTAAGTGCAGAGGGGATGCGGATTTGGCCTAGTCATCATGATATCAGTCAGTTGAGGTAGAGCATAAAATGTATATTGACACTATTTTTTATTTAAAATACAATACTCTTAATATTAATTAATGTGATGAGCAGCGCTGTTCATCAAAGTAACGAAATTAGATTCAAGGAGGAATGCAAAATGAAAACCTACAATGTAGCTGTGGTGGGTGCTACCGGCGCGGTAGGGCGAACTATGCTGAAAATTCTGGAGGAGAGGAATTTTCCCGTGAAAGACATTTTGCCCCTTGCGTCATCCCGGTCGGCAGGACAGAGAATAGAGTTTTCGGGAAAGAGCTATGAAGTCAAAGAAGCAAAACCTTCAGCCTTTGAGGGAATCGATATAGCCCTTTTTTCGGCCGGAAAGGACATAAGCCTGAATCTGGCACCGGAAGCCGTAAAAAGAGGTGCAGTTGTAGTAGATAACAGCAACGCCTTTCGGATGGAACCGCATGTCCCCCTGGTAGTTCCCGAAGTTAACCCTCAGGAACTTAAAAAGCACAGCGGGATAATAGCCAATCCCAATTGCTCCACCATTCAGATGGTGATGGTTTTAAAGCCAATCCACGATAGAGCCAGGATAAAGCGGGTGGTGGTTTCCACATATCAGGCGGTTTCCGGAACCGGACTTGAAGCCATAGAAGAGCTCAAACTCCAGACGAGGCAAGTTTTGGAAGGCGAAAGCCCCAAACCTGAAGTTTATCCCCACCAGATAGCATTCAACCTTCTTCCGCACATCGACGTGTTCGACGATTCCGGTTACAGCCTGGAAGAATGGAAGATGGTGAGAGAAACTAAAAAGATAATGGGCGATGATAGCATAGCCGTTACGGCTACCGCGGTGAGAGTCCCCGTTTTTAACTGCCATTCGGAATCGGTGAACGTAGAAACTTGCGAGAAAATTACGGCTGAAGAAGCCCGGGCCATTCTTGCCAAAGCTCCCGGAGTGGTGGTCATGGACGATCCGAAAAACAAAATATATCCGATGCCCGCCTACCTTTCGGGCAAAGATGAGGTATTCGTCGGCAGGATAAGGGAAGATTTTACCGTTCCCTGCGGCCTTAACCTCTGGATTGTTGCCGACAACCTGCGAAGGGGTGCGGCTTACAATGCGGCAAAAATAGCCGAATGCCTGGTGGAATATAATCTGATATAAAACGTTGACAAGAGGTGGCTTGAAATGAGGATAGTGGTTCAAAAATTCGGCGGTACGTCGCTGGCCACTCGCGATGCGAGAAAATTGGTGGTAGAGCGCATCATAAAGACGAAAGAAGAAGGATATTCACCGGTGGTTGTGGTTTCAGCCATAGGGCGAAAGGGAGACCCCTACGCCACCGACACACTCCTTTCCCTTCTGGATGAGGCGGAAGGATATGCGCCCGGCAGGGAAAAGGATCTTCTCATCTCCTGCGGCGAGGTTATTTCGGCAGCACTCATCGCGTCGCTGCTTGCTGCAAGGGGATATAAAGCCAGGGCTTTTACAGGAGGTCAGGCCGGCATAATAACCGACTACAATTTCGGGAATGCCATGATAAAGGAGATAAAAGTAGATGTTTTGGTGGATGCCATAAAGCAGGGCTGCATCCCCGTTATTGCCGGTTTTCAGGGTATCACCGAAAACGGTGATGTGACGACCCTGGGAAGGGGCGGCAGCGATACGACCGCAGCGGCTCTGGGTGCGGCCCTCGGAGCGGAGTGGGTTGATATCTTTACCGATGTGGAAGGAATTATGACGGCGGACCCCAAAATAGTGAAGGGAGCTCACATCCTGGAAACCATTACTTATCAGGAAGTTACGGAAATGGCCTACAACGGTGCAAGGGTAATACACCCCAGGGCGGTGGAAATAGCAATGCAGCGCAATATTCCCTTGAGGGTCAGGTCCACCTTTTGCGACTCCCCCGGTACGCTCATCACCTGCAAGCCCTGCTGGATTTCCGAGAGGCTCGTCACAGGCATAGCCCATATCCCCCATCTTGCGCAGGTAGTGATAAAGGTTTCCCAGGACCGGGATGAGCAGGAAAAAATATTCGATGCCCTTGCGAAGGCCGGCATCAGCATAGATCTCATCAACGTATTTCCGGGGCTGAAAGTGTTTACCATAAAAGAAGAACAGGTAAAAAGGACGGTGGAGGAACTGGAAAAGATAGGAATAACGCCCGGCGTTACGGAAGGTCTTACCAAGGTAACCGTGGTGGGAGTGGGAATGCGGGGGGTTCCGGGAGTGATGGCAAGAATAGTAAAGGCACTTGAAAGAGAAAACATAGAGATTCTTCAGACTTCGGATTCCAATTCCACCATATCATGCCTTGTGCGTAGCGAGGATGCAGAAAGGGCTATAACTGCACTGCACGAGGAATTTGAATTGTGATAAAATTGAAGTGAATGCACTTTACGATTGGAGGTCTTGGTAGATGTACTGGGATTTTCCGGGAGAAGAAAATACCGAAAATACCCTTGCCGTGGTGAAAAAAGCGGTAAAAGAAAGGAATATAAGGCATGTGGTGGTGGCATCCACGGAAGGCCGCACCGCTAAGGCTTTCTTCGAGGCAAATCTAGGAGTAAATCTGATAGTGGTGACCCATGTGTGCGGATTTTCCAGGCCCGGTGAGATGGAGTTTCCCGATGATTTGAGGCAAAAGCTTTTGGATTCCGGGGTAAAGGTCCTTACCACCACCCACGTGCTGTCGGGGGCGGAGCGGGGCATAAGCCGGAAGTTCGGCGGGGTTTATCCGGTGGAGATTATAGCCAATACTCTGAGGATGTTCGGCCAGGGGGTCAAAGTCTGCGTTGAGATAGCGACGATGGCCCTGGACGCGGGGATGATACCTTACGGTGAAGACGTAATTGCCGTCGGTGGAACCGGGACCGGAGCGGACACCGCTGTAATCCTCAGACCCTCCCACGCCGCCAGCATTTTCGATACATGGATTTCCGAGATACTGTGCAAGCCGGCAAAAAGGAAAAAGGAAACGTAAAACCCCATTCCCGGGCAGGGAATGGGGTTTTTACAGAACCGCCGCGGGAAGGTCCTACCCTTTCAAGGGCAGTGTAAAATTTAAGTAGGTGCCAAGAAGGAAGAAGGCATACAAATGTAGAAAAAAAGACCTCACCACTCAAAACAACACCAAATCATAAAAAGGA
>JASUSP010000052.1 GCA_030446005.1 Tepidanaerobacteraceae bacterium | reverse complement strand
CCCTCGGAGGGCAAATCAAATATCCGGAAAGGAGGCGAAAGCCTGGTCCGGGGGCCGACTTGGCTGAAGATAAAAACAGTCAAGTTTTTCGAACCAGGTTCTGTAGTTGGAAAAAAAGGAGGTATTGAGGAAATTACCGAAGGTAAGCGAGCTCCTTGAAGAAGATTCTATAAAGGTGCTTCAGCAACAATACGGAAGGCAGCCGGTTTTGAGCGCAGTGAGGGAAGGCATAGAAGAAATCAGGCGCTTGCTTGAAAGGTCCCTTGAAATGGGATTTGAAATTTCGGCAAACGAAGATGACCTGAAAAAAGAGGCTCTGGAAAGGGCTGTAGAGCTCGCCTACAGGTACGGTTCCTACAGCCTGAAAAAAGTTGTGAACGCAACGGGTGTGGTGCTGCATACCAACCTGGGAAGGGCGCCGCTGCCGGAGGAAGCCTTAAAGAATATCGTTGATGTCGCTTGCGGCTACTCGAATTTGGAATTTGACCTGGACGATGGAAAAAGAGGAGAACGCTATGACCATGTCCGGGGGCTTTTATGCGACATAACCGGCGCCGAGGATGCGATGGTTGTAAACAATAACGCTGGGGCGGTGCTGCTGGTGCTTTCAGCCATTGCATCAGGCAGGGAAGTCATAATATCCCGGGGGCAACTGGTGGAAATAGGGGGAAGTTTCAGAGTGCCCGATGTCATGGCCCAGAGCGGTGCGACTTTAGTGGAAGTGGGGACTACCAACAAAACCCGTATCGCCGATTACGAGAGGGCCATTAACGACAATACCGCATTGCTTTTGAAGGTCCACACCAGCAATTTTAGACTCGTGGGCTTTTGGTCGGAAGTGAAAATAGAGGAGCTAAAATCTTTAGGTGTAAAGTACGGGATACCCGTAATGGAAGATTTGGGAAGCGGGGTTCTAATTGACCTTACGAAATTTGGACTACCTGCTGAACCCACGGTGCAAAATTCGGTAAAGGCGGGAGCTGACATAATTACCTTCAGCGGCGACAAGCTCCTGGGTGGACCTCAGGCTGGTATAATTCTGGGGAAAAGGGAGTATATAGAAAAAATAAAGCGTCATCCCCTTACGCGGGCTCTTCGCATAGACAAGCTTACTTTAAGCGCACTGGAAGCAGTTTTAAAAATTTACAGGAATGAAGATTACGAAAAAATCCCCGTTATAAGAATGCTTATAAAATCCCGCGAAGAAATGGAAAAATCCGCAAAGAAGCTTGCAAAAGAACTTCAAAAAGTAATTCTTGACAAAGGAACGGTAGAGGTACTTGACGATGTATCGGAGGTGGGAGGAGGTTCCCTTCCGGGGGTTGAACTTCCGACCAAGGTTGTTGCCATTGAGCTTCAAAACTTGGGTCCCGATGACCTGGCAAAAGGGCTCAGGATGGCCAGAATTCCGGTAATCGGCCGGATAAAAAATGATAAATTCCTTTTGGATGTCAGAACGATGTCGGAAGAGGATTTAAAAATTATACCGGAAATGGTAGGGAGCGTGCTATGAACAGCATAATAATTGGCACGGCAGGCCACATAGACCACGGAAAAACCACGCTGATAAAAGCAATGACTGGCATAGATACAGACAGGTTAAAGGAAGAAAAAGAGAGGGGCATTACCATTGACCTCGGGTTTGCCCATCTTTTGCTGCCAAGCGGCCGCAAAGTAGGCATAGTGGACGTGCCCGGTCACGAGAAATTCGTTAAGAATATGCTGGCAGGGGCGGGAGGAATTGACCTGGTGCTGCTGGTGGTTGCCGCCGACGAAGGAATTATGCCCCAGACCAGGGAGCACCTGAATATTCTTCAGCTTCTCAACGTAAAAAAGGGTATAGTTGTTGTGACCAAAAAAGACTTAGTGGACGAAGAATGGCTGGAAATGGTAAAGGAGGACATCCAAAGAGAATTAAAGGGGTCTTTTTTGGAAAACTCACCAGTGCTCTTCGTATCCGCCGTAACGGGAGAAGGAATAAAGGAACTTATTGAATTAATCGATAGGATGACCGCGGAGGCTTACGAAAAAGACCTAGATTCACCCTTTCGCCTCCCGATAGACAGGGCTTTTTCCATTCCGGGAATAGGTACAGTCGTAACCGGAAGCCTTATCTGCGGCAGGATAAGCGTCGGGGAAACGGTGGAAATATTTCCAAAAGGGCTTGTTTCGAAAATTAGGTCCATCGAGGTCCACGGGGAAAGCAAAGAATCGGCTTATGCCGGTCAGAGGACGGCGGTAAATTTAAGTGACGTAAAGCCGGAGGATATATCGAGGGGAGATGTGATTTCAAAAGTAAAAGCCATGATGCCGGTAAACAGGGCTGCCGTCTGGTTTAAGCTCCTTAAAGATGCGCCGAAGGCCTTGAAAAACCGGGACAGGGTTAGGTTTCATGCAGGGACCGGCGAGGTTATGGCGAGGATAAGTCTCATAGAAGGCGATGAAATTCTCCCTGGGATGGAAGCCTTTGCAATCGTTGATTTTGAAGAACCCGTGGCAGTGGTGTATGGAGATTACTACGTGGTAAGGAGTTATTCTCCCGCCTATACCATAGGAGGCGGACAGGTTCTCTTCGTCAACCCGGCGAAATTCAAGAGAGTGATGAAGGACAAGGCATTGGAAGCTTTGAAGAAGGCGAAAGAAGGCGGACTTGAAGATTTTATCCTGGGTTTTGTGTCAATTTTTGGCAGATCCCACCTACCGGTTAAAGATTTAGTGCCGTATACGGGAAAAAGCCTTGAAAAGTTAAAAGAAGCTGCAAAAAGCCTTTCCGAAAAAGGGAAAGTCCTAATGTTGCATGTGGGTCCGGAAGATGAGGTATTTGACATCAAGTTTTACGAGGAAAAGAGGGCAGAAGTGAAAGAAATACTGGAAAACTACCACCAAAAATTTCCCTTGAGCGAAGGTATGGCAAAAGAAGAACTGAGAAGCCGCCTGGACCTTACAGGGAAAGTTTTTGAAGCCATGCTGGATATGTGGATAAAAGAGGGAATTGTGGAAGGCAGGGGCAAGATAGTTCACCTTAAAGGATTTACCGTGAAGGTGGACGAAAAACAAAAGGAAGTAGCGGAAATGCTACTTCGTGAGTTTAAAGAGAGAGGATGGGCTCCCCCGGGCGTTGAAGAACTTCCGGCGTTATTTGCTGTTGAGACGGGCAAAGTAAAAGAAGTGTTAAACTGGCTCGTATCTAGGGGAGATATTGTTAAAATCAGCGAGGAACTCTATATGGCAAGGGAATGGGTCGAAAAAGCCCGTGAACTTCTGCAGAAATTTTTTAGAGAAAACAGCGAACTTACGGTGGCCCAGTTCAGGGACATGCTGGGTACTACCCGGAAGTACGCCCTGCCCCTTTTGGAATACATGGATGGAATAAAGGCTACGAGGCGAATAAAGGACACCCGGGTCGCCGGTGTCAAATTATATGAACAAAACGAAAAACAAAAGCAACATAAACAAACTTCATGATTAATGAAGGGCTGTCGTTGGAAGTTGAAAAAAGTATTATTTTCTGCTATTATAATCTTGTGTACGGGGGCAGATAGGTCCTGGTGGGCCTCCTGGTCTTCAAAACCAGCGTCGGGGGAAAAACCTCCGAGGTGGGTTCGATTCCCACATGCTCCCGCCAATTAGCGATTTCGGCTTTCAGGTTATCTGAAAGCCTTTTTTTATACAAAGCTGCGGCAAAAAATGACTGCTGGGAGGGGTAAAGTTGCATAAGGTAGCTTGGAGCAGCTCCCACGGTGAATTTCTCATAAGCGATTCATACTATTTTTCGGTGCTGGAAAAAGAAGCCCAAAAACGTGGCATCGAAATAGTGGAAGTGGCTGATTTCGAGGAGTTATTTTCTTATCCGGTGGTGGTTTTTAACTACAGCGAGCACCCTTTTGAGGAAGGAGAGATTGAAAAAATAGAAAAAGCCGTAAAACAAGGAAAGCGCGTTATATTTACCGGCCATTTTAATAATAAGGACAATGTCGCGAGGATATGCAGTGAGGTAAGCGAGAGATTCGGCTTGAGGTTAAAGGAAGATGAAGTGGTGGACGGTGAAAACTTTGCTGCGGACGACTGCCGGATGGTGATTACGTCGCGAATCGAGGCCTTTGGCAATGGCGTAAAAAAAGTGGTTTTTCCGTACAGCGCTCCAGTCGAAATTTTGAGCCCGGAGGTTCGAGTTGTGCTGAGGGGAGAGGAAACTTCCTTCGATGGCTGCGGCGAAAGGGCTCCGGTACTTGCTGCGGAGCGTTCGTATCCTTCCGGAGGAAGTTTGGTGCTCTGCGGAAGCTGCCTTTTCTGGGACAACTATTCAATCCTTAGAGAAGATAACCTGAATTTTTCGTTAAACCTTTTGAATTTTTGTTAATCTTCACGGGGTTCTATGTCTGGTAGGTCATACGTAAATTCTACAAGCCCTGGTCTCATGTAAATCGGTGCGCTGCAGCGCAGAGCCAGGGCTATGGCGTCGCTGGGCCTCGAATCTATTACTATATTCCTGCCGTCAAGGGTTATATGAATTTCGGCATAGTAAGTGTTGTCCCTTATATCGGTTATAATTATTTTGTCGAGCTTTCCTCCCATATTTTCAATTACGGATTTTAAAAGGTCGTGGGTCAGGGGGCGGGGAGGCTTTACGCCATGGAGGGGCAGAGCTATGTTGTTTGCCTCAAGAGGCCCGATAGCAATGGGCAACACCTTTGTTTCCTCCTGGTCCACCAGCAATACCAGAAATTCTCCCATTGGACCTGCGACAACGGACTTAACTTTCATTTCAAGCATTTTTACCACCTCTTACATTTCTTCAAGATTAATTATAGCATTTATGCGGAAATAGTAAATTTGCGGCAGAAGGGAAGGAAAGATTGTCAAATGCAAAAAAATTTGCACATGATGCAAAATTTTTCGGCAATTCAAGCCGAAATAGGCTTAAAAGTTACGATTTTTTGACCGGCATGAAAATTGCTGAATTTTTGGTTGATATAAATTGTATAATTATGGATTATGGGGAGAGGTGGTAAAAATGCTAAAACCCGAAGAGGTCATACCGACACTGGAGAAGTACATGTTAGTAGACGGTTTTCCAGTCGTCGTAGACATGGAAAAGTCGCACGGCAGTCGCATAGTGGATGCACGGGATGGCAGCGAGTATCTGGACTTTTACACTTTTTTCGCATCCCTGCCCTTAGGTATAAATCACCCCAAACTTGCCAACGAAGAGTTTAAGGAGCGGGTATTTAGGGCGGCGCTAAACAAGGTCGCAAATTCGGATATATATACGATTGAAATGGCTCAATTCGTGAAGACCTTCATAGAGTTTGCGGCTCCTGAAGGTTTTGACCATCTTTTCTTGATAGATACTGGCACCCTAGCTGTGGAAAATGCACTGAAGGTGGCTATGGACTGGAAGGTTAGGAAGAATCTAGAAAAAGGATATAAAGAGAGCGCTGAAAGAGGTACAAAAGTTATTCACTTTAAAGAGGCTTTTCACGGGCGCAGCGGTTACACTTTATCCCTTACAAATACCGCGGATCCGAGGAAATACATGTATTTTACCAAGTTCAACGACTGGCCGCGTATTCTTAATCCGAAGATTGTATGGCCGCTTGAAAAACACCTCGAAGAAGTCAAGAAGGCCGAGGAAGAGGCTTTGAGGCAGATAAAAGAGGCTATTGCGGAAAGTCCTGATGACATCTCTGCAATTATCATAGAACCTATTCAGGGAGAAGGTGGAGATAATCATTTTAGACCCGAATTTTTAAAAAGCTTAAGGGAAATTTGCGACGAATACGAAATAATGCTTGTCTTTGATGAAGTGCAGTGCGGCATGGGTATAACGGGCAAAATGTGGGCTTTCCAGCACTACGGAGTGGAGCCGGATATTTTTGCTTTTGGCAAAAAATCCCAGGTATGCGGCATCCTGTCCAACCACCGGGTGGATGAAGTCGAGAAAAATTGTTTTGTGGAAAGCAGCCGAATCAACTCCACCTGGGGCGGAAACATAGTAGATATGGTGAGAGCTACCAGAATTCTTGAAATAATGATTGAGGACAGGGTGCTCGACCATGTAAACAGTATATCGAAAGTTCTACATAGGTACCTTCATGCGCTGGAGAATGAGTTCCCGCACCTTGTGAGCAACGTGAGGTACAAGGGATTGATGGCGGCTTTCGACCTGCCTGATGCGGAATTGAGGAATAAATTCCATAAAATGTGCTTCGAAGAAAAAATGCTGGTTTTAACCACTGGGGTGAAGGGAATCCGGCTGAGACCGATTCTGACGGTAAGCGAGGAGGATTTGGACGAGGGATATAGAAGAATGAGAAGCGTATTGGCAAAGCTCAGCTTGCAAAAAAGCTAAAGCTCATATTTAAAGGGTCCGCTATGATAGCGGGCCCTTCCGCTTTCTTGGCAAACTATTACTGGACACGGTATAATATAATTCGATTGTCATAAAATCGCATCAGCGGAGGATTTCTATGAAAGAAGCGGTACAAGCTGCAAAAAAAGACTCCCTTCGAAAGCAGATAATGAGGTTAGCGGTTCCAGCAATCCTGGAAATGATATCCGGCACTGTCGTTTGGGTGGCCGATACTGCCATGATAGGGCGTTTGAGCGCAGAAGCGTTGAGTGCTGTAGGCCTCGGGGGACAGCTTGCTTTTAACGTAACCTATGTATTCGGCGCTTTAGGCGACGGAGCTTTGGCGATGGTATCCAGGTCCGTAGGTGCGGGCGAAAGAAAAAGGGCCAATTACATATCGGAGCAGGCCCTGCTTATGTCCGCACATCTGGGAGTATTCCTCGGTTTAATATATTATTTTTGCGCGGGGCGGATTTTCGAGCTATTGACTAAAGACCCCGAGGTTATCGCCCTTGGGGAGGAGTACCTGAAAATTCTTGCTTTCGGCGTGGCACTCATGGTGCCCACCTATGTGGTTAATTCCGCATTAAGGGGGGCAGGAAATACGGTTGTCCCTATGTTGTCAGCTGCAATAGGTAACATCCTTAACATCATAGGAGATTACGTTTTAATCTTCGGCAACTTCGGCTTTCCGAGGATGGAAGTGCAAGGGGCGGCTCTTGCAACGACCATTTCGCAAATCGCCGCCGCTTTGGTTACTTTCGGTTATGCCAGTTCAGGACGGGCAAATATAACTATAAACGTTAAAAAAATCGGTATTCCGGATTTAAAACTGATGCACCGGTTGTTTTCCCTAAGTCTCCCCTCTTCCTTAGAAGAACTTTCCTTTGGTGCGAGCAGGCTGATTTCCTCCATATGGATAAATCGGCTGGGGACGACGGCTTTTGCGGCACATCAGGTGGCGGTAACCGGGGAATCCATGTCATTTATGCCCGGGTACGGGTTTTCTGTGGCGGCCTCGGCGATAGTGGGACAAAGCCTGGGTGCTAAAAATGAAAAAGCTGCCGAAAAAGCCGGCTGGGAGGCTGCCAAGCTCTCCGCTGCTCTCATGGGTATGGTGGGTGTTTTGTTTTTCCTGGTACCCGAGCAGATAACAGGTATTTTTACGAACATACCAGAGGTGAGGGCACTTGCGGCCAGATGCTTGAAGATTGGTGCCTTCGAGCAGATAAGCATTGCCTATTCCATGACGCTGGCAGGAGCGTTGAGAGGGGCGGGAGATACCAAAGGACCTTTTCATGTTACCCTGATAACTTTGTGGCTCGTGAGGATACCCCTGATTTTTCTTGTGGTGTACGTATTTAAAGCAAGCCTTGAATTCATCTGGGTGTCCACGGTTATCCAGTATTTTATAGAAGCACTTTTGATGAGCAGGAAGTTCAAGAAAGGTGACTGGAAGAGAATAATGATTTAATAGTGTATATATTCGGACACTTGACATATAATATATAAAAAAATAATATATAATAGAGACTTTTTTGTGCCTCAAGGGGTACTAAAAGGTAAGGAGGAGTATTATTGCTGGTCAAAACTCGGCTATGGGTCATCACCCTGGTTGCAGCAACTGGAATTACGCTGGCCCTGTGGGGGTACTATAGCAGGGAGAAAAATGTGACCATCGAGGATGCCGGGAGAAAAATCGAGGTTAAGACACATAAATCGACCGTCGAAGAATTGCTGAAAGAAAAAAATATTTCAGTTTCAGAAAATGACGTGGTTATACCCGATGTATCTTCAAAACTCACAGACGGGTGTGTAATCCGGATAAGGCGGGCTTTTGATGTTACAATTACTGCCGACGGAAAGGAATTTGCAATCAAAACCCAGCCCGATACGGTAGAAAACATCCTAAAGAAAGCGGGAGTAGAACTCAAAGAAAAAGACAGAGTTGAACCCTCGAAGACGACCTACATAGAAAAACCCGTAGACATAAAGGTTGTTAGGGTAGAGGAAAAAGTTATAGAGGAATTGCGGAAAATCCCGTATAAAACGGTTACCCGAATCGATTATGACCTTCCCATAGGGCAAACGAGACTTGTACAGAAAGGGGAGGATGGTCAGGAAAAGGTCGTGACGAAGATCAGGCTGGAAGACGGGAAGGTGGTAGAGAAAAGCACCGAAAAGGTGGCGGTAAAATCGGCCGTACCGGAAATCGTGGTAAAAGGAGGTCTCATGGTCGCATCCCGCGGGAGCGTAGAATTTGCATATACTAAGAAAATGAGGATGCTGGCTACGGCCTACACTCACACGGGAAGCCGAACTGCAACGGGCACAATGCCCCGGGTCGGTGTCGTAGCGGTGGACCCGAATGTGATACCGCTGGGAACGAATCTATACGTGGAAGGGTACGGCTTTGCAAGGGCCGAAGATACGGGTTCCGCCATAAAAGGCAACAGGATCGATATTTTTGTGGAAACCGAGGCTCTGGCCCGCCGGTTTGGGCGCCGGTGGGTGGATGTTTACATTTTGAAAAAGTAAAAGCGGGCTTGCCAAAATCACCCGGCAAGCCTGCTTTTTTACCTCATTTTTTCTTCTTTCCGGTATATCTATAGGAATCAAGGTAATTGTATTTTCTATGGCGCCTGTATCTTCTTATACCCACCGATATTCGAAAAGGTACGTAAATTAGCCCGATTAGAAGGGACGGCCAGAACCACCAGTGAGTGTAAATTTTTCGGGGTATATCGCTAGCCGCCACGAGAGGAATGCTCCCGATGTTAGTGCCGTTTTGGTAAAATTCGAGAGTTCCTAACACCTGGCCTTTGACAACGGGTGCCTTAATGTGGGTAGGTATATTTTTTTTAATTTCTATAGGAGCGCTTCCTTTTTCGACGATAGCGGAAAAATCTGCCGATGTGACTAAATCCACGGGAGTTCCAAACCTAACCGGGAGATTTTCAACCACTTCGCCTTTTTTAATTAAGTCTTTCTTTTCATAGTTGTTAAATCCGTACTCGAGCAGAGCTTTTGCATCGGAATATATATTTCGGCCCCGGGATTTAAGAACTACAGCCAAAAGCTGCCAACCGTTCCTTGTTGCTGAAGCTACTATGGTTTGTCCTGCCGAACGGGTGTAACCGGTTTTTACCCCGTCGGCACCTTCGAGATTCCATAGCAGCTTGTTATGATTTATCAATGTTCTGTCCCATTCCTTGCCCTGCCACGGAATGTAGTAAGTTTTGGTGGCCACTATTTTTCTGAATTCGGGATAATTTAACAGGGCATACCGTGCAATTAAAGCCAGGTCGTAAGCCGTAGTGTAATGGTTTTTGTCGGGCAACCCGCTTGGATTTACGAAATTAGTGTTTGTAGCTCCTATACTTTTAGCCTTCTCGTTCATCAATTTCACAAACTCGGGCACGCTTCCTGCTATGTGCTCTGCTATGGCTACCGCGGCATCGTTGCCCGAATTCAGCATCATACCGTAAAGCATCTGCTCGAGAGTAAGCCTTTCTCCTTCTTCCAGGTATATGCGGCTTCCATCGACCAAAGTTGGTTCTTTCCCGGTGATGACGATGTCTGATAGATTCCCTTTTTCCAGGGCCAATACCGCAGTCATAATTTTGGTGGTGCTGGCGGGTTCGAGCTTCAGATGAGCATTCTTTTCGTAAAGAACCCGACCCGTCTTTACGTCCATTAAAACTCCTGCAAGACCTACGATGGAAGGCGGTGAAGGCGAGGGTGCGGCGGCTGCCCTTCCCGTTGTAAGGATGAATAAAAGCGAAACTATGATTAATTTACGGCATATTGACCTTTTCATCTGGCACCTCTCATGGTACTATTTATGACCTTTTTTAGTATAACAAAAAACTAAGGAAAAGCAAAGGCGGAATAAAAAACGCAGAAAATCTCAAAATAAATAAGGCAGCAAATAAAACGGAGGGCTTGGTATGGCAAGAACGAAAATAAAGACCGCTGGATTTATCGTAAATTTTCAGGCTCACCTGGACAATGTGATGAACGGTTTGAAAGCCGTCGAGGAAGATTTTGACGAAGCTTTACAGAGGCTCCTTATAAAATCTTCCGGACATATACAATTGAGTAAAAAGCTAGGAGAAATCTCACTTATGACCGACTTCCTGAAAAATCAAGGTTCAAGCGAAAATCCGGCGGAAATAAAAAATCTTATAAAAGCATTGAAAAAGAAGGTTTATGAAAGCGTCGAGCTTTTGATGGGCCAGGTTCAAAAAAGTATGATAAAGGCGGTGGAATCCCTCGCTGAAACTCAAGAGGGCATCGTGATGGTGGGCAAACTACATAAGCTTTTAAAAACTTTGGAAAGGCTGGAAAGGGTGATTGAGGAGTGAACGGGCTGTTTAAAGAATTCGCTTTGCTTTCCCTGCGCTCTGCGGTGCTTTTCACGACCAGCCTGGTGCTCGTCCGAATTATGGGCAAAAGAACCATAGCTCAACTTTCGCCCTTCGACCTTATACTGATCATTATAATGGGGTCTGCCATAGCCATACCTCTCGAAGATTTTAAAATACCCTTGAGGTTTGGCATAGTACCCGTAGTGGTGATATCAATTTTCAATTACATTTTAGCAATAATAATAACTAAAAACAGGAAATTGGAAAACGTTCTGCAGGGAACTTCGACTGTTCTCGTCAAAGACGGGGAGGTAATCCCAAGGAACCTCAAAAAAGAGCGAATTACCGTAGCGGACCTTTTAATTCTCCTTCGGGAAAAAAACATCACGGACATAAACGATGTCCAGGAAGCGACGATTGAGCCTAACGGAAAGCTCAGCATATTGAAAAAAAAGGAAAAGGAAGCCGTGACGCCCAAAGACTTGGGATTGACACCTTCATCAGGGATTTTTCCCACGGTAGTTGTGCACCAGGGGCGGGTGGTGAAGGATAATCTCGAAATTCTCGGGGTCGGAGTCGAGACGCTACTTTCCGAATTGAAAAAAAAGGGAATAAGCCGCCTATCGGAAGTTAAAACCGCCTGGCTCGACGAGGAAGGTCACCTTGAAACGGACACTGCGGAAAGTGGCGGTTTTAGAAGGAGGGCCGAAAGACACGACGGCTTTTTCAGCAAATTGGGAGTAAGCGCCGATAAAATAAAAAGAGAATTCGGCATCGACCCTTATTTATTCCTCGATGCCGTATCTTTGGGATTAAAAGATGAGGAGATATCCAATTTGCTGGGGTATGAGGTCAAAAAGGTTAAAGAACTCAGGGAAAGGTTAGGAAATGTTGGAAGCGCAATCGGACTGTATTACAAAAAAGACCTGCCCGAATGATCTTTTAAAAATTCGCGGCTTTTCTTTCATCACCGTTCACAATGTGAGAAAGGTCAACCTTTTCTCCTTTTTTTATTATAACGAAATTGTCCTCGTCGTACGGCCCCGTTAGAATTTTCTTCAAAAACTGCAAATCTCCTTCCTGGCTATCTACGTTCAGACCGACCTTTTCTGCGAATTCCTGGATTTCCTTTAAATACTTTTCGGTATCGTAAGTGCCGGTTTCAAGGAGCATGAATTTTGTGTAGTTTTTAAGCATCAGGCGGAACAATTTCTTTGTCCTCTCCTCACCGTAATGTTCCAAAGCGATTTTGTATTCTTGTACAATACTTGCTGGGCTTTCGATCCAGCGTCTTGTCAGGTAATACGCATCATTTAGCCGTTCCGATTTTAACAGCATGGAAATGCAATCGTTTACCCTCGGGAAAATTAAATTGGCGGTGGTAGCCTTCAAGCCGAGGAGGGCGTTGCCGCAGTATCCGTAAACCAGGATTATGTTGTCGGTGCCTTCCAGGCCGTCTATAATTTCCTGAAGCTTCGATTTTAATCGTTCGGGTTCGGAGTGGTATCCAGAGTCCACCCAAATTACCGGATCTTGGGAGTTGATTTCGTCCATTACCTGCTGCAATTCGTCGTGAATCATTCGGCAGGCTATAATCGTTTTTTTCATATCTATCCCCGCTTTCGTGTTTTTCTTTACAATATTATGAAATAAAATATATTGAAAATCAAGTTTGATTTTTTAGGATATGATGTTTTCTAGAAAGTCAAAAACCTGTATAATAAAAGTGAGTTGTGAAGTGGAGGAGAAAAATTGAGAATTTTTTAAATATACTGAGGCGGGTGGATATCGGATGGAAGACGCAAAGGTGCTGCAGCAGGAGAGGATAAGCATATATCACGATATATACGATGACAGGGTGCCGAAAAGAGTTCCGGTGAATATAAATCTTCCTTTCGAAGTTATAGCCCAATTTGGCGGTCTTGACCTCCGGCAGGCTCAGTGGAATCCGGGCATGCTGGAAGAAACGGTGGATAGGATATGTAAAATGGTTTACTCCGATGTATGCGTTTTTATGGGCTCTTTCAGATACCCCTCCTTTTATCATATCTTAAAATCACAGTCCTTTAAAATGGCCTCGAACGGTTACATTCAGCATCCGGAAGTATCGGGAATGTATCCGGAGGACTACGATTACCTGATAAAAAACCCTTATGACTGCCTTGTAGAAAGGGTTATCCCCAGGCTCTATAAAGCCTTTAATCCCGACGACCCTATAGACTTTGCCTTGAATTTCGCAAAGAGCCTCCTGGCCTATAAAGAGGATTTCGCATTGTCGGCTGAGATAAGAAAGAAGATGATCGACAAGTACGGCTACTATCCGGAAGGTTTGTTTTCGGAAAATTGCGGTTTTACCGAAACCCCTTTTGATTTTTTGGCGGATCAGCTTAGAGGTTTCAAGGGGATAAGCAGGGATATAAGAAAAATCCCGGGCAAAGTGGCGGCAGCCTGTGAAGCCCTGTACCCGCTTATGTTCAAAAAGGGACTTCCCAAAAAAATAACCAAATATTCCTTGGTTTTTCTTCCTTTACACATGCCGCCTTTTTTAAGGGAAGAAGACTTTGCCAAGCTGTATTGGCCCACGTTTAAGAGGTTGCTGGATGAATACGCCTCGATGGGAATTCGCTGTACGGTTTTTTGCGAACATGATTGGATGAGGTACCTGGATTATCTTTATGAACTGCCTACTGATACCACTTTATGGTTCGAATACGGCAATCCCAAACTTATAAAGGAAAAGCTGGGCAAAAAACACATCATAACGGGCCTTTATCCCATCATGAATTTAAAAACGAAGACTAAAAAAGAGTGCGTGGAGGAAACGAAAAAGTACGTCGACATCCTGGCGCCGGGAGGGAAATATATATTTAATTTTGACAAAAGTCCGCTTCTTCTCAGCGATATAAAACTTGAGAACCTGTGTGCCGTCGCCGAGACGGTAAGGGATTATGCCGTTTATACCAACCCGGGGGAAATTTCGGGGATGGTTTTTAAAAAGGAAGACTATAAAGCGTCGGCTTTGAGAAATTTTGGAAGCAGGTATTACATCAGCCGGGAAGAGTACGAAAAGCTTTATCCGGAGCTTTCAGATTTTGCCCGGGGTAAACTGGAGAGGCTCGATGACGAGATGTTCGGTTATCTGATATTCCTCCTCTTATAAAAAATTGATGAAAGCCAAGTTAAGGTATATAATGTTGCAAGGAGGTTAGCAACAGTTGGAGATGATAATGCAAAACGGTATAATACTAATCAGGTAATGATGAATGTTGTTAAGTATGCATAAAGCTAAGAGGTGCCG
>JASUSP010000051.1 GCA_030446005.1 Tepidanaerobacteraceae bacterium | reverse complement strand
TTACTGTCTGCATATAGTATCTCCTCCGGTTCGCTTAAATGTTAGCATAACCGGAGAAAAATAGCAAGTCGTCATTCATCTCCCGATTAAAATCGGGGGCATTCTGGGGGGATCTTTGTAAAATAAAAACCACCTGCCTTTTATTTTTTCGAACCAAAGACAGGTGGTCAATCATTCGAATCATTCAATTTTTATTTTTTTGTTTCGCTGTTACCTCTATAGCCTCTTGTACAAAAATAATGGTGGAGCTAAGGGGATTCGAACCCCTGACCTCTTGAATGCCATTCAAGCGCTCTCCCAACTGAGCTATAGCCCCACAAAGAGAAGAAATATATTAATTTTTGGTGGGCACGGCAGGGATCGAACCTGCGACCTCTTGAATGTGAGTCAAGCGCTCATACCACTGAGCTACGCGCCCGCGCAATATTGGTGGAGACGATGGGACTTGAACCCACGGCCTCTACAATGCGAATGTAGCGCTCTCCCAGCTGAGCTACGTCCCCACTCTTCTCAGCTGAGCTTTGCGCCCCGGCTTTTTGCCGAACGCAAGATTTATTATAACCCAAAGCTCAAAAAAATGCAAGCCCTTAAATGACCACATTTTTATTTTGACTTGAATTTTTTGTGGAGGCTTTGTCTATCTTATATTCGGTGTCCTTTCATTATTTATTCCAATCTTCCCATCCTGCCCGGCGGCCAAATCCTGTAGACCGCTTTGCCCACAATCAACTTTTTCGGAACATATATGTTTTTCCAAAACCGGCTGTCTTTTGAATTATTCCTGTTATCTCCCATCATGAAATAATGCCCTTCCGGCACTTTGTAGGGGCCAAAATCCCCTATCATTGGCTCTTTTATATACGGCTCCACCAAAAGATTTCCATTGATGTAGAGTTGGCCATTCTTAATTACAATCTCATCGCCCCCTAGTCCGATAACTCTTTTTACGAAAGTCTGCTTTGGGTCATCGGGGTACTTAAATACCACTATATCGCCTCTTTTAATCGGTTCAAATCGGTAGATATATTTATTCACGAGAATCCTGTCGCCAACCTGGATAGTCGGTATCATTGAACCTGTAGGTACTATCATTGGCTCGAATATATATGTCCTTATGGCGAGAGCAATTATCAGCGCGAAGACTACGGACTTTATCCAATCCATTATTTCCTTTTTCAAATCGTATTTCATGCAACCACCCGGTTTTAATGTTTTCACAACACTCCATTTATTATAACACAAAAAAATAAAGCCATCAAAAATATTCTCTCAGGGCATGCGCTATGGCAGAGGCCAACTTGTTTTGAAAATCGGCATTCCGCAAAAGACGCCGGTCCTCCGCATTCGTCATAAATCCCAATTCTATTACGACTCCCGGAGGCGTAGTATTGCAAAGGAGAAAAAGAGTGGAATTAGGATAGGGACTCCTCTGTCTCACGCTTTGACCAGCCGATTTATAAGCTTCTTCAAGACGTGCCTGTATTAGCTCTGCAAGACGCCTGCTTTCCGGACTCGACCGGTAATAAAAGACCATAGGTCCGCGGGCAGCCGGAGAATTTTTTTCGGCATTAACGTGAAGGCTGAGGTAAATATCGGGATTTACTTCATTTATGATATCAGCCCGCGCAATTAGGTCCCTTTTGTGCCGAGATTTGCTTTTATTGTTTTTGTAGTCTAAGGACTCGTCTTTTGTGCGCGTCAGTACCACTTTAGCGCCGTTTTTTTCTAAAACGGCTTTGAGTCTAAAAGCCACCGAAAGGTTTATGTGCTTTTCTAAAGTACCGTCGCTGTGGTATGCACCTCCATCTATTCCCCCATGTCCGGGATCGATAACTACAGTCTTTCCTGATAGGGGCGCAAGAAACCAAAAAACAGGAAGTGGCCGGTTCGTTTTCAAAAAGGTGAATATAGCGGCTGTCGCGAAGACGAAAAGCAGGATTAAAATCCTAAAACCGGGAACCTTTCCCCGATTTTTACCCATATATATCCCCCTTTTTGCGTTCTTTAATAAAAATATTTTCTTAAAGGGGGATATATGAACGTTACGACTAATTTTTGTCAATTGACATATTTAGCTGATGTAAAATCCAATAATTGCACCATTAAAAAAACACCGCTCTGATAAATTCGAGAGCGGTGTTTTTTCTCATTGAACTTCCAGTTTTTCTTTGATAGACTCGTCTTTTTTCCCCCTTACTAAAGAAGCCAGCATGCAGAGTATATCTATAAACGCTGCCAAAAAATATGCATCTTTCAAGGCCTTTAAAAATGCTTCATCCACCAGCATACTGCCCGAGTATGGCAGTATTGCTAAATAGTAATTGTTGCGAAGCGTAAAAAAGCCGCTGCCAACCGCCACCCCTACCACCATGCCCACATTGCGCATGGTGGCCAAAACTCCAGATGCCACGCCCTGCATGTTCTTGGGGGCGCTGCCCATCACGGAACTGTTGTTGGGGGTCTGAAAAAGTCCGTTACCCAAGCCGAAAAGCACAAGCCTCCACACCACATCAAAAAAGCTGGAATCGTATCCAAGTGTTCCCATTAAAAATAGGGATGTGGAACAGATGAAGGCACCTACACTGCTGAGCAAAAGCGAACCTAATTTATCGGATAGCATTCCGCTCAGCGGAGCGACGAAGAGCACCGTAAGTGGAAAAGCAGTCATGATTGCGCCCACCTGACCCGGAGAAAAACCTGCCTTGTTCAGATAAAAGGGCGTCAGGAAGACCATTATGTACTGGGCAGTGAAATTTAAAAGGCAGCTCATATTTCCGGAAGCAAATGTCCGATTGGAAAAGAGCTTAAGGTCCAGCATAGGGTCTTTTGTTTTTTTTTCGTGGATTATAAACAGGATAAATGCCGCAATGGACACCGAAATTAGTAAGCGAGCGTATATCGAAGTCCAGCCCAACTCCTGGCCCTTGCTTATGTAAAAGAGCATCATCATTAAAAATGTAAAGCCCAGCAAAGCTCCCAAAATATCGAACGTCGCTTTCTTAAGCGTCTGCCCTTCTGGTATTACTTTCTTCGCCCAGAAGTAGCCCACAATGCCTATCGGAATGTTTATCAAAAATATGGCTCTCCATCCCAGGGCGTAAAGTAAAAAACCTCCTACCGAAGGACCTATAGCCAAACCGGCGGCAACAGCAACAGCATTAAACCCCAGAGCCCTTCCCATCTCCTGCCTTGGAAAAGTCGTGGTTATTATGGCGGGCGCCACAGCCATCATCATCCCCGCGCCGGCTGCCTGAAGGGCCCTCGATGCTATTAGAAAACCTATAAAAGGCGAAAGGCCGCACAGAGCAGATGAAATTGTAAAAAGCAGCATCCCCGACAAAAAAAGCTTTTTATAGCCTATCAGGTCTCCCAATTTTCCATAAGTCAAAAGAAGCCCGCTGAGAACCAAAAGGTAGGCCATCGAGACCCAGCTTACCGTCGTCATTCCAGCATTAAAAAATTCCGAAAGGGTAGGCATGGCAACATTGACAGCACTGCCGTCTAGCGGGCCCATAAGGGTTCCTATCAGCACGGCAAGCAAAATTTTATATTTGTCTTGAAACTCCATTTGTTTCACCTCTAATATGTGAAAAAATGCACAATTGCAACTTATTGCAATTTATCAAATTTTATAATAATATTATATCAGAAGACAAATATTTTTATGGAGGTGGGTTTGGATGCAAAACCAAAAAGTATTCCCTGATAAGCCGAATTTTACCGAGATTTCCGCTTGTTCGTTTTTGAAATGTGAAGAAACCTGTTACGGCACAATCTGCTACTGCGATTTAAATGCATGGGGTAAAAAGCCTCCATGCAAAGATGAAGTAAAAAAAGCGTGCGAATCGGAACATTACATGATGGTATGATATCTAGGGTTTCTTACCCAATTTTACGACGTATTTCATCCTTCCTTTTTCTTTGTACCTGTAAACCCATGTAGGTATCTCCTCAATGTCGACTACGGAAACTAAATTGGCATTCACGTCTTTTTCAACCGTAACCTTCAGGATTACTCCCTCGTCCGTGTTGGGAAAATTTTGGGCCGAAATAAAATTGCCCAGCGAATAAGCAATATATTTTTTTGTCAACCTTCCCCACGGGTCCTCTATCTCCATCCACTCGCCTGGCTGCAGTACATGAGGATGGCTTGCTACTATAAGGTCAGCCCCTGCTAAAACGAGCTTTTGCGCTAAGTTTCTCTGGTCCTGCGAAGGTTTCCTTGAGTATTCCTGACCAAAATGCAGATACACCACCACTGCATCGGCTTTTTCCCTAGCTGACTTTATGTCCTTTAGCATAATTTCATAGTCTATGAGGTTTACCAAGAAGGGTTTATCCTTGGGAAGCGGTATGCCGTTAGTGCCGTAAGTATAAGCCAAAAAAGCTATCTTTATGCCGTTTATTTCTCTAACGAACACATTTTCCCGGTCCTCTTTAGTTTCGTTCGTTCCGACCGGAACAAGTCCTCTCTCTCTGAGCACCCTGATGGTTCTAAGAACACCTTTCTCTCCCCTGTCCAGTGAATGGTTGTTAGAAGTAAAAATGATATCAAAACCCGCTTCTTTTAACGCATCGGCTATTTCATCGGGGCTGTTAAACCGGGGATAGCCGGAAAAAATCTCTTCACCCCCCGACAGCGTTGTCTCCAGGTTCGCCATAGACAGGTCTGCCCTTGCTATTATATCCCTAACTTCCACAAAAAATCCCGAATAATCAAAGATTTTTCTTTCCGCATCATACCCGGACCAGATTTGACCTATATGCATCATTACGTCGCCAACGGCAATCAATGTGGCTCGTTTCTTTCCCTGGACCGCTACATTGTCAGGCTTACTCGGACTAGGACTTTCGATTCCTATGGTTTCTTTCGAAAGCGGATTTTCCTTCCAAAAATATACTCCATATGCGATAACGAATATAAGGACTGCGGCGACCACCGGCAAAGATTTTTTTAGTAATCTCGTCATTGATTCACTTCCCCGCATATTGTAAGGCCCCTGCGGGGCCCATTATTCAAAGGAGGTCCTTCCTTCCCATTTTTTTGAGCTGCTCCACTACCTTTTTTACTTCCTGGGCTTTTTTCTTAGGGCACACCAATATGGCATCGGCGGTTTCCACCACAATCATTTCTTCCAGTCCCACGGCCGCTATTAGCCGCCCGCTTGAATAAATTATACTGTTCTTTGTTTCAATGTCCACGTAATCCCCTCTCGTGATGTTCCCGTTCTCATCGGGTGGAATTACGCTGCCCAAAGAATCCCAGCTGCCCACATCGCTCCAGCCGAAATCCCCGGGTATAACGGCCACATCGACAGCCCTTTCCATTATGCCGTAGTCAATGGAAATATCCGGTAGTGAAGGATAAACCTTTTCTATAATTTCTTTTTCTGCAGGTGTGCCGATATGTTCTTCCACTTCGATTAACTTACCGTAAAGCCTGGGGAGAAACCTTTCAAAGTTGGATAAAATAACTGATGTTTTCCAAACGAACATACCGCTGTTCCAAAGATAGTTCCCGCTTTCTATGTATTCTTTAGCTTTCGGAACGTCAGGTTTTTCCACAAATTCAATTACTTCGTAAGCGGCCTTATCTCCCACCTGTATGACTTTTTCCCGGTCAAAGTTTATGTAGCCGTACCCTGTGGACGGAAAGGTAGGCGTAACACCCATAGTCACCAATTTGTTCGAGCTCTCAGCAAGACTGAAGGCCGCGTTTAAAACCTTCTGAAATTCCGTAGTGTTTTTTATATAATGGTCTGACGGAAAGACGCCCATCACCGCATCGCCGCTTCTCTTTTTTATCACCAGGGAAGCGTATGCAATGCAAGCGGCGGTATTCCTGCCTACGGGCTCAAGCAGGATATTCTCCCGGGGTATGTCCTGGCAGATTACTTTTTTGAGCATTTTTTCCTGAGCTTTATTGGTTACTATTAAAATCCTCTCCGGCGGGATGATATCCTTTATCCTTTTTATAGTGTCATTAATCATGGTATCGTCGCCCGTTATGTTCAAAAACTGCTTCGGGGTAGATGTCCGACTCAAAGGCCAGAAGCGGGTTCCGCCCCCTCCGGCCATGATAACCCCATACTTTTCCATACCAATCCCCCCATCGTGCATTACAAATTTATTTTCTCCCGAAAGTGCTGGTAAAATATCGCCCTTTTATAAATAATATAACATATAAAAATGAGAAAAAAAAAGACCTGCAGAGGCCTTTTGACTACTTTTTCTGATTTATCACATTTTTTATGTTTTCATCAAAAGGCGGGTATATGATTCCCTTTTCCGTAATGAAGGCCGTTATATTCTCTGCAGGAGTTACGTCAAAAGCCGGATTGTAAACCTTTACCTCCTCAGGAGCAGTTCTCTTTCCAAAGCTACAAGTCACTTCTTCGGGATCTCTTTGCTCTATCGGAATATCTTCTCCCGTTTTCGTTTTAAGGTCTATCGTGGGCGTAGGAGCCGCCACATAAAAAGGTATGCCGAAATATTTCGCGAGTATGGAAAGGCCAAGAGTACCAATCTTGTTGGCAGTATCGCCGTTTGCTGCAACTCTGTCGCACCCCACTATTACTGCGTCCACCCAGCCCTTGGACATCACCATTGCGGCCATGTTATCGCATATCAGGGTCACGTCTATGCCTGCTTTCATAAGTTCCAATGCCGTAAGGCGGGACCCTTGATTTACAGGCCTTGTTTCATCGGCAAATACTCTTATCTTCCATCCCCTTTCGTGGGCAAGATAAATCGGCGCCGTAGCTGTCCCGTAGCGAGCGGTGGCAAGTTGTCCCGCATTGCAGTGGGTAAGAATTCCTGCCCCGTCGTACAAGAGCTTAACCCCGTATTCGCCGATTTTGCGGCAAATTTCCTCATCTTCCCTGTGAATGGCTTCAGCTTCTTCTTTTACAAGCTTTTTTATTTCGGAAACCGGAAGATTCTTCGATTCCAGTACCTTTTTCTCCATACGTTCTAGCGCCCAAAAGAGGTTGACAGCCGTAGGCCTGGAGGATGCCAGGTAATCCGACTTTTCTTTAACATACTTCCAAAAAGACTCAAAGTCGGACTCAGGGGCCTCCCGGGCGGCAAAATAAAAGCCGTAAGCAGCCGCGATTCCGATGGCAGGAGCCCCCCTTACCTCCAGCGTCCTTATGCTCTCCCATATTTCCTGAACCGTAGTTTTTTTGCTGTATTTAATTTCGGTAGGTAAGAGTCTTTGGTCCAACATATTAAGACTTTGTCCATCCCATATCAAAGACAAAAGTCCAGTATTAGACACAATAAATCCCCCCAGTATCTATTTTAACATTCCGGGGGGCAAGCAACAAGGGTGACCGCGCTTTTTATGCAGTTTTTAGCTTCATCCTCTGGGCAATCTTGTCGACGATGAGCGCAATGGCGTTGTCGCCGGATACATTGCATGCCGTTCCAAAGCTGTCCTGCGTGAGGTACAACGCTATCATCAAGGCAAGCTGCGCTTCGTTGAAGCCCAGCATGCTTTGGAGGATACCCAGTGCCGCCATAACTGCACCGCCGGGAACACCGGGAGCAGCTACCATCGTAACGCCGAGCATCATTATGAATCCTGCCATCTTGGCCAGCGTGACCGGCATGCCATTTAGCATCATTACCGCAATTGCACACGTGGTAAGCGTGATGGTGCTGCCGGAAAGGTGAATGGTGGCGCACAAGGGGATGACGAATTCCCGTACTCCTTCCGACACGCCGTTGTTTTTTGCGCATTCCAGGTTAACCGGAATAGTTGCAGCCGAAGACTGGGTCCCTATGGCCGTTAGATAGCCCGGTATTTGATTTTTCAGGGCTTCAATCAAACTCTTTCCTCTATAAAGGCAGGCTGCGGTAAACTGTAATAGTATGATGATGAAATGCGTTGCAATGACGATAACGAAAACTTTACCAAAAACAGACAATATTCTTGCAACCTCTCCCGCATGGGTCATGTTGGCGAATATACCCGCGATGTGAACTGGTAAGAGCGGAATTATAACTTTAGTGATAACCATCTGGACTATCTGCTGGAATTCGGACATAAAGTTAAACATAGTTTTTTCCTTCAACGCTGCCATTCCTATGCCCAATATAAATGCTATGATCAGAGCTGACATGACTCCAAAGAGCGGCGGCATATCGATGGTGAAAAAGGGTTTTAAGAGTGCCTCTTCCGGATTAGTTGCGGAAAGCTCACTGCTTATATGGATTATCTTTGGAAGTATGTTTGTAGCAACTCCGTAAGCAAAAAACCCACTAATAAGTGTGGAAATATAAGCTATGGCGGTGGTTATGAAAAGAAGTTTACCTGCACCGCTACCAAGTTCCGCAATACCTGGTGCTACAAATCCTACTATTATTAAAGGTATTACGAAACCCAGGAAGTTTCCAAATATTGAATTGAAAGTAGCAAGAATACGAACTATCGGAGCCGATGCGAACGAACCTATGATTATACCAAAAATAATCGCTATGATAAGCCTGGGAAGCAGTCCCAAATTTAAGCTTTTCATCAGAAAATACCTCCTTTAAAAATTGCGTATTTTTTCTCCCAATTTTTCCCAGTCGGTGTTGCAGCAACGCCACCTAAGGCGGTTTCCTTTAATTTATCGGACATCATCCGTCCTACTTCCTTCATAGCCGCGATCACTTCATCGGCGGGAATAACGCTTGGAATCCCTGCTAAAGCCAAATCAGCGGCTATAATAGCTTCTGCAGCTCCCATGGCATTGCGCTTGACGCACGGCACTTCAACCAGTCCCGCAACGGGGTCGCATACAAGCCCCATAACTGCCTTGAGAGCTATTGCCACGGCATGTGATACCTGCCTTGGACTTCCCCCTGCAAGTTCAACGATAGCAGCGGCAGCCATAGCAGAAGCCGCTCCGCACTCCGCCTGACAACCACCTTCAGCACCTGCAATGGTGGCATTCAGGGCAATTATCCTGCCAATCTCGGCAGCAGTAAAAAGACTGTCCACAATTTCGTCGTCGGTTTTTGAAAGCTTTTCTCCCACCGTCAAAACAGCTCCTGGCAAAATCCCGCACGAGCCGGCCGTCGGCGCTGCAACTATCTTGCCCATAGATGCATTCACATTCGATACCGCCATTGCCCTCGCAGCAGCTTTCACCACTGTTTCTCCCGAAAGGGCCTTATCTTTTGCATTCCACATCTTTTTCCCTTCGCCACCCGTGATGCCGCTTATGGAGCGAATCTCATTTTGCACGCCTTTATTTGCCGCCTGTCTCATCACTTCAAAATATGACTTCATCTTAAGGAATAGTTCTTCTTCGCTGCAACCCTTAGATTTTGCCTCCTGCTTCTTGACTAAAGTCGATATTTTGCAACCTGATTTTTCAGCCATTACAACCAGTTCTTCAATTGTGTTTGTCATTTTTTTCACCTTTATTCAGAAAATGTTATAACGCGGTGTATCTCTTTGATATTTTCTAAAACCTCTTTTATCGTACCCGGCAACTTCTCGTCCGTTTCAATTACCATCAGCGCTTCTTCTCCCTTTTTCTTTCGCGAAACTCGCATCCGGGCAATATTGATACCTTCCTGAGCCAGGTGAGCAGTTACGCAGGCTACTATGCCGGGTCTGTCTTTATGAACGGTAATAATAGTGGGATATTCTCCGGAAAGTTCCACATCAAAGCCGTCTATGGCAGTAATTTTTACCCTGCCACCACCTATGGAACATCCGGTGACCCGGGTTTTTTTTGTAGTTCCTTCCAGTTCAAAGGTTACCGTGTTGGGATGGAGGCTTTCATCGATATTTTCTATCAACAATTGATATACGAGTCCTCTTTTTTCGGCCTCATCGAAAGCCGTTTTTATGCGTTCGTCATCTGGCGAAAATCCCAGAAGTCCAGCAATTACGGCTTTATCCGTCCCGTGTCCCCGACCTGTCCTGGCAAAGGAATTAAATAGAATTATCCTTGCCTTTTTTGGTTCCTCGGATAGGATATTTCTTGCAATATTCCCCAACCTCACGGCACCCGCCGTGTGAGAACTGGAAGGTCCTATCATGACAGGTCCTATGATGTCAAAGATGTCCAATTATACCACCTCCTGCTCATATCACCTCCCATCCTCATAATTTTATTGAATACTTATACTGTAATTGTGCCTTATAAGCACATCTTTCAACTTTTGCACGTGTTCTTCATCCGCCGTTTCCAGCTCTAACTCCACTTTTGCAAAACCTATCGGCACTTCCTTGGTGGAGCGGGCGTGCGTCACCGACAGTACGTTGGCCCCCGTATCGGCAATTAGATTAAGCAGCCTCCAAAGCGTGCCGGGCCTGTCCGGAATGAAGGTATCCAAAAATATCTTGCGTCCGCTTTTTACGAGCCCTTTGTCTATTACCCTAGAAAGGATGTTTACATCTATATTGCCGCCGCTGATCACCGCTACTACCTTCTTGTTTTTCACATGGGTCAAGCGGTTCAACACTGCGGCGACGGCCACAGCCCCTGCACCTTCAGTGACTACCTTGGCCCTTTCCAACAGTATCAGAATGGCGTTCGCAATTTCATCTTCATCAACCGTTACAATGTCATCCACGTATTTCTGCACCATCTCGAATGTGAGTTCTCCGGGGGTTTTAACCGCTATTCCGTCGGCTATGGTGGGCATCCCCTCGACGGTGGTTACAGTCTTTTTCGAAATGGATACGGCCATCGATGGCATATTTTGGGTCTGGACCCCAATAATTTTCACTTTTGGCTTTAAACTCTTGACAGCCAGCGCCACTCCGGATATGAGACCACCGCCCCCTATCGGAACCACTATTACATCGGCGTCAGGCAGGTCCTCGAGAATTTCCAAGCCTATGGTGCCCTGTCCCGCAATTACGTACGGGTCGTTAAAAGGATGGATGAAGGTCGCTCCTGTTTCTTCCTGGATTTTTTTTGCCATGCCGTAGGCTTCATCGTATACGTTGCCGTGCAGCACAACTTCCGCACCGTATTTTTTTGTGGCGGAAACCTTTGAAAGGGGTGCGTGTTTGGGCATTACAATCGTCGATTTTATACCGTATGATGTGGCGCCGAGAGCAACCCCCTGAGCATGGTTGCCAGCGGAAGAGGCAATTACACCTCTTTTCTTTTCTTCCTCCGTGAGGTGGGCTATTTTGTTGTAGGCCCCTCGAATCTTAAAGGAACCCGTCTTTTGAAGATTCTCCATCTTTAGGTACACATTGTTGCCGCTCATTTCGCTCAGAGTGGTGTTGTGCATCAATCCGGTCTTGTATACCACGTTCTTTAGAACTTCTCTTGCTTCTTTAACGTGCTCTAGAGTCAGCATTGTTATTCGCCTCCTCATTTTTAAACGCACAGGTAATGTTACCTGTGCGCTATTACTTCAACCTCTATCAGGGCTCCCTTCGGCAACCTGCTAACTTCCACACATGAACGAGCTGGTGGATTTTCACCAAAGTAGGTGGCGTAAATTTCATTGACTTTTCCAAAATCGTCCATATTCGTGATGAATACGGTGGTCTTTACCACATTAGAAAAGTCCATCCCTGCAGCCTGTAGGATGTTTTTTACGTTTTCCATCACCTGTCTCGTCTGAGCTTCAATGCCACCTTCCACAATCTCTCCGGTAGCCGGATTTATCGCTATCTGGCCAGAAGCGTATAGAAAATCTCCTACCATTACGGCCTGCGAATACGGCCCTATCGCTTTGGGGGCTAAATCGGTTTTAATAATTTTTTTCATCGCTTATCTTCTCCTTTCTAAAAAAAATATTATTTTCAGCCCAATTAGGCATCGCTTTCTTTTTTATTTAAATAACGGTAAATAGTATTTTCAGAAGTCTTGAGACACTTTGCCACCTCAGCCACGGCCCCTTTTAGCAAAAACACACCCTTTTCGCTCAGTCTATGAACTACCCACATTTTTTCTTGGGGCGACATCCGCTCCGGAGGCACCTCAACCTCTGCCACCGTTTGTTCGATCAAAGAATGCATCAAATCCTCCAGCGATATAGTCAGGTGCTCCGGCAATTCTTTATTATCTGTAACTGTACTTTGTTCTTTAGAAGCTCCGTTTATTCCCATTATGAAATCCTCAAGGAATCTCTTTGCGGCATAAGCTCCGCTTAGATCTATGTTAACGCACAGCATTCCCACTATGTCTCCATTATCATCTTTTATAAAAAAGGTGGAAGAACGAAGCACCTTGCCATCCTTAGTCTTGGCAGGATAATTTAAGAGGTAATCTTTTTCCTTATAAGCCTTTTCTTTCAGAAGTTTCAGCCCCAGGTCGGTCAGGGGTCCTCCCACTTGCCGGCCGCTTATATGGTTGTTTTTTATGGCCACTATAGATGACTCCACATTGCTCACATCGTGCAGCACTACTTCACAAAATGGACCCGCAATGCCTGCGATGAAATCAACAATAGGTATGAAATTTTTTAAAAGTTCTCCCTTCCCCTTTTCCATATTATTAACATCCTCTCGCAAATAATATTCTACACAAAATGATAAAATCCTTCTACCATAAAAAAATTTTTTTACAATGGTATGTCTTCTCCATTTTGAAAAATTTTTTGTGCATTCCAGCACCGCAGCCGAATATGCTACTCTTTCTGGAAAATCAACGATGCAGCACCTATTATACCCACATCCGGTCCCAACGTTGCTTTTACCACTTCAAGGTGTTCCACGTTAGCGGGAAGGGCCCTTTCTCTCATAACTTCTATCATTCTTGGACAAAACATATCCCAAGCTTTGGTAAGCCCGCCACCAACGGCAATGCGCCTGGGATTGTAGGCATTTACAACGCTTGCCAATCCCACTCCCAGGTAAAAACCCTCTTTTTCAACCAGTTCCATTGCAAACTCATCCCCTTCTTTTGCTGCTGCAAAGATATGCTCGGCCTTTACCTCCTCCTTTTGATAAAAGTTGCTCAATATCGTCTTCCTGCCGTACAGTATCCCTTCCTTTGCAAATCTTGCCATTGCGGTTCCTGAAGCGTACGCTTCAAAGCATCCCCTATTGCCGCAACCGCACACCGGCCCTTCAAAATTTATGGTGATGTGTCCGATTTCCGCAGCGTTCCCGCCATCTCCCTTCAAAAGCCGGCCGTCGGCAACAACCCCTCCACCGATGCCGGTGCTTATAGTTATGTAAACGAAATTTTCTATGCCTCTGCCTGCACCGAAAAGGTATTCTCCCATGGCCGCCGCATTAGCATCGTTTTCGAGACATATCTTTATATTAAATTCTTCCTGCATTATCGAAAGGAGCGGTACGTCGTCCCATCCCGGAAGGTTGGGCGGGTTTTTGACTACACCTCTTCGGGCATCCATGGGTCCCGGAACTCCTATGCCTATGCCTGCTATATCGGTTAATGACAGGCCCAACTTTTGAAGCACACCGTACACGCTCTCTTTCATCCTCTGTATAACCCTTCCGGGACCCTCCCTGGCGAGGGTGGGCAATTCTACCCTCCATAGGAGATTTCCTTCTTCGTCGACGGCACCGGTTGCTATTTTTGTGCCTCCAAGGTCTATTCCCACGGCTATCTCCCGCATGTAATTTCACTCCCGCTTTTTATATCTTCCCGCTGCAACCGAGGACATTTCTGATTTTGTGCTGCACAACCTTCTTTACGGCATTCCTCGCTTCTCCCAAGTACTTCCTCGGGTCGAACTCCGCCGGATTTTCAGCCAGGTATTTGCGCAAGACCGCGGTTACCGCCAGCCGCAAGTCGGTATCGATGTTTATCTTGCAAATTCCCATGGTAGCCGCTTTTCTGAGCATTTCTTCAGGCACTCCCTTAGCGCCCGGTATATCCCCTCCATATTTGTTACACATTTCAACATATTCAGGCAGGACCGACGATGCACCGTGAAGCACTAGTGGGAATCCCGGCAATTTTTCCGTTATTTTCTTCAGCCTTTCAAAGTCAAGATACGGTTCGCCTTTGAATTTGTAAGCTCCATGGCTGGTGCCTATCGCTATGGCGAGGGAATCCACCCCTGTTCTTTCAACAAACTCCACAGCCTGATCTGGATCTGTAAAGGTCGCTTCCCTGTCGGTTACCCTTACGTTATCCTCTACCCCTGCCAGCCTACCCAGTTCGCCCTCCACCACGACTCCTCTTTCGTGGGCATACTCTACCACCCTTTTGGTAAGCGCTATGTTTTCTTCAAAGGGAAGCCGCGACCCGTCGATCATCATCGAAGTAAAGCCATCGTCGATGCAGGCCTTGCATATTTCAAAATCCTCGCCGTGGTCAAGGTGAAGTACTATGGGAAGTCCGGTGTCTTCCGTCGCCGCTTCCACCAGTTTCTTGAGATATACGGGCTTTGCGTATTTTCTCGCTCCTGCCGATACCTGCAAGATTAGCGGCGCTCTTTCTTCCTTTGCGGCTTCCACTATCCCCTGGATAATCTCCATGTTGTTGACGTTAAATGCTCCAATGGCATACCCACCTTCGTAAGCTTTTTTGAACATTTCTTTAGACGTAACAAGCGGCATTTTAAGTCCCCTGGTCATCTAAACTGTGACAAACTTCCCAGTTTAGACGGCTGGGCTATTTGTATTCCGCCCTTTCAGAGAGTGCTCATTCCCAGCAGGCGGTATTTAAGCACTCCCATAGCCCCTGCCCCAAGAAGCAGGAACTCGCGCACCT
>JASUSP010000050.1 GCA_030446005.1 Tepidanaerobacteraceae bacterium | reverse complement strand
ATCTACCGCCGGTATGCTGCATGCAGCGAGCGGTAGCCGGATGGCGACCTGAGTCGCCTGAAGGAATCCCGCCTCCTTTAGGGGGCGGGAGGAAGTCAAGGGCCAACTGATTCTTATTACTACAAGTATAGCAAAAAACTTTTTTAGCCCATTACTTTTGCGGAAAGCCATCGGGAGACCCTTGAGATGCTTCAAGAGATCTTTCTTGGTAAATATAAAAAGCTTGCTTGATTTTGATTTTTACAAAGTTTGTTTTAACTTAAATTTATCTAGATGCCATCAAAGCATTGGTGTGGTGAAATCGATGGGATGAACTATCCACGCAGGAGGGTTCCCGTTTATTCTGCGAAAAGTCTTAACAGACAGCCGCCATTCATCCCCTGATTAAAATCGAGGGTATTATGGCGGGATTTTTGTAAAATAGCTACTTTCTCATCGAATACGCCATTCTCCTGAAGGTATGCCTCTTTCCCCTTATAGCGATGGAAAGGGCCATTATGTTTTCCGGAAATGCGATCCCGGAATATCCGGCATCACCTATGTGCTGTATGTCAGCACCCGCCATTTTTGAAAGCAGGGCAATCTTTTCTATGACTCCGGCCGTCGCTCCTTCCTGGGAGGTGCCTATGGTGGTCATGGCAAGAGCTCCGGCTTTGTGTATTTTTTCTATCATCTGCTTTGCCAGGTCAAGGTCCACACCCACCACCGTCCCCGGTGCGGGTATGAGAACCACATCGGCTCCGGCCCGGGCAAAATCACCCAAAGTCTCCGGTTCATAAATGTTTTCACCGCCAGCAGCGTGCATCTTGCCCGCCATTATTAAGACGTCTTCGCCCAATATCTTCCGGGCTTTTTCAATACCCTTCAGGATACCTTCTTTCGATACGCCGGTTTTCGGATTTCCGGTTATCACCACGTAGTCGAATCCCATTTCGACTACCCTTTCGAGGTTTTCTTCGCTCAATACTCTGCCATCGGGATAATCCTTGCCTTCCGGCACCGGTTCTAAATTCACGCCAATAAACCTTCCCACAATCTCCTTAATCTTTTGGGCATATCCCGAGATATCTCTTTTCCCCTCCAGCCTTTTCATCAATTGATTTAAACTTTCCATTCCCAGCGTAAGGTCGATTCCCTCATCGTCTATGCCGAACACGAAAGGCGCCTTAAGGTCCAGCATGTTCAAGGTGATGAGGTCTGCCCCGAAGGAGGCTGCAAGTTCCGGATTGCTGACGCCGTAGACGAGCGGCGGCACGGCAATAACGGTCTCTGCCATCACTGTTCTACCTTCGGACGCTTTTATGCAATCTAAAATTTCAGTTTTTTTCATAGTCATGAAATCATTAAAGCCCAATTCAAAAATCCTCTTCATCATGTCCATTTTGTCGCCTGAACTGCAAGAACTTTCGCAGTTTAGACGGCTGGGGTATTTTTTACCGCCTTTTAAATTCCCCTCCCCAGCAGGCGGTATTTGGGAGTTTTGCGTTTTTGCTTGCCTTCATTTCTTTTTAAGAAAAACCTCAATTAGCACGTCCTCGCCTTTTTTGACTTCCTTTAGGCCGCTTGATTTTATCTTATCCACCAAATCCATTTCCGGGATAACAAAAGGACTTACCAGAGGAAAGCCCTTGCCTTTTATTAGTTCCATTTCGAACTCCACAAGAGGAGTCCCCACCTTTACGGCCTGATTTTCCGCAACCAGAACTTTAAATCCTTCACCTTTGAGGTTTACCGTCTCTATTCCTATGTGGATGAGGAGGGGAAGCCCCTCTTTTGACTCCACCACAAGAGCGTGGCCCGTAGGAAAAACCTGCTTTACCACGCCATCGAAGGGTGAAAGCACCACTCCTTCGGAAGGCTCTATGGCTATCCCGTCACCCACCATTTTTGAGGAAAACACTTTATCCGGAACTTCCGCAAGGTCCACCACCTTTCCGCTCATCGGTGCCACGATTTTTACCGCAGGGTCGCCGAGTTTATTTCTGCTAAAAATGCTAAAGAGCACCTTTTTGTCCCCCTCATTTTTAAATTTTGCGCGGCAGGCCAAGCCCGCCGCGCTCTTTTATAAATTATAGCATTTTCTTTATCTCTTCCGCTATCAATTCCGCTTCGGTCCCTACAACCACCTGCAGGTTTCCTCCGCCCAGCCTCATAACTCCCGTTGCTCCGGCTTTTTTCAAAAGCTCTTCATCCACCGCCTTCTCATCTTCCACCGAAAGCCTTAAGCGGGTTATGCATGCGTCAATAGACTTTATGTTTGCCCTGCCGCCGAGGCCCTCGAGTATTTTTGCAGCCCTGTCGCTGGCTTTCGCCGTAACTTTCGTTTCGGTAGCTTCGCCCTCTATCCTGCCCGGAGTCGGCAGGTCATATTTCCTTATGATATACCTGAAAATTGCGTAATAGACCGCGCCGTATGCAATTCCTATAGGTATTAACAACAAAGGCTTTGTTGCAAGGCCGTAGTTTAAAACATAGTCTATCAGCCCCGCGGAAAAACCGAACCCGTGCCTTATCCCTAGGGCGTACGTGAGCGCAAGAGAAATTCCTGTAAGAAGCGCATGCACTCCGTACAACACCGGGGCCAGGAACATGAAGGAGAATTCTATCGGTTCGGTAATCCCCGTGAGAAACGAAGTCAGCGCCGCGCTTAAAAGCACTCCGCTCACGGCCTTTTTTTGCGAATCTTTAGCTTCGTGCAGCATGGCAAGGCACGCAGCTGGAAGCCCAAAGAGGAAAATTGGGAAAAATCCAGTCATGAAAATACCAGCGGTCGGGTCCCCGGCGAAAAACCTGTGCAGGTCGCCCGTTACCACCTTACCCGCCGCATCGGTGTACTCTCCGAAGACGAACCACACAAGGCTGTTTATGACGTGGTGAAGTCCGAAGGGTATCAAAAGCCTGTTCAAAACCCCGAAGACGAATACGCCAAGCACGCCGGCGCCGATTATCCACTCGCCTGCTGCGTAAATGATTTTCTGTATCGGAGGCCATACTAATCCCAAAATTATGCCGAGAATCAGCATGGTCGCCGATGTTACTATGGGTACAAAGCGCCGTCCGCCGAAGAACCCAAGGAAATCGGGGAGTTTTATATCTTTGTACTTGTTGTAGAGCTGGGCTGCCACTATACCGGTTATTATTCCTCCCAATACGCCCATATTTATCTCTTCATTGATAGCTTTAAGGACGTTTATGAGGACATAGTATCCCACACCGCCGGCAAGAGCCGCAGCTCCCGCACCGCCGGCAAGACCCATGGAAACGCCGAGGGCGAATATCAGCGGGAGATTGTCGAAAATTGCAGCACCTCCCGCCATAATCACCGGAATGTTTAGCACGTCCTCGGCTCCAAGCCTCAACAAGAGCGCCGCGGCGGGCATAACCGCTATCGGCATCATCAAAGCCTTGCCCAGTTTTTGCAGGCTGCCCAAAACGCCTTTCATACACAGAACCTCCTTGCTTTAAAATTTGTCGAAGCACCAAAAATTTTATTTAGCCTTCCCACCACCTCCGTAACCCACATTGAAAATAAAAGAGCCGGGAAGGAAAAACAATCCCTTCCCGGCTCATGCCCGCTTTCCGGTAACACGCCGGTTTTTAAGTCCTTATTTATTTAATTGCGAAAACATCTTCGTTTATATATTATCACATTTTGCGAATAAAAGCAACCATAAAAATTTCATCACCTATATTAGCATCTAATTCCGTATTCCTTTATTTTTCTATATAACGTGGACCGGGGAATGCCGAGAACTTCTGCGACCTTGGTTTTATTCTTGAACGCTTTGATGCTCTCTTCTATGAGGTTTTTTTCCACCTCGTAAAGCTTCGGCCAGCGGTCTTTCATCAAATCGAAATATTTATAAGTGCTTCCCTTAAAAAGGTATTCGGGCAGGTCCTCCACCGTTATCAACCCATCATCATCGATAATAAGGCTTTTTTCAAGAATATTCTCAAGCTCCCGGATGTTTCCTGGATAATCGTAATTTAAAAGCAATTTCATTGCGGCAGATGCTATCTTCGGCTTTTCTCTTCCCAACCTCATAGATAACTTGTTTAAAAAATAGGAGATATAAAGCGGAAGGTCTTCTTTTCTTTCTCTTAAAGGCGGAAGATCTATTTTTATTACGTTTAAGCGGTAATATAAGTCCTCCCTGAACTTTTTTTCTTTGACCATCATTTCTATATCCCTGTTAGTAGCCGCTATCACCCGTACGTCCAGCCTTATTCTCTGGGTACCTCCTACCCTCATAATTTCTTTCTCCTGCAAGACCCTCAGAAGTTTCACCTGCAGGGGGTAAGGCATATCCCCTATTTCATCGAGAAAAATCGTCCCCCCGTCCGCCTGTTCAAAAAGACCGGGTTTGCCCTTAGAGGATGCTCCGGTAAAGGCCCCTGCTTCGTAGCCGAAAAGCTCGCTTTCCAAAAGGTTTTCCGGTATCGCCCCGCAGTTTACAGCGATAAATGGCTTATTTTTTCTTAAACCTTTGTCATGGATGAACTTGGCTATCACTTCCTTGCCAGTACCGCTTTCCCCTATTATCAGCACATTTGAATTAATATTGGCAGCTTTTAGTGCGAGCGAAAAAGCTCTCTGCATTTTGGTGTTTTTCCCGATTATCGGCTCTCCATTTCCTATGAAGCTCGAAAGCTGTAGGGAAAGCCTGTTTATCTTTTCTTCCGCTTTTAGCAGCCTTGCATTCAAATTCTCAAGCTCCGTGACATCCAAAAATACGGAGATAGCGCCTATTACCTCGCTGCTTCCCTTGTTTTTTATGGGCACTATATTGGAAATTACGTATCTATTGTTTACCCGGGTTTTCACTCCCAACTTTTCCTTGCCGGTATTTATCACTTCTGGGATGGAGGAGTCCGGCACTACATCCTTAACAAACTTTCCCAGAATCTTGCTGTTTTTAAGCCCCGTGATCCTTTCATTAGCCTCATTCACGTACAGCACCTTTCCATCCTTATCGGCTATTACAATTCCCTCATGGACGTGGTTTAAAATAATCTCTATGCTATTTATCATTTCGGAAAGAATTTTCATAAATGCACCCCCTTCCGCCCCTAAATTCCGGCCTAGACACTACTATTTTACCACATTTCAATCCTCGACCTTCCGTCCTTTTATTTCCTTTTTCTCATAAGAAAAAGAACCTCTAGAGCTGGCAAACATGGCTAAATTCTTCAAATCAACTATGCCAGAATTCTAGAGGCTCTCAAGTCCATAAACAAATTTACCGATTTACCTTTTTTAAAGCAATTGAAATGAAAAGGGCAAGGCCTCCGTAAAGCAGCGTAACGCCGAAAAACAGCATGGCAATCGCACCGGGTTCCATTCCAGCATTAGTCATCTTTGGACACCATCCTTTCACCAGCTTGCAGATAGGGGGCCATTTTTGTCCACGGCCTCGACGAAAGGTACAAAGCCGCAACCAGCATTCCTATTGCCGCACCCCAGCCGAGAATTACTACAGCGCTCATCGGATATCCGCCATAAGGAGCTTTGAATTCATTGATGATATTTTGGATAAACATATATCCTAGAATTGTCGGGGTGAGGTATTTTACGCAGAAGTCCAGCCACCAGCCTATTTTAAAATCCGAATACCTGTTGGCGTGCTCTTTTATTTTATCGGTTCCGTAAACGTACCCCAGTAAAATAGCCTCTATTAACCCCAAGAGGGCTATACCGTAGTTTCCGACGAAGTGGTCCACGATATCAAGGATGTGAACGCCCGCACCCGTAGCGATAAACATGCTTCCTAAAAATCCGCCGATAGCAATTCTAGTTATTATGCTCTCCCTTGACATATTGTACTTATCAAGGGCAGCGGTAGCAAAGGATTCCAGCATGGATATGCTAGAAGAAATGCCAGCTATGAATAGTGCAAAGAAGAACATAATTCCGAAAATGCTCTGCAAGAACTTAGGCATTGGCAGCATACTTATAGCTTTCGGGAAAGCTACAAAAGCCACACCTGCACCGCTCGTCGCTACCTCTTCAAACGGCACTCCCGAAGCCACCGAGACATAGCCGAGGATGCTGAATACGGCAAGTCCCGCCATGAAATCGAAGCTGGAGTTTGAAAATACCGTAATAAACGAGTTGTTGACAATATCAGATTTTTCCGGCAAGTAGCTGGCATAAGCTATCATAACGCCAACAGCCAAGGTAGTGGAAAAGAACACCTGAGCGTAAGCAGCTATCCATACCTTCGCGTTCATTATCTTTGAAAAGTCGGGCTTTAAAAACCAGTTAAGGCCATAAGCCGCACCGGGTAAGGTTAACCCTCTTATTGTAATGATTACCATCAAAATTGCCAATAGCGGAGTCATTACCTTGCAGGCTTTTTCAATTCCACCGGATATTCCTTTTTTGGTAATGGTGTAATTCAAAAGCCATACGATTATAACCCCTGCAGCTATATTCCACCTGAATCCTCCCAGGTCCCACGGGCCGCTGGATACTCCTAAGAATTTTCCTCCGAAGAAGGCGTTTGGATCGGCGCCCCACGCCTGCGTGATGGCAAATACCAGATAGTTCAAGCTCCATGCAATTATAGTCGAATAATAGCACATTACTATGAGGGGCATCATAGCCTGCCACCAGCCGATAAATTCGTACTTCTTTCCGAGTTTTGCAAAAGAAAGGGTGGCTCCGCCTCTCATCTTATGCCCGAAGGAAAACTCCATTATCATAAGGGGCACTCCGGCTGTAAGGAGCGCGAAGAAATAAGGGAGGATGAAGGCGCCGCCTCCATTTTGATAAGCCATGAAGGGGAAGCGCCAGAAATTCCCAAGTCCTACGGCAGCGCCTACAGTTGAAAAGATGAATCCCGCCCTTGACCTCCACTGATCCCTTTCAAAATTCTCCATAACCTCACCCCTAAATTTTTATTTTTAATTATTCAACCGGCTCCAATCTTGCGAGGAAGTGCCTGAGCACCGGTGGCTCGTAGACTAACCTGAGACCCTTTAATGATTCCCTTCTTGCGTAGACCCTTTTTACAGCTTCGGCAATTACATCCATGTGGCTGTTGGTGTAAACCCTCCTCGGTATGGTTAGCCTGACGAAATCCATCGCCGGAAGTATTTCCTCTTTCGTTATCGGGTCTCTCCCAGCGAGCAGGGTTCCCACTTCTACCGCCCTGATTCCCGCTTCAATGTAAAGTTCTACACAAATCACCTGGGATGGGTACTGGTTCTGGGGGATGTGTGGCAGGAATTTTTTACCGTCTATGAATACTGCGTGTCCACCGGTGGGATATTGTATAGGTATGCCAGCGGCTCTTAGTTTGTCTCCGAGGTATTTAACCTGGTTTACCCTCCAGTAAAGGTAGTTTTCGTCGAGCACTTCCTCCAAACCGCGAGCCATGGCTTCCATATCCCTTCCCGCAAGACCGCCGTAGGTAACAAATCCTTCCATGGGGACTACCATTTGCTGAACCTTCTTGTAAAGTTCTTCGTCGTCCTTAAGGGCTATTAGGCCTCCGATGTTGACGAGGGCATCCTTTTTTGCGGACATAGTAAAGCCTTCCGCGTAGGAGAACATCTCCCTTACGATCTCTTTTACAGTCTTATTCTCATAGCCCTTTTCTCTTTCCTTTATAAAATACGCGTTTTCTGCAAACCTCGCGGCATCGATAAAGAACCTTATACCGTATTTATCTGCTATCCTTTTAACCTCTTTAATGTTTTCCATGGATACCGGCTGGCCACCGGCGCTGTTGCACGTAACGGTCGCAAGGATGAAGGCGACATTTTCAGGTCCGACTTCTTTTATAAAGGCCTCCATTCTTTCTACGTCAAAATTTCCTTTAAAGGGGTGGTAATTTTCCGCATCTTCTGCTTCTTTTATCACAAAATTTTTGGCAATACCCCCTGCCAATTCAATATGCGCCTTTGTTGTATCAAAGTGCATGTTGCCCAAAACATATTGACCCTTTTTTATAAGAAGGGGGAACAAGACCTTTTCAGCACCCCTGCCCTGATGAGTAGGAACGGTATAATTGTAACCAAATACATCCTTTACCACTTCACAAAGGTGGATGTAGTTCCTGCTCCCGGCGTAAGCCTCATCGCCGAGCATCATACCAGCCCATTGGTAGTCGCTCATTGCAGATGTGCCGCTGTCGGTCAAAAGGTCGATGTATACGTCCTCAGACCTTAGCATGAAGGGGTTATATCCCGCCTCTTTTATTTTTTCAATTCTCTCCTCCCTCGACAGTATCTTTAAAGGCTCTACCATTTTTATTCTGTAAGGTTCTGCCATTCTTGTAAAGTCGTCCAGCATCTTTATGCCTCCTTTTTGTTTAATCAATTATTTTTGTCTGCCGCTGCATTTTTTCTCGCAATCTTTATGCCATCGTTTTAAAATTCCGCGCTAGCTAAATCCCAGATTTTTTTGCTTTCGCTTAGCAACAAAAAATGCAAAAATCTTGGCTTGTTTCATTGTGGAACAACAATAAATATAGTGTTTCATAATGAGACATTTGGGGCAAAAAATAAAAGACAAAAGTTGTCCTATATTGATACAATATTGTTCGATTTTTAATTATTGCCCGCATTTTAAATTTTACAATTTTAATAGAGAGTAATCTTCAAATTCACTTTTCTATATTCAATATCATTACAATTTTTCTCCGGCCGTTGAAAGGCTTATCCTGTGAATGTGCAGCGCAAGATACCCCAGCTCATCTTCGGGGATTTTTTTACCCATCCGTTCGAAAATGAAATCTCCCAGCTTTTTGGCTATACCATAGCTTCCCCGGAATTCCTTTTTTATGTTGGAAAGCAGGGGATTTTTTATGGGGACGTTTTTGTCTATTCTCTCCAATGTAAACCTCAGATGAACCAGTAGTCTTGCATAATTTATGCTATCCCTTTCGATTTTTTTCCCCAATTCGCCCTCGATTATCTCGACCATTTTATTTATCATCGAAGCGTACTTTACGGTCTTTGATACTTCCCTGTTTGCCCTGGCGGAATGAAGGTGCATCGCAATAAAGCCCTTTTCTCCATCGGGAATCTTTACGTCAAATCTTTCCTCTATTATCCTCGCTGCCCTGCAGGCGAGCTCGTAGTCCTCGGGATACAAAACCTTTATCTCATCGAGAAAGGGGTTATTAATCTCTAGGCCTCCGGCCAGGCGCTCCAATGTGAAATTTATGTGGTCCGCCAAGGCCACGTGGATATGCTCATTGAGGGGAGTTTTAAATTCCGCACAGGCCTTGGCGATGATTTCTTCGGCAACTCCGATAACCCTTTTATCTATGCGGCTTACAATGGTCTCGTACTGCCTGAATTGGTCGCGGTCGAAAAAGTAAAATACCTTTTCTATTTTCGTTTCATCCACCTTATCCCCGGGGCGGGCATTAAAGCCTATGCCCCTTCCGACCAGCACCGCCTCTTCTTTGGCTTTTTCGTCTTTTGCGAGCACCACGTTGTTGTTGAAGGGTCTTATTACACTATAAACTGCCAATGTCGACTCCTCCGCAATTTTTTTCTAGCGGTTGTCTGCTCAATAATAATTATAACTTCTAATCTCAAACAATTCAGTGATTTTCTCAATCAAATTTTATCCAGCTTGAGCACAGTATTTATCATTACATCGATTCCTTTTTTCAGCCACTCGAAGTCAGTAAATTCATCGGGACAATGGCTCCTCCCGTCTTTACTCGGAACAAAAATCATACCCACCGGCCATATATTCGACAGTATCATTGCATCGTGTCCGGCACCGCTCACCATCGTCTTATAAGAAAGGTTGAGGGATTTGGCCGTATCCTTGATTACGTTTTTTATTTTTTCATCCATAAATACGGGGTCCACAAAGATCATATTATCAATTTCCCCGACGAAACCGTCTTTTCGCAAGTCCTCCAAAAAGTCCTTCATTTTCTCTTCCATTTGCACCATTACGCCTTTGTCTTTGGAGCGAACGTCCACCGAAAATTGTACCTCCCTTGGGACTATATTGGCAGCTCCCGGAAGAACCTTTATCTTTCCCACGGTCGCCACGGTGCCTTCACCTTCCCGCAACGCCCAACGATTTATTTCTAGTATCATTTCCGAAGCCTTCACCAGAGCGTCCAGCCTTACATTCATGGGTGTCGTCCCGGCATGGTCAGCCCTGCCTTTTATCCTGACAACGTACTCTGCAATGCCCACGATGGCATCCACCACGCCTATATTCTTATTTTCCCTTTCCAGGACTGGCCCCTGTTCTATGTGGAGCTCCAGAAAGTATTTAAACGACCCCTTAGGACGCACCGCATCTTTTATATTTTCCGGGTTTAACCCGAAACCCTTCATTGCATCGCAAAGGCTTACACCGCCGTCATCTGTCAGGCTATTTAAATCTTCCTCATTTACCAGCCCGGCGACGGCCCGGCTTCCGAACAGCCCTCCTCCGAACCTACCCCCTTCTTCTTCCACTAACGCCACTATTTCTATGGGTGTTTCAAGTTCTACCCGGTTTTCTTTAAGAACCCTGGCAAGCTCAAGTCCTGCTACAACACCCGCAGCGCCGTCAAACGCACCGCCGTTTTTTACCGAATCGATGTGGGAACCAACCAATATAGGCGGCAGTTCATTTTTCCCCTTTCTTCTCCCGACGATGTTTCCGACCCCGTCTTCCTTCACTTCGAGTCCCGCTTTTTCCATTTCGGACATTATGTAATCCCTCGCCTTTTCATGCTCCCGGGTATAGCTAAAGCGCGTGATCCCCTGCCCCGGAGTCGAGGTAAAAGATGCCATCTTTTCGATATCCTTTTTTATCCTCTCCAATTTGGAAAAAAGCAAATCATACACCTCCGATTTCATGAAGGATAAGAATAATATACCATAAAAACTGCGTCACAGGGGATGAACGGCACCTATGACGGCAATATAGGACTTCTTTTTCTTTTCGGCGCAGTGATATCCGCGGCATTCTTCAATATTTTCAGCAGAAAATTCTCGCTTAACTACTCGCCCTTTGAAATCACATTCGTCATGATGTGGGTGGGTGCGGCTTTCTTCAACCTGATTGCCTTTATCCTTCACCTGAAATCGGGAAAACTTGAAGGTTTTTTCGCCCAGCTTTCCGATTTTCAGGTGGTTTTCGCCCTTTTGTACCTGGGCATAGGTTCTTCGGTGATAGCCTTCTTTCTCGTAAATTCCTCGCTTTCGAGGCTCCCGGCCTCCCGTTCGGCTGTCTTTTCCAATCTCACCACGGTCATCTCGGTCCTCGCGGGGGTAGTCTTCCGCCACGAACCCTTCACCCTAACCCACGCGGTGGGGGCCTTTATGATTCTTGTCGGAGTCTGGGGCACGAACCGCTTTTCACCTGAAGGCGAAAAAAAGTCCCCGGAGTTCGGGGACCGTATGTTGAACGAATCGGGCGGACGCGTCTAATTTTCTGCATTTAACTTTGTAAAATTGAAAACTTCTCCTCCAACTATGACGGTTTTTATATCCAGGTTGTCGTCGAATATCACCATGTCGGCGTCTTTTCCCTGCTCTATGCTGCCCTTTCTATCGGAAAGTCCCACTGCTTTGGCAGGATTCAAACTCGCCATCCGGAGCGCATCTTTCAGCGGCACCCCTAACGTCTTCACGAGGTACCTTACCGCCCTATCAAGGGTGAGGGTAGAGCCGGCGATGGTCCCGTCGGCCAAAGCGGCCCTACCGTCTTTTACGAAAACCCTTTGACCGCCCAAGGTGTATTCGCCATCGGAAAGCCCGGTTGCCATCATGGCGTCCGACACCAGCACAACCTTTTCTCTGCCTTTGGCTCGTATTGTGAGGTCTACGGCGGCCTTGCTGAGGTGTATCCCGTCGCAGATTATCTCGCAGTATACCCTGTCGTCGACAAGGCATGCCCCAACCGCACCGGGCTGCCTGTGCTCGAAGCCCCTCATGCCGTTGAAGGTGTGGGTGGCAAGGGTTATCCCGAGGTTTATGCCCCTTTTTGCTTCTTCGTATGTGGCATCGGTATGACCCATGGCGATGGTTATCCTCTTTTCTTTCAGATACCTTATAGCGTCTTCGGCTCCCTCCACCTCCGGGGCAAGGGATACCACTCTTACGGTACCGCAGGAAGCCTCTATCAATTCTTTCAGCTCTTTTACGTCCGGTTTTCTTATATGTTCGGGGGGTTGGGCCCCCTTTTTTTTCGGTGAAAAATAGGGCCCCTCCAGATATATCCCGAGCATCCTCGCCTTTTTTCCGCCGCCTTGCCTTTCTTTAATATACCTTCCAGCAGCAGAGAGGGCCTTTTCCATTTCATCGAAAGAACCCGTCATTACGGTGGCTAAAAACCCTGTGACACCGTGTGCAAGGTGGAACTTTGCCATGGTCTCGTAAGCGTCGAATGAGGCATCCATGAAGTCCTTTCCGGAGTTTCCGTGGTTGTGGATGTCGATAAAGCCCGGCCCCAGGTAATATCCCCTTGCGTCCACTACGGCGTCGATGTTTTCTTCCGGCGGGTCTTTCCGTATATCGGAGATTATGCCGTCCCTTACCAGAACCGCATGGTCTTCCAAAATCTCATAGGGCGTTACCACCCTCGCATTTTTAACGATAATATTCATATTTTCACCTACCTTCCGGCGGTGTTCGATGCGCCGCCCTTTTTCCTGCGGTATATTTCGGCCGCCTCTTCATCCATTATAATGGTCACATCCCCGTGCAGGAGCAAAAACGATGCCGGGACTTTCGTTGAAACGGCGTCCTCATCCAAAAGCTGGGCCATTATTTTTGCCTTTTCCCTTCCGCTTGCAAGGAGAATTATCTTCTTTGCCTTCATTATGGTCCCGAGTCCTACGGTTATGGCTTTTTTGGGGACTTCGTCTATGCTTTCAAAAAACCGGGCGTTGGCCTTAATGGTATCCGGTGCGAGATTTGTAACGTGGGTGGCCGTCAAAAGCTCATCCCCCGGCTCGTTGAACCCGATGTGGCCGTTGACGCCTATTCCCAAGAGCTGAAGGTCTATACCCCCGGCCTTTTCTATAGCTTCGTCGTAGCGGCGGCATTCTTCATCTATGTCCTCTGCAACACCGTTCGGTATGTGTATGTTCTCCGGCTTTACGTTGACGTGGTTGAAAAAATTGGAGTACATGTAGTAATGATAGCTGCGTTCGTCATCGGGAGAAAGGCCCAGGTATTCGTCGAGGTTGAAGGTTATTACCCGGGAAAAGTCAACCTCGCCGTTTTTGTACATCTTCACAAGTTCCCGGTAAGTTCCCACCGGCGTGCCGCCCGTCGCAAGGCCGAGCACGAGATTCGGCTTTTTCTTTATTTCCTCCGCTATTATTTGCGCGGCCTTTTTGCTCATTTCTTCGTAATCTCTGGCTATAATCAATTTCACCTAGAATCCCTCCTACCTGCTTAGATTTACCGTTATTTTGAACTGGTCCGACCGGTAGTACGAGATTTCGTAAAAAACCGGCTTTGTATGGAAGTTCAGGCTCTCCACTTTCAAAAGAGGCGCTGTCCCCTGCAGCATCAGCAGCTCTTCCAGTTCCGGCGTGGACAAAATGGCCGAAAAGCTGGTTCTGGATTTCTTGATTTCTATACAGTAACGTTCGCTTAATGCGGAAAAGAGGGAACCGGAAAGGTCGACGGACTCAATACCGGGCACAAAAAGAACCGGAATGAACACCGTTTCAACCGCCACCGGAACACCGCTCGCTTTTCTCAGCCGGGTTATTTTATATATTTCCTCTTTTGGTTCGATTTCAAGCAAATCCCCCAGCTCCCCGGCGGGAATCCTCTGGAATTCCAAAACTTTAGTTTCCGGGGTCATGCCTCTTGCTTTGACCATTTCGGTAAAGCTCATTATGCCTTCCTGCTCTATCGGGGGAATTGCGACGAAACTTCCCCTTCCCCTTTCCCTCACTATAACTCCCTCGTGCTCGAGTTCCTTTAAGGCCTGCCGCACAGTCATCCTGCTCAGCCCAAAGCGCTCGCAGTACTCCCTCTCCGAAGGCAGCGGGTCCCCGGGCTTCATTTTTAGGTTTTTTATGTCGTCCATTATTATCTGCTTCAGCCTGAAATAAGCCGGAATCGGCCCTTTTTTAATCGGCATCAGAATCCCCCCAACATCAATATACCATCGTTCGGTCTATATGTCTAGATGTATATACATTATAAAATTAAAAAAAATTAAATTTCATAAGCGGTTTTTGCGATGTCAAGAGCCGCCTGCATGGCGGTCCTGAATGCACCGTTCGCCCAGAAATGGGTGCCGGAAACATGCTCCCCAGCAAAGTAAACCCGGCCTTTGTATTCGGGAAGGGACGCGGTGTAAGAGAAAATCCTCTTTTGCTCGGGCAGGTAGTACGAAAAGGCCCCGAGGTGCGCCGGTTCGTCGTCCCAGTTGACCCTCACGAAGTCCAGCACCACTTCATCAAGATAACCGCAAGGAAGGCCGTGGACCTCTTCCACCTGCCTCTTGACGGTGTTGAAGGCCATGTCCTCCGGTAAATTGCCCAGTCTTACCGCATCCTGCGTGAAGTTGTACGAGGCAAGCAGCACCCCCGGCTCCTCGGGAGAAGCCCCGGGGCGAAAATCCCAGCTCGTGTAATCTCCTCTTTTTACCAGGCGGGCGTGATCGGACGGGTACCAGATCTGGGATATCAAAAGGTCCGTGTAGCTTCCACCGCCTATTATCCGCTCCTCGGGTCCGCCCTTTTCCCAGAACCGGAATCTGCAAAAAAGGAGGCTTTTTTGAGCCTGGGCGTAGCCCAATTCCCTTATGGCCTGCATTTTTCTCGTGGAAAAAAGCGGGTCTATTTTGGTATTCCGCAGTGTAGAAAATGGGATGGCGCACACCACGAAGTCGAAGTCTTCCTGCAGGTGGTCCCCCGAGCCCGGAAGTTTATACCTTACGGTGACCCTGCCGTCGGGCCTCTGGCTGAATATCCCGTCCACGTGACATCCTCCCCCTAATGAATTAGGGGGCATCCCACCGTGGGACGGCGGCACACGCCGCAGGTTAGCCAGCATTCCCCGGATGACCCGGTTCATCACCTTGGCCTTAAGGGGTGTCACGCTCCCCTTTCTCCCGGGGTCATGCCCCGAGAGCA
>JASUSP010000049.1 GCA_030446005.1 Tepidanaerobacteraceae bacterium | reverse complement strand
CAACAATAAATTAAAGATGCTCAACGATTACATCGACATCGAAGAATTTATCCCTCTAGATGTAAAGCTGGCTTACTATAAATCTACTGGCCGCCCACCATATCCTTTATCATCTATGCTTGCCGCATTAATTATCCAAAAGATCTTCTCCATCCCTACAGTCGAACTACTAGTTTCTTTCCTCGAGTTATCTGAACCCCTAAGAGAATTTTGTGGGTTTACTAAAAGTGTTCCAGATCCCGCTACCTTTTCAAGGTTTAAAGATAAAATCGGACCAGATGGGCTAAAGAAAATCTTAGATAAACTGGTAGAGCTCACAGAGCCTTATTTAAAAGAACTCGACCCTTTCGCTTCTTCCCTTCTCGTCCTGGATACAACCGGCCTAGAAGTCCCCGTAAAGGAAAATAACCCTAAGTTCTTTTACTCCTTGAAAAACCAGGTCGAGAAGGGATCTCCTGAAAAACCAGAACACGAGATTTACATATCAACCCTCGCTCAGATGCCAAAACACTCTAAAGCTGCACCTAAAGCTAAACTCATGTATACAAACGGCCATTTCGCCTATGCTTATACTGCTGCAGTCCTTACCAACGGACTTGGTCTCGTCCGAAACGTTATGCTCTTCGAAGGCCAAAAGGATTCCGCTACTTTAAAGCCTGTTCTGGAGGATTTCAAGCTTCATCATGATATTTCTAGTTATGAATATTTCACCGCCGATGCTGGCTTCGATAGCACCGAAAATTATCGATATTTGATAGAAGAATGTAAGCTAAAACCAGTAATAAACCTTAATCCTCGCAATACCAAAGATTTGCCCAAACCTGATTCAGATTCAGAAGGTGTCCCTTTGTGTCCTAAAAATCCCGGTTTAAAGTTCAAATACGCTGGATTTTGTAAGTCCAGAAATCGGATTAAATGGGTATGTCCTTTGACTAAACGAGGAAGAAGCGGTTACATCTGCACTTGCCCCGACCCCTGCACTAATTCCAAAAGTGGCCGAATGGTATATACTTATCCCGAGGACAATTACCGTAGAAATACCCCTATTCCAAGAAATTCAAAGTTGTGGGAAAAAATTTATTCGCAACGTATTGCTGTGGAACAGTCGATTTCTAGGTTAAAACTTCCATTAATGCTCGGGCGTCTTACTGTGATTGATTTTCAAAGTGCTTATTGTGAGCTTGTGTTAGCTGCAATTGCTCAGAATGTTGTGGCTTTAGTCGCATTAAGAGCGAAAAATCATGATAAGGTAAGGTCACTTCGCTGGCTTGTTGCTTAAAATTGCAGTCAAGCCTAGGGGGTGTTTTTTGCCTTTTATAATTGTGCTTTAAAACTAGAGCAAAATATATTCCATAATCTGTCAAATTTGGAGTCCAGCCAGGTATAGGGACTCTTTTAGTTTTTTATGGGAGCATAGTTTTGCAAGCGCCTAATACTCTTTGATAGAAGGGAGAAACATTTAGGATATTGAATCCGTTTGTCATGAGGCGCATGAGCAAAACGCCAAATACAGTCCTCCAAATAGTTCCTTCTCCTCCTGCAATACTTGTGCCCCCGATGACTACTCTTGATATTGCCTGCAGGTCGACCAATGAGCCAATATCAGCTTGACCTTGACTTATTCTTGATACTGTAATAAGCCCTGCTAATGCAGCGCTTATACCATTAATGCCGAATATAATTATTTTCGTTCGGTCTACATTAATGCCTGATAGACGAGCAGCTTCTGGATTGCCGCCGATAGCATATACTGCCCGGCCAAAGGTAGTTCTTCCAAGTAAGATCCATGTTATAGATATCCAGATGATTAGTATAAATATAGGAATTTTTATCCCTAAAAAAGAACTTTGGCCCAAGATGCTAAATACGGGATCATTTACTATTATTAACCTTCCACCTGTTAAGATCATTGCAAGTCCCCTTATAATGTAGCCTGTCGCTAATGTAACGATAAAGGAATTTGCTCTGAATTTAGTGATGATTAACCCGTTCATTATTCCTAAGATTAATCCAGAAACAATTCCTGCAAGCAAAGCAAATCCAACGTATCCTTTTGCGGCAATGATAGCTGCTATACAACCGCTGAATGCGAAAATTGCCCCGACGGAAAGATCGAAATTCCCGCTAATTATAGCAAGAGTCATTGCACAAGCAACTATTCCTACTTCAGCAGATTGATCAATAATGTTGTGCAAATTTCGATAAGTAAGGAAAGCTGGAGAGGAAAAAGCAAGTATTAAAAAAAGTAAGGAGAAGGCTAAGATGATACCGTAATTTCTCAGTATTACCTGCAATTTAGTAAAGTCAAATTTTTTTCTCTGGGCTATTTCCATTAGATCATCTCCCTCGGCAATTTCTCTTAAAACTATTAACTAGCTGTCGAAAAGATAGCGTGCATGATTTTGTCTTCTGCAAGATCTGAGCCGGAGAATTCTCCTGTGATTCGGCCCCTATTGATTGTTATTATTCTATGGGAAAGTCCTATAAGTTCTTCTAAATCGGAAGAAATCAGAAGAATAGCTATACCTTCGCGGGCTAAAGAGTGAATTAGTTGATAGATGGCATGTTTTGCACCGACATCTACTCCGGCTGTAGGTTCATCTGCAATTAATATCTTGGGCTTTTCAAAAAGCCATTTTGCAAACAAAACCTTTTGTTGATTTCCACCCGACAATGCCCTGGCCTCTATCCAGGGATCTAAAGGCTTTACATTTAAGGTGGATAGTAATTCTTTAACCCTATTATGTTCATCACGCAGCTTTATGAACGGACCAGATGCAACTTTCCTCAAATGAGGCAAAGAAATATTGTATATTACAGGAAGCTTCAGGATAAGCCCCTGAAGCTTCCTGCTCTCAGGTAGGAGTGCGATACCAGCATTAATTGCTTCTTTTGGAGAGGTAGGGTTGACGATTTTATTAAATACTTTAATATTGCCTTCCGTTTTAGGATCAGCTCCAAAGATGCACCTTGCTATTTCTGTCCGTCCGCTTCCTACTAACCCCGCAAGACCCAATATTTCTCCCTTTCGAATTTGGAAGGAGATGTCGTAAAAAATTCCTTCCCGTGACAGTTTTTCAACCGAAAGTGCTACTGGCGCATCGGGTTCGGGATAAATTTTTTCCGGAAATCCTAGAGATACGTATCTGCCAAGCATTGCTTCGATTAAAGTTTCACGACTTTCTTTCTCAACTGGAGAAGTTTTTACACATTGTCCGTCTCGCATAACCGTTACATTGTCTGCTAATGATAAGATTTCTTCAAGGAAATGTGAAACATAGATAAAAGTGGTGCCTGAAGATTTTAATTTGCGAATTAGAGCGAATAACTTTTGAGCTTCATCTGCAGAAAGAATTGCTGTCGGTTCATCCATTATAATTAAACGGGCATTTCGTGCTATAGCGCGAAGAATTTCTACTTTCTTTTGTTCGGCTATGCGCAGACAATATACGGGGATGTCCGGTGGAATCGATAGTTCAGTGCGCTCAATCAATTCATAATAGCGCTTTCTAATTTCTTTATTTCGAATTAATCCCCGATGGTTGTTTTCAATGCCTAAGAAGATGTTTTCGATTACTGTCAATTGGGGGACCAAGGCAATTTCTTGGGAGATTAAAGCTATGCCGTCGGCTAATGCTTCTCGCGGAGAATGGTACTTTACGCAACAATTGTCGACGTAAATTTTACCGCTGTCGGGTTGATAAACGCCTGCTATTATTTTTCCTAGTGTTGACTTCCCCGCACCATTTTCTCCCACTAAGGCATGTACTGTTCCTTCTTCTACTGTTAGTGAGACGTCCTTTAATGCATGGACTCCTCCAAATCTTTTGTTTATCGATTCCAATCTCAAAAATTGTTTTTTGTTCATAGTTCCTCCACTCGTTTTTTAAATTAACCAGTTTCGAATTTCCTCTAAATGAAAGTTTGTTATCACCACTGGGGTTGATATTTATCTACATTTTCCTTGGTAATTATTGGTCCCTCAGGGGGTAAAGGAGGACTCAACTCTTCAAGGTTAATGGATTCGGGAACGGTTTCACCTCGAACTGCTTTTACTGCAGTTTCTACAAGAAGTTCACCCTGAGTATATGGGATATCTGCATAACTTGCAAACAATTGACCGTCTTTGATAGCTTGCCAGCCTTCTTTGCTGCAACCGTTACCAATGAATTTAATATTCTTTTCGATTCCGGCTTCTTTTGCAGCATCGTATGCTCCAAGGGTCATCTGATCTCCCGATGAAACCACAACATTTATATCTGGATGGGCTTGAAAAACGTTTTGCATAATTTCTCGGGCAAGATCGCGGCGGTACTGTGCCTCTTGGAATGCCACTATTTCAATATTAGGATGATCTTTTATAACTTCTTTAAGGGCTTCATATCTATCGCGATCTATGGTTTGTGATTGGGAACCTATTAGGTATGCTACTTTGCACTTATCGAGACCTTCTGCAGCTTGAAGTAATGCTTTGCCCAACCATGTTCCTGTCGACCAGCCGGTTCTTCCAATGACGCATTTTACTCCTTCAGGATATGGTTTTAACGATCTTGTATCGGGACCAATTGGTGCATCTGCAGCGATAACTATGATTCCCTTCTTTAATGCCTCATTGACAACAGGGACAACAGCGTTACTATCATTGGGATGAATTATGAACGCATCATATTTTCCGGAGGTTATTGCATCTTGAATTTGGTTTATTTGTTCTAGGGTGTTGAATTCACATGAAAAAATGTCAACTTGGGCATTGAGTTCTTTTGCCTTTTTATTAACACCGTCTATACGAGCTTGATCGTAGGAGTTCGCGCGTACCAATATGAACATGGCTATACGAATAGGCTTGTCATTTGAATTGCTGGAAGATTGATTTTGGCTACTACATGCAGGAAGTATAATCAATCCTAAAAGCGAGAGCAGGGTTATCATAATAATAATTTGTAAATGCTTCCTGGCTTTTTTCAAGTTATATCCCCTCCTAAAAATAATTCACGAGAACGGGTAAGATTTAAATGGAAATACCTTTATCTTTCCCCCCCTTTCGATGTTTTTGTATAATAATATCGTATATTCGTATACTTATAATCTTCTGCAAAATTTATGCCACATATTGTGAGAGAGGAGAATCTCTAGTATTAGTTTATAATCATTTCTCCTACAAAAATAATGTGTCCCTAGAATGGGACAAAAAGTATAAAAATTGGGACATTGGCGAGAATTCTTGAATTCTTTTCACAATAAATAGAAACTGGCATTAAAATTGCATAAATATATAAACTGAAACTTGATTTTGTTTTAATTGGAGGCGATATTATGGCTATTCCCTGCGACGCCATTGAAAAAGAAATCCAGAAAAGGAGGTCCGCTGTTCGTCCCATAAATGAGCGGATCGCGAGGCTTCGCGAAGAAAGCGTTAAGGCTCAGGTCAAAATCTCCGCCGAGAGGGCAAGGATCATCACGGAATTTTACAAGAGCGGCATAGCAAAAAACGAGTCCATTCCGGTGCAGCGCGCCTTGGCCTTCAAGTACTTGATGGAGCGGGTGAGCCTGCCGGTGGAGGAAGGCCAGCTTATCGTGGGGCTCAGGGGAACCGGTCCGCAGGAGGTGCCCACCTATCCCGAGATATGCACCCACAGCATGCAGGACTTGGAAATTCTGGATTCCAGAGAAAACATGCCCTACAAAGTGGATGAAGAGACGAAAAAGCTTTACGAAGAGGAGATAATTCCCTTCTGGAAGGGCAAGACGGTGAGGGAAGAACTTTTTGCCAGCCTTCCGCAGGAATGGATCGATGCCTATGAAGCGGGGATATGGACCGAATTCATGGAGCAGCGGGCTCCGGGACATACCGCTGGTGGGGAGAGAATTTTTGAAAAAGGGGTTCTCGACATAAAAGAGGAGATAAAAAAGAGTATGCAGGAACTCAACCCCGATGATCCGGATTATAAAGAAAAGATGGAAGAATTGAAGGCGATGGACATTGCCGCCGACGCTATTTTGATCTACGCAAAGCGTTATGCAGAAAAATTGGAAAAAATGGCTCAAGAGGAAGAAAACCCCGAGCGCAAGAGAGAACTTGAGGAGATGGCAAGAATCTGCCGCAAGGTGCCGGCTCATGCACCGGAGACCTTCTGGGAAGCCCTGCAGCATTACTGGTTCGTTCACGTGGGCGTTGTCTATGAAACCAATCCCTGGGATTCCTTCAACCCGGGCAGATTCGACCAGCACCTGTATCCATTCTACGAAAGGGATGTAAAAGAAGGAAGGCTAACGAGGGAGAAGGCCAAGGAACTTTTAGAGGCCTTCTGGATAAAGATAAACAACCAGCCGGCGGTGCCTAAGGTGGGAGTGACGGCGGAAGAAAGTTTCACGTACAACGACTTTACCAAGATAAATATAGGTGGCCTCAAAAAGGACGGCTCCGACGGAGTAAACGAAGTGTCCTACCTGCTCTTGGAAGTGCTGGACGAAATGAGGACGTTGCAGCCGAACACCGCGCTGCTCGTCAGCAACAAGAACCCGGACAGGATATTGATAAAGGCGCTGCAGGTTGTAGCTCCGGGATTCGGTGAGCCGCCGTTTTTCAACTTCGATGGCGTAATAGTGAAGATGCTGAGGCAGGGCAAGACCCTGGAGGATGCGAGGACGGCCGGAGTCAGCGGGTGCGTTGAGACGGGTTCTTTCGGCAAGGAAGCCTATATACTCACGGGTTACTTCAACCTGCCCAAGATTCTGGAAATTACCCTAAACAACGGAATAGACCCGCAGACCGGCAAAAAACTGGGGATCGAAACCGGTGATCCTGCTAACTTCAAATCCTACGAAGAGCTGTGGCAGGCATTCATCAAACAGATAAAGCATTTCATGGACATAAAGATGAAGGGGAACGACATCATAGAGGAAATATACGCCAGGCAGCTTCCTGTGCCGTTCCTGTCGCTTTGGATAGATGACTGCGTGAAAAAAGCAAAGGATTACAATTCGGGTGGGACGAGGTACAACACGCAGTATGTGCAGCTCGTGGGGCTCGGCACCGTGGCTTTCAGTTTGAGCTCGCTAAAGTACCACGTCTTCGACGAAAAGACGACGAGCATGGAAGAATTTTTGGAGGCATTGAGGCAAGATTTCGAAGGGAAATACGAGATTTTGAGGCAGAGGATATTGAATAAGACTCCGCGATACGGGGAGGACGACGATTACGCCGACGAGATAGCGAAAAGACTGGTGGATGAGGTAGTCGGGATAATAGAAAGCTACCCGCCGACGCCGGTGAGGAGGGCTTCGAGAAGGGCGTATTTCCTGCCCACGACGGCCCACGTATATTTCGGCAAGGTCACAGGTGCCACGCCTGACGGCAGAAAAGCCGGTTTTCCGGTGTCCGAGGGCATATCTCCAGTGCAGGGAAGCGACAGAAGAGGAATAGCGGCAGTATTCAGGTCCGTTGCGAAGTGCGACTGGGATAAGACCGGAGGGGCGCTTTTAAACCAAAAGCTCACGCCGGACCTTTTGGAGGGCGAGGAAAACCTGAAGAATCTCGCAAGCCTGATAAGAACGTTCTTCAACATGGGCGGGCACCATGTGCAGTTCAACGTTGTGAGTGCGGAGCTTCTAAGAGAGGCCCAAAAACGTCCTGCGGATTTCCAGGACCTGATGGTGAGGGTTGCGGGATACAGCGACTACTTCGTGAATTTGCCGAGAGGACTGCAGGAGGAGATAATAGCGAGGACCGAACACAAGGAGATTTAGCTTATTTGATGCCACAAGGAGGCATTTAAATGACGTACAACGGGTTGATATTCGATATTAAGCGCTTTGCGGTACACGACGGGCCGGGAATAAGGACCACCGTCTTTATGAAAGGCTGTCCCTTGCGGTGCTGGTGGTGCCACAATCCGGAAGGCATATCGCCTAAGAACGAGATAATGTTTTTCGAATACAAATGCATGAGGTGTCGTACCTGCGCCGGGGTATGCCCGGCCGGGGCGATTTTTTTTGAAAACGAAGGCGGCTTTCCCAGAATTGAAAGAAGCCTTTGCATAGGTTGCGGTATATGTGCCGATGCTTGCCCGACGAATGCGATGAGGCTCGTCGGGAGGGTGATAAATGTGGAGGAACTTATAAAGGAATTTGAAAGGGACGTGCTCTTTTACGACAAATCCGGCGGCGGCGTTACTTTTTCGGGTGGAGAGCCCCTCTCGCAGCCGCATTTTTTGAAGGAAGCGCTAAAAAGGTGCAAGGAGCATGGCTTCCACACTGCCCTTGACACTTCGGGCTTCGCACCCCGGGATACCTTCGAAGAAGTTATGGACTACGTAGACTTTTTCCTGTTCGACCTGAAACTCGCCAGAGAAGATGAGCACAAAAAGTATACCGGGGTTTCTAACGAGCCCATAAGGGAAAATCTGAGGCTTCTAGATGAATCGGGAAGGGGAAAGGACGTGCTCCTTCGCCTTCCCGTCATCCCCGGGATTACCGATACGAATGAAAATATAGAAGGTCTTGTGGAATTCGCATCTTCGTTAAAAGACATAAGGCAAATAGAACTTTTGCCCTTCCACGATGTGAGCGAAAAGTACGCGAGGCTTTCAAGGGAATACAAAATGTTGGACTATAGCGCACCGCCTCCGGCTACCATGAAGCGAATAAGGGAAGCTTTTGAAAAAATAGGTTTTAACGTGAAAGCTTAACCAGCTTTTTGGCCAGATTTACTGCGGAAACCGCATCTGGGGCGTATCCGTCGGCACCTATCATCTTTGCAAATTCCTCGTTGACAACTGCACCGCCCACAATTACTTTGGAAGTTATGCCCCGGGATTTAGCAAGGTCCACAACATCCTTCATCCTGACCATCGTCGTCGTCATCAGGGCGCTCAAGCCTATTATGTCGGCATTGGTGCTAATCGCGGTTTCGATGATTTTTTCCTCCGGCACGTCTACTCCGAGGTCTATCACGTTAAAACCGTTGTTTGAGAGCATGAGTTTTACGATGTTTTTTCCGATGTCGTGGATATCCCCGCGGACGGTGGCCAGGACTACCGTTCCGCGGTTTTTTTGCGTATCTTTTGGAAGAAAGGGGCGGAGGATTGAAAAAACCTTCTCTGCAGCTTGTGCGGAAGAAATAAGCTGCGGGAGGAAAAATTCTCCCGTTTCGTATTTTTTCCCAACTTCTTCCAGTGCGGGGATTATCGTTTCGTTTATTATGTAAACGGGGTCGAATCCCCTTTTTAAAACTTCATTTACAATATATTCCAGGTTTTCTTCGCTGCCGTTGAAAATAGCTTCTTTCAGGTTTTCGATGCCGCGTGAATCTAACGTTTCCTTATTTGTTTTTTCAAAACTGCAGGAGCTTAAGAAGTATTTGGCTTTTTTATCGCGGCCGGTCAGCAAATCGGAAGCTTTGAGGACTCTTACGACCTCTTGGCTTAGAGGGTCTAAAATCGGGAGGTCGAGGCCTTCGAGAACAGCCATCGACAAAAAAGCGGCATTTAAGGTTTTTCTGTCGGGGAGACCGTGGGAAATATTGCTGATTCCAAGGCAAGTTCGGACATTAAGCTCCTCCTTTATCAAGCGGATAGCCCTCAAGGTTTCGACGGCTTGCCCCGGATGGACTGCGGCGGAAAGGCACAAGCAGTCGATGAATATGGAGTTCCGGTCAAGGCCGAATTCTTCCGCAGCCTCTACGATTTTTCGCGCTATCTCCAATCTTTTTTGGGCGCTTTCGGGTATTCCCTTTTCGTCAATTGTGAGTCCAATCACGGCACTTCCATAGCGGGTGGCGATGGGAAGTATTTTTTCCAGTTTTTCTTTTGTGCCGTCTACTGAGTTCAAAAGGGCTCTACCGCAAAAAGCCTTGAGTCCTGCCATTAAAGCTTCGGGATTGGAGCTGTCGATGGAAAGGGGGACGTCCACCGTGCGCTGTATCGCTAAAACGGCTTTTTCCATAGCTTTGGTTTCGTCTATGCCAGGAACGCCCACGTTTACGTCTATCACGGCGGCGCCGGCTTCATACTGTCTTTTGGCTTCTGATACTACGAGGCCGAAGTCGCCTTTTTTTAGCGATTCCTGCAAACTTTTTCTCGCCGTCGGATTTATTCGCTCTCCGGTAAAAGGAGTCGATCCCTCGCTGCCTATGTAAAATGTTCTCGTTCGGGAAGCAAGGAAACATCTTCCGTCCGGCGAAGTTAAGGGAGGCCTGATTCCGCTGATGGATGACGACATAGCCTTTATATGTTCCGGCGTCGTGCCGCAGCAACCGCCTACTATGGAAACGCCCGAGAGGACCATTTTTTTCATATACATTGCCATTTCTTCCGGTGTAACGGTATAAATTGTCTCACCTTCCCTGACATCCGGCAGGCCCGCGTTGGGCTGGACACATACTGGAACCATGCCTATCTTGGTCATCTTTTTTGCTATTTCCAGGGCTTCCTTTGGACCCAGGCCACAGTTTAAGCCGACTGCGGTGGCGCCCATGGCCGAAAGCACCCTTAGCGCAGTTTCGGCATCGGTGCCGGTGAGGGTTCTTCCGTTTTGCTCAAAGGTCATAAGGCATATTACTGGGATTTTGCCGCAGTCCTTAACGGCAAGAAGGGCTGCGCGCATTTCCTGAAGGTCGGACATGGTTTCTATTACGATGAGGTCCACGCCCGCTGTTAAAAGATAACCCGCTTGTTCTCTGAATATGTCGTAGGCTTCGTCGAAAGTAAGGTCGCCTAAAGGCGAAATGAGTCTTCCGGTGGGCCCTATCGAGCCGGCAACCAGGGCGGTATCTTTTGCTGCCCTGCGGGCGATTTCGACGGCCCGCTTATTTATGCCTGCGACTTTATCTTCCAGGCCGAAGGATGAGAGTTTACAGCGATTTGCGCCGAAGGTATTGGTCTCGATTATATCTGCACCGGCTTTCACGTATTGCCGGTGGACCTCTTCCACGATTTCTGGTGATTCAAGGTTCAGGATTTCGGGACACTTTTCCGGGGAAAGTCCTCGTTTCATAAGCATAGTGCCCATGGCGCCGTCGAAAAGCAGGACCTTTTCCTTCAATTTCATCATGAGGTCATTCGGAGTCAATTTTTTACCTCCCTCGCTTTGATTCCGTCAAATTTTCTCAAGCTTCACCTCTCCCATTACTCCCATGTGTTCACCGATAATTACGAGAGCGCCTTTTACGCCTTTTATGCTAAGGGCAAATTCCAGCGCGGCCTTTATATCTTTTGGAGTTTTGATGCGGTTTCCCGTAGCTGTGGCAACCGCATCGGCAAGGGCAGGATCTTCCGCAATTATTACGGCAGCATCGGCTTTCCCGAAGCTCAGCGAATGTCCTAAAGTTCCGGATGAAGTGCATACACCGGTGGCGCGTCCGGCAGGGTCTAGCCTCAGAGCGATTCTGTTGCTGAAGGGAGAGCTGCCCGCAAAAATGCCGATTTTAACCGGGCGGCTGGCAGAAATGAAAATATCGCCGCCGTTTTCGACGATGACCTCGGGGGAATACTTGAGAAGATATCTTCCCACGGATTCGGATATGGCGCCTGCCACCGCCGCCATGGGGCCCACACCTGCTGCCGATGCGGCTTCGGCCATCTTTTTTACGATTTCAGGCGCCCACTCAGGTACGCAGTGAGGCGATAGGGTGCGGAGAAAAACGGGGTCGAAGGCGCTATATTCTTCCAGTTCTTTCCTGCACTTTAAAACGCAAGACGTGGCCTCGGCAGCAAGGTTAGAAGCGGCACTGATGAAAAGGTCGGTTTCTTTAATTTTTATGGTAAAACTGGTAAGGCCCTCCGTCCCGGAAAAACGGCGATATTCACGGTTGTTATTTTTCTCCATGATTATCACCATCTATTTTTTAATAGCTCCCAGCGGACAGCTGGCTTCGCATGCGAAGCAGTTGATGCATTTTATTTCCGAGAACTTCAATTCCCAAGTAATTTTGTCCAGGACCAGGGCACCGGTCGGACACAAAGCGGTGCAGACCCCGCAATTTATGCATTTTGAATCTAAAATCTTGATTTTTTGCATTTAAAGCTCCCCCTTTGTCTCATTCAGCGGTAAAAAGTGCCGGTCCAAAGGCAGATGCTGAACCGGTTCCTGGAGAAGAAATTTTCCCTCTTTTATCCAGCTTTTTAGGATTTCGGCTATTTTTAGGGATTTCGAAAAGCTCGAAAGGGGAGCGGTGGGAACTTTGCGGCCCATCAATGTTACGCTTCCGCTTTTGAGTTCGGCATAGCTGACCCGGCGAAGTACTGGACGGGAGCGGGACGGTACCGCGTAATCGATGATGTTTGTAAAAATTTCTTCGTCGCGGACCGAGACAAACCGCGCCATTTCTTCATCTAAGACGGGTATGGGGATTCCCACTCCTACGTAAAGTGTAACGCCGTACCCTTTTACCACGGCTGCCCTCAAAAATTCCGTACTCATGTTTTTTAGGTCGCCGATCAGAGCAAGGGTAGCACCGCCGCCGATGGGGACTCCGTTTTCAGCCCTCTCCTGCATTGGATTGTGCTGTGTGCCCTCCCAGGCGACATAACCTACAGCACCGCCGAGGAAAATTCGCGTTCCAACGCCAATCGTCCTCAGGTATGGGTCATTCATTAAGGGACTTAGCTCCCCAGTTGTCGAATAGTTTACGTTGCCGCAATTGGGTAAAAGCGTGCCCATGTATGTGTAAAGGATTTTATCGGAAGTATTCGTTGCGGCGTTATAGTTCTGATAAGCATTCCTGGGATTGAAAAGTATTGCCTGATTTATGGAATTCTTGTCTATAAACCCTTCAAACTCCCTGCGAGGATAGCAATCGGTGCCCTTTGAAATCGCCTTAATCTTTATTTTTTTACCGGCAACCAGGTCCTCGATTACGTGGGCCCCGCCGTAATTTATCCCTTCAGATTCCGATTGCTCGGTGGCACCAATGTATGCATCCACCGCCGCTATGCCGCCGTAAGCCGGAACGTCGTTGAGCCAGATTTTGCTCATCTTGATGGGTGGGTCGGCGTGTCCAAAGTTCAGGAAAGCTCCAGACGAGCACATGGCGCCGAAGGTGGCCGTGGTTACCACATCTACCTTTTTTGCCACTTCTTTGATTCCGTCCTTTGAGGCAAGTTCCTTGACTTCTTGGGCGGTTAAAACTACCGCACGCCCCGATTTTATTTTTTCGTTGATTTCTTCAAAGGTTTTCATCAAATTCACCTCTTTTTATGGTTTTGATTAAAAATGCAACAAAAAAGCCTCTTCCGATAAGAAGAGGCAAGATTTCCTACCTCTTCTTATCTCTCAGGACATACGTCCTGCAGGAATTGGCACCTTCGCATCCAGGCGATGCGGGTTGCCGGGTTTCATCGGGCCAGTCCCTCCACCGCTCTTGATAAGAAGAGTATCTACATTATTTACTTTTCCATAAGTTTGACTTAAATGATAGCAGATATATCCCGCCGTGTCAATAATTTTTTTACACCTGTTTTTCCGTCAGCAATTCGGGTAATATTTTTTCCTTCGAATCGAATTTTGAAACCAGAGGTACAATTATCAACGGAATTATCATGGCAAGGCTCCCGAACATCGGGATTTTCGAGGAATCGAATTTATAAATTAAGGAGAGGCCCAGGGAAATTATAAGCCCCGCAATTGAGCCAGCCCACGCACCGGATTTCGTTGTGGATTTATGAAACAGGCCGAAAAGGTATGGAGCAAGGAAGGTTCCCGCTACCGTACCCCAGGATATGGCCATAAGCGTAATGATAATGGACGGCTTTAGTATTGCAATTATAAGCGAAAGTGCTATGAAAATCAGGCAGAAAATCCTCATAAGAGACATCTTTGCTTTTCCGCTAAGCTTCATTTCAAGTCCTTCGATAAGGTCCACGCTGATGGCCGAGCTTGATATCAAAACCAACGAAGATAAAGTGGACATGGAGGCGGAAATGACGAGGGCTAATATTACTGCCGCCGCTGCTTCCGGCATCGCGCTTTCAATTATCTTAGGTACCATGACATCGGGATTGGGCTTTCCTCCTTCCGATGGTATAGTGCTGAAGAAAAGCCTTGTCATCGCCCCGATAAAGTAAGCGGTAAAACTTATTACGAAGGAAAATACGGTGGAAATTACGGTAGCCGGTTTTATCGAAGCCTCATCTTTTATTGAGTAAAATTTATGCACCATTTGGGGTAATCCCCACGGCCCCAAACTCGTTAATACAACGAAGAAAAATAACTGCCAAAAACCCGGCGGTCCTATCGGTGATGTCAATTTTGGATCTATAGCGTAAAGTTTTTTGAGACCTGTTAATATACCACTTACATTGGGATGGGAAGTGACAGACCAGACCATGAGTATGCTGCCGGATAGCATTATTATTCCCTGTATGAAGTCAGAAAGGCTTACCGCAAAGTATCCTCCGAGAACGAGGTAAAAGGCTGTCAAAGCTGCCATTATGATTAACGCGAGGTGATAATCTATTTTGAACACTCCTTCGAAAAGGTAGCTCAATCCCATATAGACCGAAGCGGAGTAAGGTACTAGGAAAACGAAAATGACGATGGCGGCGAAAATCCTGTAAGAGGGTGAATTGTACCTTAATGCGAGGAATTCCGGCAGGGTGCGGGCATTTAGCCTCTGCGTCATTGCTTTCGTTGGTTTTGCAAGTATCTTCCAAGCAAGGTAGCTTCCGATAAAACTGTTTCCCACCGCAATCCAGAGTACCGATAGTCCAAAATTCCACCCCAGTTTCCCGGCATAGCCTATAAAAATAACTGCCGAGAAGTACGCGGTACCGTATGCGAAAGCGGACATCCAGGGACCCATATTTCTTCCGGCAAGCAAAAAGTCGTTCAGATTTTTCGTTTTTTTCATTCCCGCTACGCCTACAGCTATTTGGGATAGGATGTAGAGGAATAAGACGGTAAACTTCATGCTATCCCTCCTTAATTTCTTTAAGTTTTGAGTAAAAAAAAACCGCCCCGTAGAGGGGCGAGTTTTTCCTCGCGGTACCACCCTTATTGATTTATCGAGGATGGTCCCTCGATAAATCCGCTCTTTTCCTATAACGGGTTAACCGGCTCAGCCTACTCGGTATAACCTTTCAGCCTGCAGCTTCGGGAATGTACTTCACCGCAATTGCCAACCGGTTCGCACCAACCACTGGCTCTCTTTTTGGCAAAGTGCGACTACTCTTTCCCTCATCGCTTTTTGCAATTTTAATGGATGTGTTAGAAAATTATAATACCGATTTTGTAGGTTGTCAATAACTTAATAACTTATGTCTGAGGTTATGATATAAATTGGTACTTTTTGGAACTAAAAAAATTCCTTCCGATAGAAGGTACAAGGCGCTTCCATGTAGAAATATTTTATAGAGTAA
>JASUSP010000048.1 GCA_030446005.1 Tepidanaerobacteraceae bacterium | reverse complement strand
CTCCAAGGTGGGTGTACAAATTAAAAGAGCGTTTCAGGCTTTCTAACGGCGATATATCAGCCTGTATCAAAAAACGAGGGCCTAAATTCCGCATGCCTATCAGAACTCCAGAACATATCGAAAATTTGGTCGCAACTTTAGCAAAAGAAACTAATCTAGGCTCTAAAAGATTGGCATTGTTCATTAAAATTTGCCCGAGGGGCTGTCAATTTTTACAAGCTCCAAAAAATTCATTGACCAGCCTTTCATCCTTTATCATCAAAAACCTCCCCTTTGCCCTTGTTAAAAAGCTATTCAAATACCGCCTGCTGGGGCTGAGGCAACCTGAAAGGGGTAAAAAATACCCCAGCCGCCTGAACTGGGAAGTTTGTCCCAGTTCAGATGACCAGGGATGATATGTGAATCGAAACTTTCAAATTAATTCACAACCTAAAGTGCTTTTTGCTTCCCGAAGGGCAAATTCGTGAACACTCTCGTCAAAAGAAGCCACGCCATCCTTGAATATTTTAACCGAATAGCCCCTTTCCCTCGCGTCCTTAGCGGTGTAAAGCACGCATATATTAGTGCAGACGCCCATCAGAAAAAGTTCATTTATCCCTCTTTCCCGTAAGTAAAGGTCCAAGTCCGTTCCGTAAAAGGCGCTGTACCGCCGCTTTTTCACTATTTTATCCTCTTTTTTGAGTTCCAGCTCTTTTATAACTTCACTCCCCCAGGAACCCGAAATGCAGTGGGGCGGGAACATTTCGAACTCCCTGTCGTCCTTTTCGTGGCTGTCGCAGACGAACACCACGGGACATGCTTCTTTTCTGAATTCCTCAATTTTCTGCTTTATAAAGGGTATTACTTTTCTTGCACCTTCTCCAACGTACAGGCTGCCCTTTTCCTCCACAAAATCGTTGAGCATATCAATAACCAAAAGAGCCTTGCCCATTCATACCCCTCCTTTAAAATTCCGGTAATTTAATATCTTCTGATTCTTAATTTCTATATTTTTTGCCCTTATCCTCTTAGGAAAGCAGCTTTTTAAAATTCCTTATTCGAGTAGACCTTCACCGACACAACGAACGAAAGAGCATAAACAAAAAGGGCTAAAATCAGGCTAAAATAACTAGAAAGCATCTTTCCTTTGAAAAAGCCCGCAAAGCCGCCGCCCGTTGATTCCAGGGCTCCGAACGCGCTGAAAATGCCCACGAACAAAATTAAATTTACAATCCTGGACTTTGAATATCCGAACCTGTAAAACACCGGAAGCACTATGCTGTTTACAAAAAGAACCATGGTGAGCGCTCGGACATTCCCTTCCAGGGATAAAGAACCGCACTCAAGAGGGATGGCAAAGATTTTTATAATTCCCGTTAAAATAGCATAGTAACCGAGGGATATGAGAAAAAACACGAATAACGAAATATACCGGGAAAGAACCACATGTTTCCTGGAAACCGGCAGGGAATTCAAGAGCAAATGGGCATTGTTTCTATCGTCGCAATAACACGCATACTGGATAAAAACGTAAGTTAGGATGAACGTTACAGCAAGAACCATCGTTTCTTTTAAATTCTGAAAGGAAATTATCGCAATAAAGGCGGCCATAATGCCGTAAAGGAAGTAACTTTTTTGAATCAATAAATCCTTTTTTATAAGGCTAAACATACCTCTTCCCCCTTGTGAAATAAAACATTATATCTTCCAGATTGGGCCTTTCAAACACGACTTTTCCCCTTATAACTTTTTTAAAATCCTCTACGTTTTTAATAAGTCCTTCGACCCCGAACCTGTGCTCTTTTATCCCCACGAAATACTCTTTGGTCTGAGGATTAAAAATTTCTTTAGGCCCCTTCACAAGGACGTATCTTTCAAACAGCTCATCCTTTTCGCAGGACAAATTATACTACCGTCGTTTATAAATGTTACAAAATCCGCTATCTTATCCAGGTCCGAGGTTATGTGGGTTGAGAAAAAAACCGACCTTCTTTCGTCCTGGATGAATTCGCTCAAGATTTCCAGAAACTCGCTCCTTACTACGGGGTCAAGGCCTGATGTGGGCTCATCCATTATAAGGAGCTCCGCGTTATGGGACAGGGCTAAGGCCAGGGCAAGTTTCATCTTCATCCCCCGGGAGAGCTCCTTTATCCTTTTTCTATGCGGGAGCGAAAACAATTTTACATATTTTTTAAAGGTTTCTTCATCCCACTTGGTATATAAAGGCGCTATTATCCCCTTCATTTCCTCCACCGTAAGCTCCTCGTAAAATAAATTCTCGCCGAAAACAAACCCTATTTTGTCCCTTATCCTAACCGAATTTTTTTCATCGCCGCTTTCGAGCCCAAAGATTTTCACCATGCCGCCGTCTTTCTTTAAAAGGTTCATGATGAGTTTTATGGTGGTGGTCTGTCAAAACAAAAAGCGGGCTTTCGCCCGCCCTCAGCTTTCCAATTTTTTCACTATGCTCCTGCAAAATTCAAAGGTAGTTGCGCTGCCCCCCAAATCGGGAGTTAGGTTTTTGCCTTCCCGAAGGACTTCCAAAAGGGCATTTTCTATCTTCTCTCCCCTTTCCTCTTCCCCGATGTATTTTAGCATCATCGCGGCCGAAAGAATCATGGCCGTGGGGTTTGCTACATTCCTGCCCGCTATATCCGGTGCGCTGCCGTGAACCGCCTCGAACACAGCCACACTTTCCCCTATGTTCGCGCCGGGAACTATCCCCAATCCTCCAACCAGCCCGGCGCAGAGGTCCGAAATTATATCCCCGTACAGGTTGGGGCACAAAAGCACGTCGTAGTTTTCGGGATTTTTTACAAGCTGCATGCACGTGTTGTCGACTATGACTTCTTCGTAAACTATATCCGGATAATCTTTGGCAACTTCCCTCGCGCATTCCAAAAAAAGGCCGTCGCTGAGTTTCATTATATTTGCTTTGTGTACCACCGTGACCTTCTTTCTCTTTTCCCTCCTCGCGTATTCGAAAGCGAATTTCGCAATCCTCAGCGAAGCTTCGGCGGTGATGAGCTTTATGCTCTCGGCGGCAACGTTTCCTATCCTGTGTTCTATCCCGGCATAGAGGTCTTCCGTATTTTCCCTTACCACCACCAGGTCGATGCCCTCGAATCTGCTCCTTACACCCTCGATGGACCTGACTGGACGCAGATTCGCAAAAAGGTTGAGCTTTTGCCTCAGGGCCACGTTGACGCTCCTGTGGCCGGAAATCACCGGGGTCTCTGTCGGTCCCTTAAGACAGACGCCGTTCTTTTTTATAGAGGAAATGACTTCATCGGAAAGCACGGGTTTACCCTTTTTATTAGCCGATATGCCAGCATCCATTATTTGCCACTCTATCTTTGCACCGCTTGCCTCAACGACCTCTAACGCAGCTTTTGTAATTTCGGGACCTATTCCGTCCCCAGGGATCAAAGTTACCTTTCGCATTCTTGATCGTCCCCCAAGTTCTTCCTTATATAGTTCAGCAGTCCTCCCGCCAGGAGAATATTAATCTGCCTTCTAGTCAGGTCAAAATGCACTGGTATCTTAATATTTCTTGCAATGTTCTCCAAGATGGCTCTACCACTTTTTATACCTTCTTTTAAATTCTTAATTACCAGATGGTCACCCTCTTCGATTTTTTCGTAGTCCCCTTCATTTTCAAAAACGGCGGGAAGTATCCCGTAATTTACCAGGTTGTCTTTGTGGATTCTGGCAAACGATTTTGCCACGACTGCCCTTATGCCAAGATAAAGCGGAACGAGAGCCGCATGTTCCCTGCTGGAACCCTGCCCGTAGTTTTCACCGCCCACTATTATTCCCCCTCCGGCGGATTTGGCCTTTTTGGCAAAATTCTTATCGATGATGCTAAAGCAGTATTCTGAAAGGGCCGGTATGTTCGACCTTAAAGGCAAAAGCTTTGCGGTGCCCGGGATGATGTGGTCCGTCGTGATGTTGTCCCCCACCTTTATTAGAACCTTACCTTCTAATTTATCCTCAATTTTGCGGGCTACTGGAATCGGCTTTATGTTGGGTCCGTAAAACACCTCCACATCCTTTCTGTCTTCGTTAGGAGGGACAATCAAATTGTCGTTTATATAATACCGGTCCGGCTCCGACACTTCGGGCATTCCTCCGAGTTCCCGAGGGTCGGAAAGAACCCCTTTTATCGCCGTCACGGCAGCCACCGCAGGGCTTGCAAGGATTACCCCGGCATCCTCGGTGCCGCAGCGTCCCTTGAAATTTCGGTTGAAGGTCCTAACGGAAACGGCACCTGAACCCGGTGCCTGCCCCATGCCAATGCAGGGACCGCAGGTGCATTCCAAAATCCTTGCTCCCGCCGAAATAATCTCCGATAGAATTCCGCTTTCGGTCATCATTGCAAGGACCTGTCTCGACCCCGGCGAAACCACAAGACTTACGTCAGGATGTACTGTTTTCCCCTTTAAAATCGATGCTACAAGCGCCATATCTTTGAAAGAGGAATTGGTACAGCTTCCGATGGCCACCTGGTCCACCTTAATCCCCTTTACCTCATCTATGGGGTATACGTTGTCCGGACTGTGGGGGAGCGCCACAAGCGGGCCGATTTCAGAAAGGTCTATCACGATTTTTTCATCGTATTCTGCCCCCTCATCGGGCTTTAATTCCCTAAAGTCACCTTCCCTTCCCTGAGCTTTCAAGAATTTATACGTGACCTCATCGCTCGGAAAAATCGAAGTCGTGGCACCGAGCTCCGCTCCCATATTCGCTATTGTGGCCCTTTCATGAATGGAAAGGGTCTTAACTCCTTCCCCAGTATATTCGAATATTTTTCCGACTCCGCCCTTGACCTTCAGCCTCCTCAAAAGCTCCAAAATCACATCCTTTGCGGTCACCCAGGGCTTCAACCTTCCCTTTAATTCCACATTTACAATGAAGGGCATTTTCAGGTAATACGGATATCCCGCCATAGCGGCAGCTACATCCAACCCCCCGGCCCCAATTGCAAGGCACCCCACTCCACCGGCGGTGGGAGTATGGCTGTCCGAACCCAAAAGGGTATCTCCCGGCACGGCAAACCTTTCCAGATTCACCTGGTGACAGATGCCATTTCCGGCTTTGGAATAGTAAATTCCGTACTTTTTGGCGATGGTGGCGATAAACTTGTGGTCATCGGCATTTTCGTATCCCGTCTGGAGGGTGTTGTGGTCTATATAGGCTACGGACCTCCTGGTCTTTACCCTGTCTATCCCCATCGCCTCCAATTGAAGGTAAGCCATGGTTCCCGTGGCATCCTGTGTGAGCGTCTGATCTATTCTTATGGCGATTTCCTCGCCGGGTTTTAAACTCCCTTCAACCAAATGCTCCAGCAATATTTTCTGAGTCATGTTGTACGGCATCTATACCACCTTCTTTTCCTTTCTTCTTTTCGCATCCCATGCGTAATACAAAAACAAAAATTCCTTTTCCGTTAGGCTCCTTTTCATCGAAACCGCGGTTTCACGCACCTTATCCAGAAGATCCTTCGCCTCTTCCTTTTCCATCTTTATCCCGTACTTTTCAAGGACGCTCACTAATGCCGCCGTGCCGGAATGCTTGCCTATAAAAATCTTCCGCTCCAGCCCCACCTCTGCGGGGTTAAATACTTCGTAGGTTTCAGGGTGCTTCAACGCACCATCCACGTGTATTCCCGATTCGTGAGCGAAGATGTTGTCGCCCACCACCGGCTTCCACGAAGGCAAGAATCTTCCACTAGCCTTCGATACGTATTCGGAAAGTTCCTTGAACATTTCCTGTCTCAATCCGTGATCCATTTTTAGAGCATGCTTTAATGCCATTGCCACTTCTTCCAAAGCTGCATTGCCCGCCCTTTCTCCCAGGCCGTTTACCGTCACTCCCGCATGGGTGGCACCGCCCATTATCGCCGCAACGGTATTTGCAGTGGCCATTCCGAAATCGTTGTGCGCGTGAATCTCTATGTCCATCGAAAGCCTTTCTTGTAATTTTTTTATCGTGTCGTAAGTGGTTAAGGGATCTAACACGCCCACCGTATCGCAAAATCTAAAGCGGTCTGCGCCGGCCTCCTTCGCTGCCTGGGCAAATTTCACCAAATATTCGAAATCCGCCCTAGAGGCATCTTCGCCATTTACCGAAACGTACATGCCTTCTTTCTTTGCAAATTCCACCGCCCTCACCATCTGGTCGATCACTTCTTCACTGGATGATCGCAGTTTATATTTTATGTGCAGGTCCGATACGGCAATGGAAATGGCCACCGCATCCACCCCGCACCTTACGGACCTTTCCAGGTCTTCTATCACCGGCCGGTTCCATGCCATTATGCTGGATTTTAGCCCGAGCTTCGCTATTCTACGCACGGTTTCTTCCTCTTCCCTCCCCATAGCCGGAATACCCGCCTCGATTTGGTCCACCCCCATCATGTCCAGAAGCCTTGCTATCATCAATTTTTCCTCCCGGGCGAAGACCACTCCCGCCGTCTGCTCGCCATCCCTCAAGGTGGTATCGACCCAGATTACTTTTTTTACCTTATCGTCGCCCATTTTTATACCCCCTCTAGTATTCGTGTTTTATTGTATACAATTATACTTATATGCAATAGAAATGTCAATACAAAAATTGCGCAGTGCCCTCCTTAATTCCACATATCAGGAAGAAATGAAAAACGTAGTTGAAGTATTAAGGGAAAAAGTGAAGGTAATCATAGGTGGAACCATATGTACCGAAAACGTCCGAAAATTTACAGGTGCCGATGCGTATGCTAATGATGCCATGACAGGAGTTAAATTTGCAAATAAAAAGAACCAAAACCCGGTGATGAATTCCTCACCGGGTTTTGCTTGCCTTCGAACTTGACCAGCAAGTTCCAGAGTATAAACCCCCCGTCGACATATTTTCCCATGTGATGAAGGGTACGGCCAAAGTAACGATAGGAGAAGAAAAAAAAAAGAGGCACGGGAAGGAAATACAGTGCATAGCCCCGTTCGTTCATCGAAGCCGCGGCCTTGCCTTCAGCTTACTTCGGATTCTACCTCGCGGTGGACACCCTTGCCTTTGGCGAAAGACTTTACTACCTCGCATGCAGTGGACTTTTAAACCAAGTTAACGCCCATGCCGAGCGCATAAAAAAAAATACATTGCCGAACAGCATGTATTTCGGGATGTATCCCAGCCATTCTATATAATTTCGCTACTTACTTTTTCACACACCGCACGCATTGAGAGCCTCGTCCAATATTTTTACGGCCCTATCCACATCATCCTTAGTAATAGTGAGAGGGGGAAGCATCCTTATAACTCCATGACCTGCAGATAAGACCAGCAAGCCCTTTTTCATGGCTTCGTTTATTATGCTACTCACATCGGCCATTGCCATTTGAATTCCCACCATGAGACCCTTCCCCCTCACTTCGATTATTGAGGAGTGGGATTCTTTCAACTCAACGAGGCGAGATTTTAAGTAATCCCCAACTTCCCTGGCGTTATCTACTACCCCTCCCAGCAATTCCTTCATTACTGCAATGCCCGCCGCACAGGACACGGGATTTCCCCCAAATGTGGAGGCGTGGTCCCCCGGCATAAACCCAGATGCCACCTCATCTGTAGCCACCATGGCTCCCAAGGGCAATCCCCCTGCGATACCCTTTGCCAGAGTCATAATATCTGGTATTACCCCATAGTGCTGATAAGCGAAAAGTTTTCCGGTCCTGCCCATGCCGCACTGTATTTCATCGAATATAAGCAAAAGTCCCCTTTCATCGCACAATTCCCTTACCTTTTTCAGATACTCAGGAGAGGCTTCATAGATGCCGCCTTCGCCCTGGATGGGTTCTATCATGACCGCACAAGTATTTTCATCCACTGCATTTTTCAGAGCTTCGAAATCGTTGAACGGCACATACTTAAACCCCTCTGCGAGCGGTTCAAAACCTGCATGGTATTTAGTCTGCCCCGTAGCGCTAAGGGAACCCAGAGTCCTACCGTGAAAGGACTGCTCCATTGTGATGATACCGTATTTATGGTCGCCGTATTTTTTCTTTGAATATTTTCGAGCAAGCTTTATGGCAGCCTCGTTTGCCTCTGCACCGCTGTTGCAAAAGAATACTTTGTCGCCAAAGGAGTTTTCTACTAAGAGCTCCGCCAATTCCACCTGGGGCATATACCAATACAAATTGGAGCAATGCATCATCTTCTCAGCCTGTTCCTTCACGGCTTTGACGACAGAGGGATGACAGTGGCCCAAGTTATTAACAGCTATGCCTGCCACAAAATCCAGGTATTCTTTTCCGGTTTCATCGTATACCAAAGCTCCCTTTCCCCTCACCAAAACTATGGGGTACCTGCTGTAAGTATTCATAACATAGTGCTTGCCTTTGTCAATATAATTCATCGTAACCCTCCTCACTGCACGACCATCGTGCCTATTCCTTCCTCGGTAAATATTTCGAGAAGGATAGAATGGGGCACGCGTCCGTCTATTATATGGGCTTTCTTGACCCCTTTTTTAACGGCATTTACGCAGCACAAAACTTTGGGGATCATGCCGCCGTCCACCGCGCCTTCCTCTATCAACTTTAAAGCCGTAACAGTATCCAGATGTGATATGAGAGAGGTTTTATCGGCATAATTTTCGTATACTCCCTCGACATCGGTAAGCATTATCAGCTTTTCCGCACCGAGGCTTGCGGCTATTTCCCCCGCCGCCGTGTCAGCGTTTATATTGTAGGTTTCACCGTCCTGGCCAAAGGCTACCGGTGCTATCACCGGTATGTAACCTTCTTTTACCATTACCTCTATTATTTTCGCGTTGACCTCTTTCACATATCCCACAAAGCCGATGTCTCCCTGACTTAGGTCTTTTTCCGCCGAAAGGAGCCCGCCATCTTTTCCGCTCAATCCCACTGCCTTCCCGCCGTATTTGTTAATAAGCGACACGATCTTTTTGTTTATCTTGCCCGAAAGCACCATTTCGACAATTTCCATGGTCTCCCTGTCGGTAACCCTAAGTCCGTTTACGAATTCAGACTTTTTCCCCATTTTTTTAAGCACTTCGTTTATCTTAGGGCCACCGCCGTGAACTACGATGGGATTTATGCCTACAAGCTTTAAAAGTACTATATCTTTCATCACGATATGTTCCAATTCTCCATTTTCCATCGCACTTCCGCCGTATTTGATGACAAAGGTTTTGCCGTGGAATTCCTGAATATAGGGCAGAGCCTTTACCAAAATTTCCGCCTTTTTTATAGCTTCCATCATCATCCTCCTCATCGCTTTTTTATGTCCTGTAACTCCCGTTTATCTTTACGTAATCGTATGAAAGGTCGCATCCCCAGGCGGTAGCGGAATATCCTCCCTGCTTTAAATCCACCGTAATCTTTATCTCTTTTTCCGAAAGGATTTTCTTCGCCTCTTCTTCGGAAAATTCGACACCACTTCCGTTTTCGGCCAGCATCAATTCTCTTCCTTTGCTGGATATATAAATATCGACGAGGTCCGGATTTAAATCTATCCCCGAATACCCCACGGCACACATGACCCTGCCCCAATTGGCATCCTCACCAAATATCGCCGTCTTGACAAGACAGGATTTCGAAATTGCCCTTGCAGCCTTTACGGCACTTTCCTCATCCTTTGCGTTTTTTACCGTAATTTCAACGAATTTCGTGGCGCCTTCTCCATCCCTTGCTATCATTTTTGCAAACTCGATGCAAATCCTTTCAAGGCCGGAGTAAAATAGCTCGTATTCCTTTGTCCCTTCAGCTATGGTGTGGTTTTTCGCAAGGCCGTTTGCCATTATTACAACCATGTCGTTGGTGCTCGTATCGCCGTCGACGCTTATCATGTTAAAGGACTTTTTGGTCGCATCCTTTAGGGCTTTTTTAAGCGCTCTTTCTTCGATGCTGGCATCGGTGGTGATGAAGCAAAGCATCGTCGCCATATTCGGGTGTATCATCCCCGATCCTTTAGCGATCCCCCCAATAGTAATTTCTTCCCCCGCAATACTCAGTTTTACCGCCATTTCCTTTTTAAAGGTATCCGTTGTCATTATTGCCAAAGCAGCATCGGAACTGCCGCCTGCACTTAAGCTCTCCGCACACCACTCTATACCCCGCCTTATTTTATCCATGGGAAGGTATACTCCGATGACCCCTGTTGATGCAACGGCCACATTCCGGGGATTAAGCCCGAGCTTTTTCCCCGCAAGTTCCGCCATTTCTCTTGCGTCCTTTAAGCCTCTTTCTCCGGTGCAGGCATTGGCGTTGCCGCTGTTAGCCACAATAGCCTGAATTTTTCCGTCGCAGAGGTTTTCCATGGTAATCATAACCGGTGCCGCCTTGACCTTATTGGTGGTGAAAACTCCCGCCGCAGTAGCTAGAACCTCCGAATAAATAAGCGCTAAGTCTTTCTTATATTTTTTTATTCCGCAGTGCACTCCCGCTGCCAAAAAACCTTTCGGTGCTGTAACGCCCCCTTCAACAAATGCCATATCCATAGTAAATTCTCCTTTCATAAATTAATTTTTTTAAGGATAGATTGCAGGAAAATCGAGCCCCATATCCTCGGGCAGTTCAAAAAGCAAATTCATATTCTGGACTGCCTGCCCCGATGCACCTTTCATCAGGTTGTCTATAGCCGATATGATTAGGAGTTTACCCGTATGTTCGTCATAGGCTAAACCTATGTGGCAATTATTCGAGGCGTAGGTATCCTTAGTACGCGGATACTGACCCTCTCCCAATACTTTAACAAAAGGTTCTTTACTGTAATATTCAGCATATGCTTCCCTTACCTGCTGAAGGGTATGAACTTCTTTTAAATCGCAATAAATGGTACTCAGAATACCTCTCGTCATTGGCACCAGATGAGGCGTAAAGGTTACTTTAATGCACCTTCCCGCAATATGGCTGAGTTCCTGTTCTATTTCCGGAGTGTGCCTGTGGCTTGCAACACCGTAAGCCTTTATGCTTTCATTGCATTCAGCATAAAGGTTATTTAGGGTCGGGCTATGTCCCGCCCCCGACACTCCCGACTTTGAGTCAATAATAATCCCTTCCGATTTGATTAGGTCGTATTTGAGAGCCGGAGCCAATCCCAATATGGCACTCGTGGGGTAACATCCGGGATTTCCCACCACATTTGCTTCTTTAATTTCCCTGCGGTGTATTTCCGGAAGACCGTACGCCCGCTTTATACATTCATCAAGTATTGGAACATTGCCGTACCATTTTTCGTATAGGGAAAGGTCATAGAAACGAAAATCGGCGCTGAGGTCTATAAGTTTTTTGCCGCTTGCTACAATTTCCCCGGCTATTGCGTGGGCATGGCCGCTGGGTAATGCAGAAAATATCACATCCGATTTTTTTATAAGGTCCTTAATATTCAGTTCTTCGCATTTTAGGGAAAAATAACCCTTGAGACTCGGGTAAATGTCGCTATATTCTTTCCCAACATAGCTATTGGAAGTAATACCTACGACCTCAACCTCGGGATGCCGCGATAGAATTCTTATAAGCTCGACTCCGGTATACCCGGTGGCTCCTATAATACCTGCTTTAACCACCCTTTTCATCCCCTCCAGCTATAGTTAATAATTATACATTTTAAGTTCTATAAACTTTGTAAATACCCCATTTTTTGCATAATTTACGCTAATATGCGTATAAATTTTCATTTTCATTAAATTATACTCGTTAAAACAAAAAAATGCAATATTTTTTTTGTCACAGAAATTTTTAGTTTTTTAAGTCATACTTTTTTAGAATACATAAAATGGAGGGAATGCCGGTGGAAATAATAAACCTTGAGCAAAGCGCAAAATTTTCGACCGAGAAGTTTACTCCCAACAAAATCATCGAAAAAGAAGAAGTACAGGTGGTTTTGCTCGCCTTCGAACCGGGCCAGCAAGTTCCGGAGCATAAAACTTCCGTCGACGTGTTTTTCCATGTGGTGAAGGGAACCGTTGAAATCACGATAGGCGAAGAAAAGAAAGAGGTAAAGGAAGGAAATATAGTGCTGAGCCCTGCCAACATACCCCACGCCATAAGGAATAACTCCGGCGAAAGGGCCATGGTCCTCGTTGTAAAAACTCCAAACCCCCAGTATATTAAAAAATAAAAAAGCCCCGTTTGTCGGGGCTTTTTCACTTACATAAAGGCCTTTCTCATCTCTTCCGCCTGCCTGCGGTCAAGCTGCGTTATCATCCTCATGAGTTCCGCCACGTGGTGTTTTTCGTCGTTGGCAATTTCAAGGAATAGCTGCCTCGCCTGGGAGTTATGGGTCATGCGGGCGTGCCTTTCGTACTGGTTTATGGCCTGAAGTTCCCCTATCAAGTCCTCCCTCAGCATTTCGAGGAGCGTCGTGCGCTCGTCTTCGTAGTGCATTACCCCTTCGCCTTCCAAATTCGTTCCCTCCCTATCTTTGAACTCTTTAGTACCACAATATGAAAGCGAAGGGCCTTTTGTTATCAAAACCTAATCTTTTCCTTTTCCACCGCCGCAACACCTATACATGTATCAGCCGCACCGTAGTAGACGTAAATTACCCCATCCTTCTCGCAGGCACCGCAGCTGAACACCACGTTCGGCACAAGGCCATGTTTTTCCCACTCCAGTTCGGGCTCCAAGATGGGTTCTTCCTGCCTTGCCAGGACTCTGGCGGGGTCCTTTAAATCCAGCAGGGCCGCTCCCAGCCTGTAAACATGGTTTTTGTCTACTCCGTGATAGATTAAAAACCAGCCGTCATCCAGTTTCAATGGCGGTCCCGCTATACCTATCTTTTTGGAATCCCAGGAACCCGGGCGGGGAGTCATGATTATTCTGTGGTCATACCAGGTTTTCAAATCTTCTGAATAAGCTATCCATATATCGGGGTACCTCCGGTGAAAGAGCACGTATTTTCCGTCTATTTTTTCCGGCAGGAGCGTCGCATCCTTGTTCGGCTCGTCCAGAAGTACCCTTTTGCCGGACCAATTTTTAAGGTCCTCCGATTCCACCAGGGTTATCCTGATGTCTTCCCAGCTCCTGCCGCCGAAGGCGGTATAGAGCATATAGTACTTGCCTTCCAGCTTCGTTATCCTGGGGTCTTCTATCCCCCAGGCTTCCTGCTCGGTATTTCCCACAAGTACCGGCTCGTCGAACCTTTCAAAATTGATTCCGTCGGCGCTTTTTGCATAACCTATGGAAGAAACGAATTTGTACTTTTCTTCGGGCTTTGGCGTATCCAGTTTAAAGGCATTGTCGGAAGCCCTGTAAAAGAGGTGGAAAAAACCGTCCTCGTACAAAACGGCGCAGTTGAACACCGCATATCTTTCCCATTCGTGCTCTGGGTTTGGAAGGAGCACCGGCTTTTCCGAAAGCCTCTTGAGTCTTATCATCCCCTCCCCCCTCATTAAAGTTTGACAGCCGCCTTTTCCATTTCAAGGGCCACCTCCAAAGCGCGCAAGGCGTCGTTAAGGGTAACGTCGCAATCCTCTTTTAGTCCCCTTGCTGCCATGGAAAGGTCCTTCAACCCCTCCGCCACACACGCCCGGTACACTTCCCATCGATCCTGCTCGGTGGAAAAAACGTACCTGTACCTCCCCGCAACCTCGAAAGTCTTGCCCCTGCCGGTGAAGACCCTTTCTCTTTCATATTCTTCTACCTTTTCCACTTCCAGCTTCACTTTGATTCCCGGAAGGAAACTCTTGGCTTTTCCCATAACTTCTCCCCGCAAAAAACTGTCGGTTTTTGCATTTACCAGTGCATCTATTTCTAACCTTACCGGAATCCATCCAGAAACTTTCGCATAAGCCCTCTCGAAAGCAAAGGAAAAGGTGGTCTTTTCAAAGGGCTCCGGCTTGGTAAAGCCGTGATAATAATCCACCACCGTCCCTTCATCGTGGAGACAAAAGCCCATCACCCTGTCCACAATCTCGGAGCCTTCCCTTTTTATATTTAAAGCCACCACCTTTTTCGGTCGCCCCAGCAGCCAGTTAGTCAAATCGAAAAAGTGCACCCCGTGTTCGACCCATATCCCGCCGCTTTTTTCGTAATCCCAGAACCAGTGGGAAGGTATAAGGTGGTCGTCATGGGCATAATTTTCAAGGCTTGCCCTTTCTAGTAGACCGAAGATTTTATTTTCGCATATCATCTTTAGCACAAGATACAGAGGATTTCTCCTCATGACGTAATCGATGGTGGCCCTGAGATTTTTCTTTTTGCAAACCTTTATCAGCTCCTCCATTTCTTCCCGGCGAAGGGCCCCCGGTTTTTCCAAAAAGACGTTTTTCCCCTTTTGAAAAGCTGAAAAAGCCAGTTCAAAGTGAAGGTGGGGCGGTGTGGCTATCGCCACTATGTCTATATCGGGGTCCTCCATGAGTTCTTCAGGTTTTCCGTAAACCCTGTCGGTACCGAATCTTTCTCCAAACTCCTTCGCCCTTTCCGGTTCTATGTCGCACACCGCCAAAAGCCTGCAGTGCCCGCCGCCTCTTTCTTCCAGAGCCCGGGCGATGATGCCGGCGAACCACCCAAGCCCTACAAGGCCAACCCTGCATTCCATGCCTTTTCCTCCCTTCCGGAACAGGTTAAATTAAATTTCGATAACGCACTTTTCTCCGGAAAACTTTACCCCTTCCAGCTCCAGGAGAAATCTCTTGATTTTAACTCCTCCCCCGTAGCCCACGAGAGAACCATCGCATCCCACCACCCTGTGGCACGGCACCAGGATGGGAACCGGGTTTTTGTTGTTGGCCATACCAACCGCCCTGGCAGCGCGGGGCTTACCCAGATCCCTCGCTATCTGGCCGTAGCTTTTTACCCTTCCGTAAGGTATCTTTGACACCTCGCTCCACACCATCTTTTGAAAGGATGTGCCCTTTAAATCCAGCGGAACGCTAAATTCCCTGAGCCCTCCTTCAAAATACCACATGAGCTCCTCTTGCAGTTTTTCGTTGAAGGGGTTTTTTATGTCATAGACATCCTCATCTAAAATGTATGATTTCCCATAAATCCTTTCCAATTCTTCTTTGAATTCGACCACATCTTCCCCGGGAAGGCCGACCCTGCAGACGCCCTTTTCGCTTGAGGCAACCAGAAATATACCCAGCGGAGTAGTTACCCTTCTAAAATATATCAATTGCGCCAACCCTCCGTTTTGCTTTTGCTTTTTTAAAATATTGTTGAATTTTTTAAAATGTGATATATTAATGGTGACATCCTCCCCGTAATGAATTAGGGGGCATCCCAGCGCGGGATGGCGGCACACGCCGCAGGTTAGCCAGCACTCACCGGTCTACCCAGTTCATCGCCTTGGCCTTAAGGGGTGTCACGCTCCCCTTTCTCCCAGGGTCATGCCCCGAGAGCATCGAGCGCTCTCGCGGCTATGTTTATTGCCCCCACCCTGTCCGCATCAGATTGGTAGCCACATTTTATGCATTTAAACCA
>JASUSP010000047.1 GCA_030446005.1 Tepidanaerobacteraceae bacterium | reverse complement strand
TTACAAAGCAAGCCTTGTGTTAGTAGCCAAAAACAAGGAATTCAAGGCACTCTACAACTACTTCCTAAAAAGGCCAAAAAATCCATTAAAATCCAAGCAGGCATTAATAGCAATTTCAGTAAAGCTAATAAGGGTTATGTTTACCCTTGCCAAAAAGAAGGAAAATTACGATTCACGGAAAGTCCTTGGTGAATACCGTATGATGCAAATAAACAAGCTAGCGGCATAAAAGTGAGATAGCCAACGCAGATGACTTTTTCAAAAGCACGGTAAACGCAAACATGAATGAAATATACGAATTCTTTCTAAAATGGCTTCCAAAAGGCACAAAGATACTGGACTTGGGGTGCGGCTCCGGCAGGGACACGAAATATTTTCTCGAAAACGGGTATGAGGTAATAGCTGTGGATGATCTATAGAAATGGTCAAACTTTCAACTGCATATACCGGCAAACAAACCCTTCACATGAAATTCGACGAAATAGAATTTAAAGAAGAATTTGATGGAGTTTGGGCATGTGCTTCCCTTTTGCACGTGCCCAGGGAAAATATCGATCTTATATTTCAAAAAATATACCACGCCTTAAAGAAAAATGGGATATTTTATTCTTCCTATTAAATACGGAAACAAGGAAGAAATTGGAAATGGGCGATTCTTCAATTACTACGATGAATCTTCTTTCGGAGAACTTTTAAAAAGACATCCTTACTTTTCCCTTATTGAAATGAAAGTTACCTCAGATGTGAGAAAAGGCAGGGAAAATGAAAAGTGGTTAAACGTACAGGCTTATCTTAAGATCCGGAAAATGTGTGGGATATACTCTGCACCGATAGCCTGCAAGGTAATTTGCGACCTGCCGTGAAAGCTCCATAAGGACTGAAGTTGCATAAAAGCCCCTCCTTTTTTCAATCATTCCGTCCTCGACAACATAATATCAATTTCTGACATTTTGTAAAAATAAGCATGAGAACCTTTCTTGATCCCCAACTAAGTTCACAGTTATTAAGACATCTTTTTTATGGTATAATATATGTCGAGAGGTGATGATAAATGAAAACCACATTGTATGTCAATAGAAAACTGTTGGAAGAAGCTATGCGGTTGTTGGGGACCAACAAGATGACCGAAGCTGTAAATAAAGCTCTTGAGGATTTCGTTCGCCGGTGTAAATTAGAGAGGCTAGCAAACCGCATTGGCAATACCGAACTTACTTTAGACAAATCTGATTTGGAGGAAATGCGCAAGGATGAGAGATAAATATCTCGTCGATACTTCTATATGGATAGAAAGCTTGAAAAGAAACGGTGACGTAAAAATACAACAATGGATGAAAAGGGCATTGTTGGAGGAAAGGGTTGTCATCGCTCCGATTATCAAAGTCGAGATTTTATCCGGTGCTGTAAATGAAAAACAGTTTATCGAACTTAAAGAGGAGCTCGATTCGCTAACCGTTTTGGGCAAGGAACCCGAGGTATGGGAAAAAACCGCCAATCTGAACTTTACCCTCCGGCGAAAGGGGTTTAATATACCCCTGACCGATGTTTTAATTAGCACATGGGCTTTAATATACGATTGTGTTTTGGTACATCAGGACAGGCATTATGAGATGATAAGAGAAGTCGAAGGTAATTTGAAAACACTAAATTTCCTCGATTAGAAACCTTCGCACATCAGCCCCCTACGGTGATCTTTCAGCCAATTCACAGCAAAAGCGGCAAGTAATGTGGTTCCAATCGAAAGTACGCTTTCATCAATATCGAACTTAATTTATAATTACAAATTCTCCGGGGAACCTAAAAAAAGGGAGCTCAAAATAAGCTCCCTCGTTATTTCCAATTGATGGACTTGAATTTTCTTACCTGTTCCGTAATCGCCCTTTCGGCCGGCAGCCTTTCCATAGAAGATGCTCCGAAAAATCCCACAACGTTTTTGGTTTTGGAAAGCACGTACTGTGCATCTTCGGGTTCAGCTATCGGGCCTCCGTGACATAAAACTATGACGTCAGGATTGATGGCTTTCGCAGCATCGCAAATTTCCTGTATTCTTTCAACGGATTCATCAAGGGTAATGGCCGTCTTTGCCCCTATGGTGCCGCTTGTAGTAAGTCCCATGTGGGCAACAATGACATCCGCACCAGCTTTTGTCATCTTTTCCGCATCTTCCGGAGTAAATACGTATGGGCAGGTTAACAGGTCCATTTCGTGGGCCATAGCTATCATCTCAACTTCCAGATCGTATCCCATACCTGTTTCTTCAAGGTTTTGCCTGAATTTCCCATCAAAAAGACCTACTGTGGGGAAGTTTTGAACTCCCGTAAAACCAGCTTCCTTTATCTCTCTTAAGAAAATCTTCATAACTCTAAAAGGATCCGTACCGCAGACTCCTGCAAGCACGGGAGTATTTTTTACTATCGGTAGCACTTCCCTACCCATTTCCATGACTATAGCGTTTGCATCTCCATATGGCAATAGTCCTGCCAAAGAACCCCTGCCTGCCATTCTATACCTTCCAGAGTTATATATTATAATTAAATCCACTCCTCCCGCTTCGGCACACTTTGCAGATATCCCCGTCCCAGCTCCTGCACCAATTATAGGCTTTCCTTCGGCTATCTGCTTTCTTAATCTTTCTAATGCTTCTTTTCTTGTAATCATTATTTATTTCCCTCCCACTTTTTTATTAATTCTAATAATTTATTTGCAACAAACTCCGCATATTCGGGGTCGTTAATATGTAAATCAAGCTCTATTAATTCCACAGGCGGTTTTACATTCTCTTTCAATGCTTCAAAAAGAGCCTTATCAGCATCGGGATCGTAAAAGGGCTTACCTGCTGCATCAATCGCAGAAACTCCCTTTTTGGGAATGATAACTGCTGTTGGGCCTTTCGCTTGGCTTACCTTTTTACCAATAATTTCTCCCAACTTTTTTGATTCTTCAGGAGTTGTTCGCATCAGGGTTACCGTGGGATTGTGTTTATAAAGCTTTCTGTTTTTATAGCTCTCGGGAACCGTATCTATCGGACCGAAATTACACATGTCAAGAGCTCCCGGGCATACAACTTGAGGTATTCCCTTTTTTGCTGCAGCTTCCAATCTGTGAGGTCCCGCCGAGAGTACGCCGCCGCAAAGCTCGTCTACCCACTCGGTGGTAGTAATATCCGCAACCGCTGTAATTATTCCATCCTCAATTAAACTTTCCATTGCTTGTCCGCCCGTCCCGGTTGCATGGAATACTAAAACCTCGTAGCCGTTTTGTTCAAGGATTTCCCTCACCCTTGTAACGCAGGGCGTAGTTACACCAAACATAGTAGCACCTATCACCGGTTTTTCGTTTTCGGTTTGCAACTTCGCATTCACCATTCCGCAAATCGCTCCAGCTGCATTTGCAATAATTTGTTTTGAAAGCCTGTTTAAACCCGAAATATCAACAATCGAATACATCATCGTAATGTCTTTAGTTCCTACGTAGGGTCTTGTATCGCCGGAAGCAAGGGTGGAAACCATTACCTTTGGAAAACCCGCGGGGAGCTTTTTCATAGCAGCCGTAGCTATGGATGTACCTGCAGAACCTCCTAAGGACACAATACCGTCTATTTTCCCCTCGTCATACAGTCTCTTCACTATGATAGAGGCTCCCGTTGCCATTGCCGTCACGGATTCTCCTCTATCCCTTTTTTCAAGAAGGGAATTTAGATCCACTCCTGCTGCCACTGCAACTTCATCGCGTTTAATGTCAGGCTCGAAATAAGGGGGATCCAAAATTCCGGCATCGATGACAATCGTCTTGCACCCGAATTCTTCTACCTTTTCTTTCAGGTACTTGAATTCCGCACCCTTTGTATCAAGGGTTCCAAGTATTGCCACGACTTTACTCAAAAAAATCACCTCCCGAAAATAGTCTGCTTTCAGGAGGTTGCAAGGTTTGTGCCAGTAAATTTATTCGATTTTTACGTGCTATTGATTAATTATTGTGAATGTAATTTCACAATATACTGTGCAACTTGTAAACCTTAAAGTTACAGGTCAAACGAGGCATCATCGTAACCCATTTTTTTTAATCTGTTATATAGCGTGCGCCTGCTAATTCCAAGCATTTGTGCTGCCCTTGTCTTATTGAAATTGCACTGTCTTAAGACCTCGATTAATTTCCTACTTTCATCCCCATTACGGTGCTTTGAAACTTTATTTTCGTCAAAATTTTCACGGTCATTTCGCCACATTAGTTTTTCCCTTAAAAGATTTGCTGCCCTATCGCCAAACGTAAGCATTTTTTCATTAGAAAAGACAAGCAATGCATGGATGAAATTTTCTAATTCCCTTACATTTCCGGGCCAATTATACATTTTAAGATTTTTAATAAGCTTTGGATCTATTTTGGGAACCGGTTTGCCGTTTTTTTGGCAGTAGCGCTTTACTATCTCTTCAACAATTTCCGGTAAGTCTTCTAAATGCATCCTCAAAGGAGGCATATTTATATTTATAACATTTAATCTCCAGAATAAATCTTCGCGAAACTTGCCTTCCCTTACCATTTCAGATAAATCTTTGTTTGTACAAGCTATTATCCTCACGTTAACCTTTATCAGCTTTTCTCCTCCTATCCTGTAAAACTCTTGATTTTCTATCGCCCTTAAAAGTTTAGCCTGAAGGCTTAAAGGGATTTCGCCTATTTCATCCAAAACAAGAGTTCCTCCGTTTGCAAGTTCAAATTTGCCCGTTTGTTTTTTAATCGCACCCGTAAAGGCACCGGCTTCGTGACCGAAAAGCTCGCTTTCAAGTAAGTTTTCGGGAAGGCTCGCGCAATTTATTTTTATAAGAGGTTTATCCCTTCTAAAGCTTAACTCATGTATAGCTTCTGCCACCAACTCTTTACCAGTGCCGCTTTCTCCGGTTACAAGCACCGTAATGTCACTCGGCGCCACCTTCTTTATAATCTCGTAGATATTTTGCATTGCCTGTGAGCTGCCCACAAGGTTTCCCAATCTCGTAATTTCCTTTTGACTAATTTCCTTTAAAAGATGGGTTAAGCTAGAAATGGTGTCCCTCACGTAATTGCTGTCTATTGCCGAACCACCGATATAACCATGAACCTTTGTCCCCCTTGCCTTTATTCCTTTTAAAAAATCCCTTATACTTTCGGGGTAACCCAAAGGTCCACCGTAAACCATTAAGATTTTGTCGCTTTCTCTTGCCGCTATTTTTTTATAAACTCTGCAGTATAGATTTACGGCATCTTCTAAGGGCATGAAGGTTTTTATGTTTCCTTCTCCGCCGCTTGTAAATCCGAAATGCACGCATATAACATCGGCTCCGGCTTCCAGCATTTCTTCCGCTTCAATTTCCGTTTGTACAAAAGCCACGGTAAATATACCCATTTGTGCAGCAAGCTTTATCAAATTTACCTCGTTTTCAAACCCCAGTCCCTGCTCTTCTGCTACTAATCTGAAATTTCCATCAATTATAGAAAGCGTTGGATAATTTACGACCCCGCTGAAGCCGTAATTTTTTATTTTTTCTAAAAGTTCTTCATGCGAATATTTGGGATCTGTGGCGCAAAGTCCTGCAATAACGGGAACGTTTTTTACCTTGGGTATAATTTCGCTCACGCCAAAACTAATTACCATATCATTGGCATTGGCGTAAGGAAGGTATCCAGCAAGGGAGGGAACTCCTGCCATACGGAATCTTCCGGAATTAAACAAGAACAAAAGATCGGCCCCGCCTTCTTCAGCGTACTTAGCGGCAAACCCACTTCCAACTCCCGCTCCAATAATTAGCCTGCCTTGTTCGACAACCTTCCATAACTTTTTATTTATAATATTTCTATCCCTTAAATCCACCAATGCAAGGACACCTCTTAAAAGAAGCTTTTTATAAAAACTTCTATATTTAAACGAAAATTCCTTTCTTCCCTGATTAATAAATTTACAAAAAAAGATAAATAAAAAGAATAGACATAATACCAAAAAACTATAAATATTTTACACAAACGCCAATAAACTGAAGGCCATGACGGCCATGCCGGTTACGAAGCCGTAAACCGAAAGGTGGTGCTCACCGTATTCGCGGGCCGAGGGGAGAAGCTCATCAATGGAAATAAAAACCATTATCCCCGCGATGCAGGCAAATATCACTCCTATAACAAGGTCGTTCACGAAGGGAAACAGTATCAGATAAAATAACGCAGCGCCAAGGGGTTCCGAAAGGCCCGAAAGAAAGGAATAGAGGAATGCCTTTTTTTTGTCGCCGGTGGCGTAGAAAATCGGCACCGATACTGCTATCCCCTCAGGTATATTGTGAATGGCTATAGCAAAGGCGATAGGGATGGCGATCGATACTTCCTGCAAGGCAGATGCGAAAGCCGCAAATCCTTCCGGAAAGTTGTGCACCGCCACCGCGACTGCTGTCAAAAATCCGGTCCTCAGAAGTTTCCCTTCTACTTCCCCGCTTTCTCTTATTTTCTCCACCCGCTGCATTTCGTGGGGGTTTCCCTCGCTGGGGACAAGTTTATCGATGAGTGCTATGAGAAAAACTCCTGCAAAAAAGGAGATGATGCTGAGAAAAGAACCCAATTTTGCCCCCAAAGCTTTACTTAAAATCTCCATCGATTTCGAGAGCAATTCAACGAATGAAACGTAGACCATAACACCGGCCGAAAGGCCAAGGCTCACCGACAGAAATTTCGTGTTGGTCTTTTTGGCATAGAAGGCTATGGCGCTCCCTATTCCGGTGCTCAACCCCGCAAAAAGAGTCAATAAAAAGGCTCTTATCACATTGTTCATTATCTCCACCCTTTTTGAGTGATATAACTTTGATTGAATTTCGGTACATAACCATATATTATTATATATATGACGGCACCAACATTTTGGTTTCTTGTAAGGCCTGTTGCTGGTCGAACTCATCCCACCCTGAAGAGCTCCATTATCTCATCCTTCGAAAGTGCGTTTATGAATACCTCACCTTCCGACACTATAGAGCTAATGAGGTCCTTTTTCATTTTCTGAAGCTCGTCTATTTTTTCCTCGATAGTTCCGCGGGTTATAAGTCTGAAGACCTGCACGTTGTTTTCCTGGCCCATCCTGTATGCCCTATCGGCGGCCTGCTCCTCCACGGCGGGATTCCACCACGGGTCAAAGTGAATCACTGTATCCGCCGATGTAAGATTAAGGCCCACTCCACCGGCCTTCAGCGAAAGCAGGAAGACCTGACCCTTGCCGCTGTTGAAATCATCCACAATCCTTTTTCTTTCAGAGACGCCGGTGCTCCCGTCGAGATAGGCGTAATCTATTTTCAACCTGTCTAGGCTTTCTCTTATTATGGAAAGCATTGACGTGAACTGGGAAAATACAAGGACTCTATGGCCTGATTCGACAAGTTCCGAGAGCAGTTCCTCCAAAAGCTCAATCTTGCCGCTTTTGCCCCTGTAATTTTCTATAAAAAGCCCGGGGTGGCAGCATATTTGTCTTAGCCTCAAAAGGCCGGAAAATATGTGCATCCTGCTTTTTTCGAATCCTTCGCGCTTTATCCTTTCCTCTATCTCCCCCTTTATCTTCATCAGGTAAGAAAGGTAGAGCTTTTTCTGCTGAGGGGTCATGTCCACTTTAAGAGTGGTCTCTATTTTTTCCGGCAATTCCTTTAATACATCTTTTTTGGTCCTCCTCAGGACAAAAGGCGAAATCAACTTCTTGAGTTCCTCAATGGCCTTTTTGTCGCCTTCCATTATCGGCTTTTGGTAAACTTCGTTGAACTTCTTATAGGAAAAAAGATAGCCGGGCATTATAAAATCGAAAATGGACCATAGTTCCGCCGGCGAATTTTCCATGGGAGTGCCCGTCAGGGCAAACTTCACCAGGGAATTTATCCTCTTTGCCGACTTTGCGTTGAGGGATTCGAAGTTTTTAATGTGCTGGGCCTCGTCCAGCACCAGGGCGTAAAATTCGTGTTTTGCGTAAAAGTCCACGTCATTTCGAAGGAGAGGATACGAAGTTATCACCACGTCGTACTCACCGAGATTTTTTATCTTCCTTCTTCTCTCCAGAGCTGTGCCCGCCACCACCATGATCCTGAGCTCTGGCGCAAATTTCGATATCTCGTTTTCCCAGTTGTATATGAGCGTAGAAGGTGCGACCACAAGGGATGTGCGGGGCGTCACCCCTTCTTCCTTTGCAGAGAGCAAAAACGCTATGGCCTGGAGAGTCTTCCCAAGGCCCATGTCGTCGGCCAGGATTCCCCCGAGGCCGCTTTGAGCCAAGACCTTCATCCACTTAAACCCGGTAACCTGGTACTCCCTCAAGACACCGGCAAGGCTTTTGGGCGGTTCTATCCTTTGATTTCTGGAATTCACTATTCTGTCAAGGACCTTCTCGAATTCGGCCAGTCCCTCGATGGGAAGGGAATCTTCGCTTTTTAGCTTTCCCACCAGGCCGAGAAATCTGTATTTCGAAAGGTTCACCGAATTTTGCTTTATATCCTCTTTCGGCACGTCCTCGAGGAGTTTTTCGACACCTTTTACCTCGTCACCTTCCAGTGAAAGGAAAGAGCCGTCTTTCAACCTGAAGTACTTTCTCTTCTCCTTTATCGCCCGCAATATTTCCTCCGCGGTCTTCTCATCGATGTCTTCCATATGCATCCTTATCTCAAGGAGATTTCCCGCAAGCGACCTGACAGAGGGCCTTATTCTCGGAGCTTTCGTCGAAAAAAGGTGTTTCACGTCGGAAGAGTAGTAAACTTCACCCATCCCGGCAAGGCGAGGTGCTATATCCTTGATGAAAGTATAGAGCTTTTCTTCATCGATGAGGACAAGCCTTCCCCTATCTAGCTCAAAACCGCTGTCCCTGAAAAGCTTTAAGATGTACTCTTCTTTACCGTAGTCCCTTAAAATTAAATCATCTTCAGCTTTCGAAAAAGGATCTATTATTTTTTCTCCGTAGACGAACTTAACATCCGCAGCAATTCCCTTTTTGTATCCTTCTATTTTGATGCTCAATTTCAGAGGCTTTTTCACTACAGCGTCCTTTAAATCCGGAGATATTTCCAAAAAAGTATCATTTTTGAACCGGTCAATCAGGGATATGAATTTCCTCTGATTTTCGCCCTCAAACCTGAGCTCCTCGCCGTATTTAAGAAATATGCCCTTTACAATGGTAAAGGCAGGGTCATCCGTATCGAGCACGTAGATTTTCTTATCTTTGTATAAAAGTCTGTAATCCCTATCAAGAGGAAGACCGATATCTCCGGTGGCTCTTACCGAAATCCCATCCCCTTCCTTTATTACCGCCACCGAAAAAGGCCTTTCTCGAGTTTCGAAACTTACTATCTCTATATGCGGCGATGTCATGTGAAATTTTCTTTGGCCTAGTGCCGCAGCTATCTTTTTTAGGTAGCCGTATGTCAGGTTCACATACCTTTCGTTAAAAAACACCTTGGGAGATTGCCAGTACAGTTTCTTTTCTATTTCATAGATCTCTCTCAAAATGGAAAATACATTTTCATCTTCCTCGGAAAAACCGTGAAGCATGGGATTGAACGTAAACTTCTTCCCGAATTCATAGGGGCGTCCGCTTTCCCACACTTCAAAAAACCTTTTAACATCCCTCAGTATGTACATGCGGTCCATCCCGAGCTTCATGTGCATCCTGGAAATAAAATCGTAACCGCCGTGCGGAAAAAATTCAAAGATATACTCCACCTTCACCGGCTGCTTTTTTTCCCTAGATTTAGAAAAAAGCTCGCTTAATACTTCCGCCTCCACATCCTTCCTTTTTATCGCCCAGGGCCTTTTCAGGTCGCCCTTGTTTTTATGAATATACAAGAGCGCTGCGACCACGTGTTTGCACATACTTTCGTACTGTCTTACATACGGGCAGGTGCAATTAAATGCCGTCAAAGTATTGCCTCTGAATTTCAACAAAACCTCATAGTAATGAGTGCCCTTTACAATAGCTTTAAATTTGTCTTCGTGGAAGACTACACTTTTCACAGCCCCGAGTTCATAATACGCAAGGCCTCTACTTACTACATCGGGCGGTATGTTGCTTAAAATACAATCCAAATTTGATATTTCCATAGAACTTCCTCCAGGTGAATTTACTTTTCATTTGCATGATAACAGTTTTTAAGAGGTTTGTAAATTGACCAAATATTTTATAGAAAATTTGTTTAATTTACCAGAGGGGTCTGGTATAATATAAATAAAACGAAGCCTGTGGTGATTTTAGTGGAAAGGGTCCTTCACCGAATAAAAGAGCAAATAGAAAAAGTGGTAAATTACGCAAGGTGCAATAAAAATATAATAGCTTTATACATATTCGGGTCCTTCGGAACGGAAAAAGAACGTCCCACAAGCGACATAGACCTTGCGATGCTGTTTAGAAACAATCCTTCGCTTTCTGAAGAACTCAAAATAGAATCCGATATAAGCCAGATCTTTGGACGCGATGACATCGACATTGTAAACTTAAACAAAGCGCCGATAGAATGGAAGGACTGAAAAAAAAGATATGCATGAAATTGACATCAAAAAGACCCTTGATAAAATAAAGGTAATAGAAGACTGCTTGTCAAAGTTGAAAACGCTAGCTCAGCTTCCTTCAAGAATTAGCACGCACCGCTATTGTCTTTCCCTTTTCAGGCCAAGTAACTTTGCAGATGCTGTCGAAAGAAGAGAAAAATTCCATTTCTTCGGTGTGCACGGGAATGAGAACCTTCGGCTTTATCGTCTCCACCATCTCCTCTATCCCGGGGCCGTGGATGTGGCCGCTGGCGTGAAAGCCCGACCTTTCCCTATCCCGACCCAAAGTCCCGTAAAGCTCAAATCTGAAGTAGTCTATCCAGTTCCTCACCCGCTGGTGGTCTATGAGCATCTCCTCATCGAAGGCCTCGCTGGAAGAGTATATGTACGTTCCGCCCTCCGGCTGTATGTCCAGAAATGCGTGAAAGTCGTAGTACGAAAAGCAAAGTAGGTAACTTCCCGGGTCTTTTTTTATGTCCTCCGCCGTAACGGTCTTATCGATGGGCATCCTTTCGAGGAGGGCCGCTTCCCATTTTTCCATGCGGGATTTTGGCTTTACATACATCCTTATCCTGCCGTCAGCGTGCGGGTCGGGCACTCCATCCTCCTCCGCCGCTTTCAAAGCCTCTAGCAGGTATACGTCCTTGGCAGTGAGAACCAGCTGCCTTCCCGTCTTCCCGGCTATCTCGAGGAACGAAAGCAGGCGCTCGACGTTCCTCGGGCCGAAATCCGCCACAACAAGCCCTCCGGCTTTTGAAACCACGTCAAAGCAATTTGCGGCAACTTCTCCTTCGGTGACGGGCTTTTTCGTCCCGGGGTGCGTCCCCTCGCATATAAGGGCCACGGGCTCGAGCTTTGCCGCCTCTTCGAAAAAACGCCTGGTCAACGCCGCATTCTTCCCGTGGAGCCTGAGGTCGCCGGTGTATATTATCCACCCTTCGGAAGTCTTTACGCCAAAAGCGCTTGCGCCGGGTATGGAGTGGTCCACCGGCCAGATTTTCACCGTAAAATCACCAATTTTTGCTTCGCTCCCTCCGGCTTCCAGTTTGCAGCACTCCAGTTTCCGCGAGTGGTCGTAATTTTCCCAAAAAGTACAGGCGCTCTCAGGAATAAAATCTTTTCCAAGGATTTTATACCGCCTCTGTTTGAAAGCTGTGGACTTGTAATGGCCCGTCTGCAAAAGGCCGTCCTTGTATTCCCGGGGATTTATGTAGCATATCTCCTGCAGGCGGTTTCCGCCTCCCGTGTCCTGCAGCGCTTTACAAATAACGGCTGCTGTAAGGCTCGTTATCACCGGGACGTCCTCGCGGACGTACGAAAGGTGCCCGCAGTGGTCGTAGTGGGCGTGGGAAAGTAGGATTCCCTGGACCTCGGTCTTTCGATACCGCGGATGGGAAGAATATCTTTCCCACACGCCGGGATATTCGAGGTCAGTTCTGTAAAGGCCTTCCAGCGGCGGCAGAATGTCCAGGGCGAGAAGGTCGTAAAATCCAAAGCCACTCCTGGGACCTAAAAATTCGTCGAAGAACATGCCTTCCGCCTTGAAGTTGGTGCCGAAGTCCAGAAAAATAGCGTTTTCTTCATCTTCCAGAAGGATCTTATTGCCCCCGATGCAGCCCACACCATCGTAAAAGGTAATTTTTAAGGACATTCCATCACCCCGATTCTTTCTTTGATCTATATTCCAACGGTGCGTTTTACACCGCTTTGCAATTTTATTTTAAAATTGTGAGGTGATGTGGTATATTCTTAATAAGCAATAAATTATAGTGGTTTTGCAAACAAATTTAACGTAAAAACAAGGAGGCGTTTAAATGAAAAACTTCGTTTCGGTTGACTGGCTTTACGAAAACAACGATAACGAGAACGTAAAGATTTTCGATGTGAGAAGCAATCTTTTTGATAAAAAATACGGCAAAAAGGTTTTTGAAGAAGGACATATAAAGAATGCCCGCTTTATTGATCTAGAAGAACATCTTTCAGGGCCAAAAGGAAAGCACGGTGGGAGACACCCCCTTCCGAATTTAGAAGAATTTACCGAAACGGTAAGAAGCCTCGGTATTGGAAGCGATACAATTGTAATTGCCTATGATGAACAAAAAATCGCATCCGCTTCAAGATTTTGCTTTATGCTCAGGCTAATAGGCCATGAAAAAAATTTCATCCTCAACGGCGGAATAAAAAGGTGGATGGATAAAGGTTATCCTCTGGAAAAAGGAAGCGGTGATAATGAATATAAGGGTTTATCCGATTTTTCCCCCGAGTTTCACCTGGAATTGGTAGCTGATGTAAACGACGTAAGGGCGGCTATAGGCAAAGAGGATGCCGCTATCGTCGATTCCAGGATGCCTGAAAGATTCAAAGGCTTGGTAGAGCCCATCGATTTTAAAAAAGGCCATATTCCTTCCGCAGTAAACTTTTTCTGGAAAGAAAACTTGAAGGAAAACGGCGAACTAAAAGATATAGAAGAACTCAAAGAAAGATTTTCACCTTTGAAAGGAAAGAAAGATATAATCATCTACTGCGGTTCCGGTATAGATGCCACATTTAACTTTTTCACCTTGGATGAGCTTGGAATAAAAGCAAGGGTGTACATAGGAAGCTTCAGCGATTGGATAACTTATGATGAAAATGAAGTAATTGTTGAAGTTTGTTAATTTATATTATGTTTGCACTTTGGAAATAACATAAAAAAGGAGGATGAAGTTGATGCCCTCGCCTGAGGAAAGCAAAAAATATACTTATGCCGACTATCTGACATGGCCAGACGATGAACGTTGGGAGATCATTGATGGCATAGCCTATATGCAGGCTGCTCCTGCATGGCAGCATCAGGCTGTCGTCTTAGAATTGGCAAGACAGTTTGCCGATTATCTTAGAGGTAAGTCTTGCATGGTTTTTACAGCTCCTTTTGATTTAAGGCTTCCGGAAGAAAATGAGAAAGATGAGGATACAAAAAACGTCCTTCAACCTGATATAGTTGTTATATGTAACAAAGAGGGGCTTAAAGGTACCGGTTATTACGGCATTCCTGATCTTATAATTGAGGTAACATCACCGTCTACATCACGGAAAGATAGGTTGCTTAAGTTTAATAAATACGAGAAAGTCGGCGTAAAGGAATACTGGATAGTAGATCCCGATGGGAAATTCGTTAGTGTTTTTACTCTGCAGGAAAATAAAAGATATGGCCGGCCTGAATTGTATAGCGACAAAGATAAAATAAAAGTCTCTATTTTCCCGGATCTCGTAATTGATCTTGAGCCGGTATTCGCGGGAATATAAATATATTTGGACAAAACGGCATAACTTAACTTTTAAGCAAATCAAAATTATTCCTAGCTTTTTCTATTTTTGCGGAAAAAGCTTGTCTTTGTAATACCCGTTAGAGAGGTAGACGGCAGCTAGTGGATTGTGCCCTAAAACTCTATCCTTAACCGCCAGCACGGTCACCGGCGCCTTTGAGTATTTTATGAAAAGCGAATCATGGCCGACGCAGAGCCCCAAAATTATGTTCAAATCCGTCTCGGCCTTGTTTAAGAAAAAGGCTTGCCCGACGGGGTTGCACATGGGCTCGTAAGTCCCAGGCCGCACTTTCTCGCTCTCTTTTATCTTTATATTCTCTTTGGGGATGCTGCAGTTTTTGCACACCACCGAATTTACCTCAAAGCCGTTGGCTTTGAAAATCTCAGTTACCATTTTCGCTTCCTGCCTCAGGCCTATGCAGAAAGCCAATCCCAGATTCTTAAACCCGCATTTTCGAGAAAACTCCATTATCTCTTCTATCCTCGTCCACCTGCAGTAACCTTCGCTTTCGAGCAATGCCGAAAAATAAGCCAACTTTTGGTTTTCATCCGAAAAATATTTCTCCAATATTTCATCCCTGCCTTCCTCAAGGCAGGGACAGTTTTTGGGAGCTTTCGTAAGGTCTCCGGACCTGCAGGCAAAAGCGGCACAGTGGGCACAGGTGTACATTTTTGTCGCCCCCTTTAGCTTGCATTTTTCAAACACTTATACTATAATGTAGACATAATAATCTACAAAAGGAGGGTGTTATGTATGAATAAGACCACTACTGTTAGAATCGATAAATCCACTTATGAGGTAATAAAAAAATTGTCACTAGAACTCAAAGAATCGATGCAAAGTATAATTGAAAAAGCCATAAAAGAATATAACAAAAAGATTCTATTAGAAAATACAGCAAAAGCTTTTGCTAACCTAAAATCTAATAAAGAGCTTTGGAAGGAAGAAATAGAAGAAAGAAATTTATGGGATAATACTTTGGAAGACCTGGAGGAATAAAGATGAATCCTAAAAGAGGTGAAATCTGGCTGGTAGATTTAAATCCTACACGTGGTCACGAACAACATGGTATTAGACCGGCAATCGTTATTTCAGTCGATGAATTCAATTCCTGTCCTGCAGATTTAGTAATTGTCGTCCCTATTACGTCTAAAAATAAAAATATATCACTTCATGTTGAAATACTTCCCAAAGAAGGTGGGCTTGACACATTATCGTATGCAAAACCGGAAGATATAAGGTCTATTTCAAAAGAAAGGTTAATTAAAAGAATTGGTATAATAACAAAAGAAAAATTAAATGAACTTGAAGATAAAATAAGAATACTATTAGGATTATAATTAAAGTCCAAAGGAGCATTCAAAAAATTAGTGTCAAAGAAGGAAGTACACCATTTTACAGCAATCACGCCAATTTTCTTCAATCAGTTCCTTTAGTGATTCATCGAATCAATTTAACTGTTCTCTCGCCAAATTTATCACAAGATTGTACACAAACCATCCATCACCTGTCACAAAAATTTGTGGTTTAGCATTTGCAGCGTCCCTTTGGATTCCAATACCATCTGAATAAGGTGTAAATGAAACTATCTTAGAATAAGGCACTCTGAAGCTTTTAATTTTGCCGTAAAAGTAAAGATGC
>JASUSP010000046.1 GCA_030446005.1 Tepidanaerobacteraceae bacterium | reverse complement strand
TAAAGACATAGCCGAATGGCTGGAATTGCTGGGTATAAAGCAGGTAGCCCTGGAAGAGCTGTCCTTTGCCCAGGACCACGACACCAACCGCCTCTTCAACCGTGTCACCCACAACTTTTGCAAGAGGCTCCTGTTCAACCGGATCGTCGTGGCCTTGAGGAAGAGGGGTGTCGCAGTCTTTACCGTATCCGCCAGATTTACTTCGCTTATCGGTTACTTCAAATACTCACGGGATTACGGCCTTTCCGCTCACCAGGGTGCCGCCTTTGTAATAGCCAGGAGAGCTTTGGGCTTTACCGAGAAGGTCCCCAAAGAGATCCTGAATAGGCTGTCGCCAAAGGAAGGATGGCAGCATTTCAAGCTTTGGGGCAAGCTCTACGGACTGTTCAGGGCGGCGAGAAAGCTGGCAGTAAGGAACGGCCATATGATTTCCGGGTGGAACCCTGAAGAATGGCTCTCTTTCATGTTCGGTAACTCGTCCTAATTGCTAGGTTTAAAGCCTGCCGCTCTTCCCTGCCGGGCTACCCGGGAGTCCGGTAACACCCTGTGGTGGGGGTTAAGGGGCGGCGGGTAGGCGGGGTAACTCCCCCTCCCGGTATGTGCCTTAGGGCCAAAGCCCGAGGGACGGAAAACGCCGGGAAGCAGCCCGGCAGCCGAAAGCCTGAAGCCGGGGGAATGTGGGCCTCCCCATAATGGGGTGTCGGGCAGCTAGACGGTGATGGAGGTAGCCGTCGGCTCCGACAGTATAGTGCTCGTTGGGGTCTGCACAATGAGTACCTAACAAAGCTATAGATTGTTTAGCTTTGTATAGGGAAAATTGACCTCTTCAAAAGTCATGCCCGTACCTGAAAGGGGTGCGGGTAAAATTTTTTACGTTGCTAAATTTGCCCCGGAGATTTGATATAATATTTTCTATGGATAATAAGGAGAAGTACATTGTTGAAATGGAGGTTAATTTGAAATGGGATCGAAGGTTTACTTTTATGACATGCGGGCAAAAAGGCGGTCGCAGAACCTCCCGTCCAAGGTGGCAAGGCTTTTCGATGCCGCTGGTTTTGAAAATATAATTTCACCGAACGACCTGGTGGCAATAAAGATTCATTTCGGAGAAAGGGGCAACACAGCATACATAAATCCGGTATTTGTGAGACAGGTGGTGGAAAAAATAAAAAGCAAAGGAGCGAAGCCATTCCTCACCGATACAAATACCCTTTACAAAGGTTCGAGGAGCAACGGTGTGGACCATGTGGTGAGCGCTATAGAAAACGGTTTCGCTTACGCGGTAGTCGGGGCGCCCGTCATAATCGCCGATGGAATAGTGAGCAAGGATTCGGTGGAAGTGGAAATAAGAAAAAAGCATTTCGAAAGGGTAAAAATTGCTTCTGGCATTTATTACGCAAACTCCATGATAGTGATGTCCCATTTTAAGGGCCATGAAACGGCTGGATTCGGAGGAGCTATAAAAAACCTTGCCATGGGGTGCGCTCCGGCTGCGGGAAAACAGCGGCAGCACTCCACGTTAAAGCCGGAGGTAGGGGAAAAATGCAGAAGATGTCTTTCCTGCATAAACAATTGTCCGGAAAACGCAATCACTCTTGTGGATGGTGCGGCCTACATAGACCCTGAAAAATGCATCGGCTGCGGTGAGTGCATTTCAATGTGCTATTTCGGCGTGATAAAGCCCCGGTGGGAGAGTGACAACCGGGAGTTCATAGAGAGGATGACTGAGTACGCTTACGGTGCCTTCGTGACAAAAAAAGGAAGGATAGCTTTCATGAATTTCGTTATAAACGTGACACCTCTCTGCGATTGCACGCCGTGGAACGATGCGCCTATGGTGCCCGATATAGGCATACTTGCGTCCTTCGACCCGGTGGCGATAGACCAGGCGAGCTACGACCTGGTAACGGAACAGTACGGCCATGCCAACAGCATTTTGGGAGAAAAAGGCCGGGGTTTAAAGCCCGGAGAGGACAAATTTAAAGCCGCGCATCCGGAAGCTGACGGCCTTGTGCAGCTGGAATATGCTGAAAAGCTGGGGATGGGTACTAGAGAATACGAATTGATAAAGTTGAGCTAAAAATCTTTAGAAAGCCTCCCGCCCTGTTTTGGGGAAGGGAGGTTTGGTTTTCCTTTCATAATTGATTTTGACAAAAGCCTCATCACTTTAAATTCGGTCAATGTAGAAAATTACATGGCCGTAACCCGGTATGTGGCCGAGAATGCTTACTACAGCAATGCCGGGGAAGAGGCTCCAAAAGATGAAAATTCGGGCAAGAGCTTTATTAAGTTAGGAGAAATTCCTCCGTTTAAATCCAAGTATTATAAGACCTGGGACCGAATACAAAAATGACCATCCGGAAATTCCTCCGGAATTGGAGCCAGTGGTTGCCCAGAAGCTCCAGATGTATGAAGAAATGTTTTTCATGCTGATATCCTGAAAAATAAGAGCCGGGCGAAAGCCAGGCTCTTATTCACATCGAGATCCCTTCATTAAAGTCCCTTGCCCCTATCACCCAGCAGGAGGAGAATCAGTATCAAAAATACTATAAACGCTCTGCTGTCGTGGAAGAATCCACCGCTCATTGCGGTACCTCCTTTCGAATTTTCTAGTTATAATATATGAAAGGAGGTTTTTTTGGGTTACTTACATTTATCTATTTTGCCGTTATTTCAACAGTTCTTGACGCGCCGTCCCAAGTAATTTTCGCTCCAAGGGCCTCACTTATGAATCTCAACGGAACCATGACTCTGGAATTTTTGAGTTCGGCTTTGGTGTCGAAAGTGACCTTCCTTCCGTTAACGACGGCGGATTTTTCGCCCACCTTGAGGGTTATTTTATTTCCATCTTTTTCTATAATTACCTGCTTCCCTTTGGCGTCCAATTGCACTCTGGCCTCCAGACTTTCAGAAACGAACCTGACGGGCACCATGGTGCGCTGTTCTGCATTGATATACGGCTGCTGGTCCGGGAAGGCAATTTCCTTGCCGTTTACCTTGACGGCAATGTCGGAAACGGCAAGTTTTATTTTTCCAGTGAAAACTTCGGTTTTTACTGTGATATCAATTTCACCGGCTTTTTTTCCATTAATTTCAAGGGTTTTTGCATCCAGGTTTGCCACTCCGGCGGGAGTTATATTATATTCTACCGCGTAAGGATACCCTAAGGGAACTTTAAAGCCTGTCGGGGAAATTCCAAAAAGTTTCAAGCGGCTAGGAATACCTCTTTTGACAGCCGGAGTTTCCGATACTATATTTTCGATTAAGGGGATGACCCTGTAATATATTTTGCTTTCTTGAATGTTAAATATCAGCGCTGCGGGTTCTTCCGCGTTTACACCGGGAACGCTTATGTATTTTACCCCGTTTTCCATATTGGAGGCAAATTTTTTTGCTCCCCCGCATAGCACCAGGATATTCTTGAACGAAGCTTTGTTTTCGGACAGGACTTTTTTAAGAAGCTCGCCCTCTAGCGGGTCCTGGAAGTTTGAAGGCGCCCTGTCTAGCACGACTACGAGGTTGTTGTACCTGGATGCTGCGGACTTTACATCTTCTTTGAGCTTAATCCACTGGGTTGGGTCCGTCAACCTTATACTGCCTTTCGAAGCATCTAAAAATACAAACAGGGTATCGTTCGCCTTGTGGACTAGATAGCCCGTATTGGCCGTCAAGAATTTATCCAGAGGCGGCAAAGATTTTGCATTTTCGGGTGGGGTCCCGGTACCGTAAAGGCGCCCGGCGATGACGTTAAAGGATGTCTTTTGGCGGTCGAATACTGTGCGCGCCAGGTTAAAAGCTTTCAGGTAAGCGGGATTGTAATTGGCTTCTAGTAAAAGGTCCCCAAAAACTCCGAATGTCAACCCGCCCTTTTTAAAAGGAGCATTTGCACCGTCGATGCGCGGTGCTTTAGAGGGAAGTAGCGATTCATCGAACCGGCTCGATTCTCCGATTTTTACAAGGGCACCTGCTTTGATGTTAGAAAAATTCGCGATAATGGCAGCTGCACCGGGAGTTTGAGGCGCCACAAAGCTTCCGTTTTCAAAATAGCCTCCCTCCCCTATTACCTCCCATTTTATGTCTTCAGGTTCTATGGGAGCTTTGTAACCGGATGCGTCAACCGCGTATGCTCTGAAGGCTTCTTTTTGCCCGGGTGAAAGCTGAATCCTGTCGGGCTCCACGATTATATCCACCGTATCCCCCAGAACTCTTACTTGCGCGGAAGCTTTGATGTCGCCTATGGAGGCCGTCACGGTGCCGGTTCCGGTTTTTCGCGCGTAAAATACGTTGCCTTCAAATGTTCCCAAATCTCCCGTGACCTCCCAGCGAACGAGGCCCGGGTCCACGTCAACGGGGCTGTAATTTTCGTCGTAAGCTTTTATTTCGAAGACCCGGCGGCCGTTTTTAGGTATGTTGAAAGAACTGGCTGTGATTTTGAATCCGTAAACTTTTCCGGAAGAAGAAAGCCGGGGGAAGATACCGATTCCGTTTACTATGGGCCTTTCGGTCTTTTCAGACACGTTGTTTATAACACGGGGGGATTTTTCGCCCGGTTCCCTCACCACCATGGTGGAAGAGCCGCCTCCGTCGAGATTTAGGGCGTTGTAAGCCCCGAGGCTCAGCATAAGGCGGGCTAATTCGTCCTGCGTCATGCCTCTGCTCTGGGCCTGCCTCCCATCCACCACCACGAGTATCAATTTTTTGCCGTCTTTTGTGAAACCCACTGCTGTTCTCGGATGTTGTCCCACGATGTTGTGGGAAAAGCCGGCCGGTATTTTGCCGTTGTCAACGAGGATGGCTCCGCCTCCCAAAGCCATTTTGAGATTGGAAATATCCGGAGTTACATGGAGCTCTATCTTTACCTCATCCCCGATGAAAAAGTTGTTTTTCAAAAATGAGGAAGCTCCGCCTCCACCCGCCAAAACGATACTCCCCTCGGGGATTTCGGCGGACCTGCCGTCAAAAATACTGACGACTCTGCCCTCCTTCACCACTGCGTAGGTAAGTTCCGGCGATGTTGCCGGCACCTGCGGTGTTGTTTTGCCGAATTCCGGGGTGTAAATCATTATTTTACCGTACCCGTTTCCGAGTTTGTTAACACCGCCCACATCGGTGAATGTGCCGTTGGGTGCGATTACCCTTCCGGCAAATTCAAATCTCAAAATCTGCGGAATTTTTTCATAAGTTAGGGCAAAGGATGCCATATCGTCCCTGTTGGAAGGCGAAGAAATTAGTTTACCTCCGGTAATTTGTATTCCGATGGGGGACGACGGGTTTGCCATTATGAAAAAGTCGCCGTTTATACCCGCCACGGCTCCGTTTTCCGAGACCATTTTGCTCAAGATTTGCCGCTCGGAAAGGCCCTTTTTATTCATTATGGCATCTATGTCCACGTTTTCCGAGGTCAAATCTATCGTGAGGATGTGTACTTTTTGCCAGCCCGATGAGGTAAATATGGTCCTGCCTTCGTAAGAAACTCCCCGGGTTACGGGGAAGTTCACCGACTCTTCGTGAAGAACCACTTCCTGGGCGAATGCATAAAAGGTACAACTAGTAAACACAAGGCAAATTAAAAGGACTGCCAAAAATCTCTTTGCATCAACCGCTGGAGACTTTCGCAAAAAGTGCGGCATTTTATATCCAGCTCCTTTTGTGAAATAATTTAAGTATGTCTTTAATTACCTTAATTCTAGCCGTAAGGATATTTTTCCTTTTTTGTAACAGACTTGTAATATTAGAGGATTCCTGCCTTTCGGGCGATAATGAGAAATAGCAAAATTACTGGTTGATGCACTAAATAAATAAAAAGCGAATGTTTGCCCAAAAGCGAGAGGAAATTTTCTCCAAGGTTGCCGAAAACTCTATAGCCTTTCGCATAAAAACTTCTTCCAAAAGCCATCCCTAAAAGAAATACACCGAAGTACGGAATGAGTGGATAGTAGTCCAGGGACGAAAAATAAGGGGCGGTAATTCCCAGCGGGAAGAGGTACGGGTTTTGGACTGTGATGGAGTCAAAGTAAGTGCCTGCCCCAAAGATGGCTGCTGCTAAAAGGACCAACATGAAAGAGCTAATCTTTTTAAAGTAAACCGAAAGCAGGTAGGATGTGCCCAAAAAGTGAAGGATACCGAATTTGATGTAGTTTGTTCTGTCTAAAAAGTAAGTTGCGGCTGTTATTGCCATGCCGAATAAAAGCAGCCTTATACCTCTTTGCCAGGGATTTCGGCTGAAGTATGAAGCGATGCCGGCTATCCAAATGAACATAAGGGCGGAAAGCTTTCCTTCGTAATACCAAAGACCGCCGGAATAATCTATATCCAGTCCGAAATAATACGAAAGGTCAAATACCCCGTGGAACATCACCATGAGAATTACCGCTATTCCGCGAAAAAGGTCGAGTTCCACGATTCGCCTTTTCATCTAATCCCAGCCTTTCAGGGTTTTAATTTTAGTATATCGAATTTTTTGAGTTGACAAAAGGAAAAGCTATTATTAAAATAAACTTTAAAAAGTTAAAAAGATAAAGGTGATGAGGGAAAGAGTAGCCGCATGTTCGCTTTAAGAGAGCCGGTGGGTGGTGCGAACCGGCAAGCGCATACGGTGAAGTACATTCCCGAACCGCAGGCTGAAATTGAGTAGGCCAGGCCGCATCAGTGCGTTATACGATGGAGGGGATTTGTCCGGGAAATATTTTCCGGCAAATCAAAAAGGGTGGTACCGCGAGAGAAGCTCGTCCCTGCAGGGGCGAGCTTTTGATTTATATAAAGTATAAAGTAGGGGGTTAGACAAAAAATGCTTTTCAGTAAAATCGAGGCACTTGGGAGAGTTAAACTGGAAGAATTACAGTTGGAAAGACTGAGAAACACAGTTGATTACGCATACAAAAATGTCCCTTTTTACAGGAAATTGTTCGATGAAAGGGGTCTAAGGCCGGAAGACATCAAGACGCTGAAAGATATAACAAAAATCCCCTTTACAACTAAAGATGACCTAAGAGGAGCCTATCCTTATGGAATGTTTGCAGTTCCGCTAAGGAAGGTTGTGAGAATTCACGCATCTTCGGGGACCACCGGGAAACCGACGGTTGTCGGTTACACAAGGAAAGATATAGAGACCTGGGCCGAATTGGTGGCGAGGATAGCTTTTATGGCCGGAGTCCGCGAAGAGGATATAGCGCAAATAGCATTCAGCTACGGTCTTTTTACCGGAGCTTTCGGACTCCATTACGGCTTGGAAAAAATCGGAGCGACGGTTATTCCGATTTCCAGCGGCAATACGGAACGCCAGATAAGGATAATGAAGGATTTCGGCTCGACGGTTCTGGTAAGTACACCCTCGTACGCTCTGTACATGGCTGAAATAGCGGATGAAATGGGAATAAAAAGTAGTGAACTAAAACTCCGCCTGGGATTATTCGGCGCCGAAGGTTCTACTAAGGAAATGAAAAGGGAAATAGAACGAAGGTTCAATATCGTCGCTACCGAGAATTACGGTTTGAGCGAAATAATTGGCCCGGGTGTTTCTGGGGAATGCCACGTTAAAGAGGGACTTCACATAGCTGAAGATCATTTTTTGGTAGAGATTATAGATCCGGATACCGGAGAAAATCTCGACTACGGGGAAAAAGGAGAACTAGTGATAACTACCCTAACGAAAGAAGCTATGCCGCTTTTAAGATATAGGACCAGAGATATAACCAGCTTGAATCCCGAACCGTGCAAGTGCGGAAGGACTTTCGTCCGCATGAGCCCGGTGCAGGGAAGGACCGACGATATGTTGATAATTCGCGGAGTTAATGTTTATCCTTCTCAGATAGAGAGCGTCCTGATGGGAATAAAGGGAATAGGACCTCATTACGAAATCATCGTAACAAAAAAGGGCTATCTCGATGAATTGACGGTAAACGTGGAGCTCGCCGACCCCGAGATGCTGGAAAAACACCGGCTGCTGGAAGAACTCAAAGAAACCGTGCGTTCCAAATTGAAATCCGTGCTTCAGATTGATGTAAATGTACGACTCGTTGAACCCAAGAGTCTTGCGAGGTTTGAAGGAAAGGCGAAAAGGGTAAAAGACTTAAGGAAACAATCCTGAATATATTGACATATAAGTTGATTGCGTGGTATAATACGCTCCAATAGAAAATTTAAAATAGTAAAAGCGATGATGGAAGAAAGTAGACTACGGCCGCGCTTTACAGGGAGGGGACGCCGGAGACTGAGAGCGTTTCCAGGCGCAAGTAGTCGAAGTTCGCTTCCTAGCTTTCGGGCTGAAATGAAGTAGGTCCGAACGGATTTGACCGTTAAAGCAATAGGGCATCGAGGTAGTGGTCCGTGCCCGAAAACGAGCGGGCTTAAAAGCCAATTTGGGTGGTACCGCGGAGCTTAGCCTTTCGTCCCATGGGATGAAAGGCTTTTTTGTTTACCAAAAATAATAATTTGGGAGGTTTGGGCGATGTATTGGAATCCCAAGTACGAGTGCATGCCAAGAGACGAAATTAAACAGTTACAGCTGGAAAGATTAAGGCAGACTTTGGAAAGGGCGTATCATAACGTACCCCATTACAGGAGGATTATGCAAGAAATTGGATTTGAGCCGGAAGATTTAAAATCTCTAGAGGATTTGAGAAATCTGCCCTTTACGTCGAAAAAGGACTTGAGGGAAAATTACCCCTACGGGATGTTTGCCGTTTCGCTGAGCGAGGTTATAAGGATTCATTCTTCGTCCGGGACTACGGGAAAACCGACCGTTGTTGGATATACGAGGCATGACATTAATATTTGGTCCGAGATTATGGCAAGAACCCTGGTTACCGCAGGGGTCCATAAAAGCGATGTGATACAAAATGCATACGGATACGGGCTTTTTACCGGTGGACTTGGAATACATTATGGAGCAGAGAAAATAGGGGCTACGATAATTCCAGTATCCGGGGGGAATACAAAAAGGCAGGTCATGATTATGAAGGACTACGGTACGACGGTCCTGACCTGCACTCCTTCCTATTCGCTTCATATCGCGGAAACTATCGAAGAGATGGGGATTTCAAAAGATGAATTAAAATTGAGGATAGGAATTTTCGGGGCCGAACCGTGGTCCGAAAATATGAGGAGGGAAATCGAAGAAAGGTTAAATATAAGTGCTATAGATATCTACGGGTTGAGCGAAATAATAGGGCCGGGAGTTGCAATAGAGTGCCCGTATAAAAACGGCCTGCACGTTCACGAGGACCACTTTATCGTAGAAGTCATCGATCCAAAAACAGGAGAGATTTTGCCTCCCGGAGAGAGGGGAGAGTTAGTCTTTACATCCCTTACTAAAGAGGCTCTTCCCATGATACGCTACAGGACCGGGGACATTTCCAGGATTATAGAAGAACCTTGTCCTTGCGGTAGAACCAGCGTTAAAATCGGCAGAATCGAAGGTAGAACTGACGATATGATCATAATAAGAGGTGTAAACGTTTTTCCGTCGCAGATAGAACACGTTCTCCTGGAAATAGGGCAGACCGAACCCCATTATCAGCTAGTTATAGATAGGATAGGGTATCTGGACATTCTGGAAGTTCAGGTGGAAGTTTCGGAAAAAATGTTTTCAGATGATGTGAAGTCCCTTGAAATATTGAGCAAAAAGATTCAAAATGAAATTGAAAGCACTCTTGGAATTTCGGTCAAAGTAAAATTGGTGGAACCGAAGACCTTTGAACGTAGCGAAGGAAAGGCCAAGAGGGTAATCGATAAAAGAAAAATTTAGGAGGGATTAACTTGCTGGTCAAACAATTATCTGTATTTTTGGAAAATACTCCGGGGAGACTTTATTCGGTAACGTCGGTCCTTGCGGAAAATGACGTAAAAATAAGGGCGCTCATGCTAGCTGATACTGCGGATTTCGGTGTTTTGAGGTTAATAGTGGATGAACCGGAAAAAACTTTGAAAATCCTGCAGGAAAAAGGTTATGCAGCAAAAATAACGAATGCAATTGCAATTGAGGTATGCGATTCTCCTTTTCAGCAAATGCAGAAAATCCTGAAACTTTTGAGCGAACAAAACATAAACGTGGAGTACATGTATGCTTTTTCCGGAGAAACGCCCGGCAAAGCCCTGGTGGTTTTCAGAGTGGATGACCTTGAAACGGCGATGGAATATCTGAAAAGGGAGAAAATGACGGTTTAATCCCATATATAAAGTTGATGACTGCGTCAGGAGCGTATTATAATATTTAATGGGTTATATAACCCGTATTTTTTTGCGATAAATTGTAACTGCTTACATAATTTAAAAAACACTGATTTCCACCATTAAAATATTATTGCTAGGAGGGGGTTCTGCGATATGAAGAAATTTTTAAGCATCGGTCTTATAATCGCTCTAACTTTGAGTTTGTTGTTGTCGGGGTGTTCTAAAGGGAACCAGCCTAGCAATGCAGAAGGTAAAGTTGAAACCGTTGTGATTGAAGTTGAATCTTACGGTTCACCGGCGGATTCGACGAGGTCGACGAACTTGCAGGAAGCAGCTCAGGAGCTTAACAGGATTCTTGAGGAAAAGGGCGACAATAGAAGAGTGGAAGTCAAAGTAAATCATGTTTCTTCTGGTTACGAAGAATACAACAAGAAATTTATGTTGGCTCACAAGTCTGGGAAGGGAGCCGACGTAAGAACCATAAGCCATGCGGATATAGCCATGATGGCAGAGGGCGGCTATATTCTACAGCTGGATGATTTCATAAATAACTCCGAGTGGGGCAAATATGTAAGGGATATATATCAAAATTTATGGGATGCGGCTAAGTGGAATGGGAAGATTTACGGAGTTCCACAGGATACCGAGGCCAGAGTGTTGTTTTTCAGAAAAGATATTCTAAAAAAGCTCGGATGGTCAGACGAAGAAATTGCATCTTTGCCTGAGAAGATTAAAAACAGCGAATTTACGCTGGAAGACATGACGAAAGTAGCAAAAGAAGCTGTTGAAAAAGGTGTTGCAAAAGCCGGAATATATCACAGACCTAACAACGGTGCGGATTTTATCACCTTCATACATGCTTTCGGCGGAAAGTTATACGATGAGAATACGGGTAAGCTGATTTTTGATAGAAAGGCTTTGAAAGATACCTTGGATTACTTTTACAGGATTGCGCAAAAGGACAAGGTCCTTCCGTCCGGCATGACTTCGATGGAATGGCGGCAAATTCACAAAGATTGGGTGGAAGGCAACGTCCTTTTCTGGTACGGAGGAACCTGGCACTGGGGCGAGTACCAGCAGGTTGAATATCACAGTGAATTGGGGAAATTGACAGAAGATTACATGTTTGAAAATATGGGATATGCCTTGATACCGGCTCCTACCAGCGGCGGTAAGCCCGTTACCCTTTCTCAACCGTACATGTACGTGATAAACAGCAACACAAAACATCCTGACCTGGCTTTTGCGCTGATTGCAATTGCGTCGCAGCCTAAGTATAACGTTAAGCATGCGGTAAATTCCGGTCACCTTGTTATAAGCCCTGCTGCAGCGCAAGAGCAGGCATATAAAGAAAATAAATTTTTAAACGATGTTCAATACATGCTGGAATACACCACTGTACAGCCGAACCACCCGGAATTCGGGAAATTTAGCAATGCTTTCTTTAAAGCTATTCAGTCTGTGGAAATGGGAGAGAACACCCCCGAACAGGCCGTTAAATGGCTGGAAGAACAGGTAAGAAATGATATTAAGAACATAATCTTTATAAATTAACTCTTAAAGGCGGAAGGGGAATTTCCGCCTTCCGCCGACTTTGAAAGTGGCGGATTATATTGTCCAAGGGGGTGTATCAATTGCGGCAATTAGAGATGGAAATATGCGAAAACGTGACGTCAAAAAAGGCTTCAATGGAAGGTTTGCGCAAATTTTTAGGGGCACTGCCTTTCTTGGGGCCCTTTTTGTTCCTCATCATACTTTTTTACCTTGTGCCGGTGACTTTGACATTTGTAATGTCTTTGACCAGCATGGATTATGTACTGGAATGGAAGTTCGTAGGGCTAGAAAATTATTTGAGGTTTTTCCAGGACAGCGGCGTAAAAACGGTGGTTCTAAACACGGTAAAATACGTGTTTTTTACGCTGATTATCAACGTGGGTTTCGGATTTTTGCTGGCAATTGCAACTAGTTATTTTATCCGTAACGAGAACATCAGACTTTTATTTCAAACAATATGGATGCTGCCGAGGATGACTCCTCCCGTTGTTTACGCCCTGTTGTGGTTGTGGTTTTTAGATCCCACCGAGGCGGGGATGCTAAATAGCTTTTTGGGGAAACTGTTTGGTATACCTGCTCAAAATTGGATACTAAATAATCCCATGAAAGTTGTAATAATAGCCAACGGATTGATAGGCGCTTCGCTTGGAATGGTTGTGTTTTCGGCAGCGATAAAATCCATACCCGTTGATTATTTTAGAGCGGCAAATGTTGACGGTGCTTCGGATTGGCAGATTATAAGATACGTGATAATTCCTTTTTTGAAATGGCCCATAATGTTCATGACCATATGGCAGACCCTTTCGCTTATAACCTCTTACGAGTACATTTTGCTTATCACCGACGGCGGGCCTCTCAACAAAAGCGAAGTGTGGTCGCTTTTTTCGTACCACAAAGCTTTTAGCAACTATGAGTTTGGCTACGGAGCTGCAATTTCGATGGTTCTGGTGTTGATTGCAGTGTTAATCGCCATTTTAATGCTAAAGGTCTTCGGCTACGATGCGATAATGAGAAGGGGCAATGTCGACGGGATGAGGGGTGAGGCTGGTGATGAAAGCAATAAAAATCATGTCGCCGTCTAGGATAGCTATCTATTTATTGTTAGCTGCAGTGAGTTTTCCGATAGTATTTGCGTATCTGTGGCTTTTTTCAGGCTCGATTTCTGACGAGCTGGAATTCGGGATTGTGCCCAAAGGTATTACTTTGGAAAACTGGAGGTTCCTGTGGAGTGAGATAACGATAGGCACGAAGGTATTCGAAAATATTTGGCCGATAACTTTAAATAGCCTCCTTCTGGCGGGCAGTATTACCCTGTTAGAAGTTTTAATTAGCCTTCTGGCCGGCTATGCCCTTTCCAGAATGAATTTTCCCGGAAAGGATTTCATACTAAAGACAACGATTATACTTCACGCTTTCCCGGGCGTTGCTCTTTTAATTGCCCTTTATTATGTATTAAATTATATCGGTATGATAGACAAGATTGCGGGAGTTGTGCTGATTAAAGTTGCGTTAGAATTGCCGATGGCTACCTGGATGATAAAGGGTTTTTTTGATGAAATACCCTGGGAGATTGAATGGGCCGCATATATGGATGGCTGTTCAAGACTCCAGGCATGGTATAAAATCATTTTGCCCCAGATAAAGCCCGGCATAGCGGCCGTCGCTATATTTGCCTTTTTGGCTGGATGGTCAGAGTTTATCTATTCCTACACCTTTATTTTCAGCAGTGAAAATTATACTCTGGCGGTATTCCTTAAAAATTTAATAGGTGATTTCAGATTCCTCGATTACGGGTTATTAGCGGCAGCCGGCTTGTTCTACATGATCCCGGTAATTGCCTTTTTCCTTATTTCACAAAAGTCGCTGATGACGATAAAATTTGGAGGCATCAAGGGATAAACTGGAAAAGGAGGGAAGGCGAATGGAAGTCGTAATGAGGGATGTGGTAAAGCGGTTTGGCAACTTTACTGCGGTGGACAACCTGAATTTAACAATTAAAGACGGGGAATTTGTAGCTCTGCTGGGACCGTCGGGTTGTGGCAAGACCACGACGTTATTGATGTTAGCAGGGCTTTATAAGCCAGATTCAGGAGAAATATTATTTGATGACAAGATTGTGAATGATGTATTGCCAAAAGACAGGAATATAGGAATGTGCTTTCAAAGCTATGCCCTTTACCCGCATATGACCGTTGAGGAAAATATCGCCTTTCCCCTCAAATTGAAAAAGTTGCCGAAAAAAGAAATCGAAAGGAAAGTAAAAGAAATTGCAGGGAAATTTCAAATAGAACACCTTCTAAAAAGGTATCCGGGGCAGATTTCGGGCGGACAGCAGCAGAGGGTCGCCCTGGCAAGAGCGCTCGTAAAAGAGCCGAATTTGCTTTTGCTGGATGAACCTCTCTCAAACCTGGATGCAAGTTTGAGAATATCAATGAGGGCCGAAATTAAAAAGCTTCAAAAGGAATTGGGGATAACCACTGTTTTTGTTACCCATGACCAGGCAGAGGCCTTGTCCATGAGCGACAGGATAGCTATAATGAATAAAGGAAAGCTTCAGGATATCGGCACGCCTGAAGACCTTTATATGAGACCTAAAAATATGTTCATAGCTGGTTTCATAGGCAATCCTCCGATGAATTTTCTCGAGGTTGGTTTTAATGTTGAAGGTGATAAAATAATACTGAGACGAAATGACTTTGAGATAACTCTCCCCAAAGAAATATCTGCGAATTATATGAAAAAACAAAATGATGAGAGGGTAATATTGGGTATAAGGCCCGAGCACCTGTCGATTGGCAACGAAGCCCCCAACACCATAAAAGGGGAGATATTTGTAGTTGAGCACCTGGGAAAAGATAAGCTGGTAGATGTAAAGGTGGGCAATGACAGAATAAAAGTCCTGACGGGTCAGGATTTTGAAGGAAAAATGGGAGATATGGTAAACGTTCACCTGGATTTAAAAAATATTCACCTTTTTGACGCCGATGATGGAAACTCGATGAAATGGGCGGCTTAGAAATTTTATAGAGGTGTGGAATTATGTCGGCCACCATTTACGACGTGGCTAAAAAAGCAAAGGTTTCCATAGCTACCGTCTCAAGGGTAATAAATAATAGCAACCTTGTTTCAGAAAAAACTAGGGAAAAAGTAAAAAAAGCGATGGAAGAACTGGATTATTCACCGAATGCGATAGCTTCCGCGCTGACAAAAAAATCTATTTTGACGTTGGGTTTGCTGATACCCGATGTCACAAATCCTTTTTTGCCGAACTAACAAGAGGGGTTGAAGATGCAGGAGCTTTTCTGGGATTCAATATAATCGTTTGCAATACCGATTACAGGAGCGAAAAGGAAGCGGATTACATTCGACTTTTGAGGCAAAAAAGAGTTGACGGCTTTATAATAGCGGCAGCATACGATGATGACAAAAACGTGTTGGAACTTGTCAAATCGGGAGTACCGGTGGTGCTTCTGGAGGGAGATATAGATTGCGATGCGCAATATGTGGATAGGGTTTTATCCAACAACTTCAAAGGAGGGTACATCGCTACTAAACATTTGACAGACCTGGGACATAGAGATATAGCGTGCCTGCTCGGGCCATCTAGAATGAAAGTAAATTTGGAAAGAGAGCAGGGCTATTTTAAAGCCATGAAAGAAGCCGGCATTGGAATAAAGGATGAATTTGTGGCCTACGGTGAAATTAAAATTGAGTTCGGTTTTGAAAAAGCAATTGAAATGTTTAGCTACGCCCCAAAACCCTCTGCGTTTTTTGTTGCCAACGACCTGAGGCTACAACAAAGAACGCCGCACCGATTTAAAGCAATTTAAGGTTGGCCTTGTAACCACAAGGGAAGGTTTTCCCCTCTTTGGAGAGGTAGAAGATGGG
>JASUSP010000045.1 GCA_030446005.1 Tepidanaerobacteraceae bacterium | reverse complement strand
CCCCTCGGAGGGCAAATCAAATATCCGGAAAGGAGGCGAAAGCCTGGTCCGGGGGCCGACTTGGCTGAAGATAAAAACAGTCAAGTTTTTTGAACCAGGCATTTAAACATGAAAAGATTCATTGCGGGGCTACTTGTAATGATGCTGATGGTATCATTGACTGCCCCGGTGGCGGAAGCCAAACAAAATCACGGTTTTAAGGATGTAGGAAAAGATTGGGACTGGGCCAGGTTTTCTATTGAAAAGATGTATGCCAAAGGCATCGTGAAAGGGTACCCGGGAGGTTGGTTCAAGCCGAGAAATTCGGTTACCCATCTTGAAGCAATAATAATGGCTTTAAGGGTTATGGGATGGGAAGGAGAAATAGACCGCAACGCCAGATTGCCCGAATATATAACCAAGTTAAAATTGCCGTGGAAAGATGCTTACTATTACCTGGCCCTGGCGGTGGAAAAGGGGATTGTAAAGCCGGAGGAACTTAAAAACTTTCGCCCCAATGAGCCTGCAAAAAGATTCGAAGTTGCAAAATATATCGTCCGGGCTATGGGAAGAGAAGACGAGGCAAAGCAGTACATGAATGAAAAACTCTCCTTCAAAGACGCGAAAGCCATACCCAGCGATGCTGTTGGGTACGTTTGCGTGATGGTAGAGTTAGGCTTGATGAAGGGGTATCCGGGACACGTTTTCCAACCCAACAAGGCCATAAGCAGAGCTGAAATAGCGGTAATAATAAACAGCCTTGACGAGCTCCTGAAGGAAGATGGGGAGAAAGAATCCGTCTTCGTGGTCGTTTTGGTGGACCGGGATGACATGACAATTACAATAAGCAAAGAGGGCAAAGCAGCCACTTATGATTTGGAAGAAGACATTCCGGTTTATATTAACGGCAAATACGGCGACATTGAACAGATAGGGCCCGGCGACGAAGTGGAACTAATCTTTAATGAAGAAGGCAAGGTGGTATTCATCCAGGTTATAACCAAGAAGATTACCACCACGGCGAAAGGCGTAGTGGTGGATGTAGACGAAAGAAAACAAACCGTAAGTTTATTCACCTACGATAAAGAAGAAAAGGGTTACGTTGGTGTTTTGAAAGAAAGCGATATAGAGGGACGGCACTTGGAACTAGAGACCAAATACGATAGGTTCGTGTTGATAGGAGATGCCGACAAACTCGAGGATTATGTCGGCAAGAAAATAGTGGTTTTGGGCGAAATAAAACAGGGTGCCTCCATATATATGAGAGGTGCGCTTTTGGAGGTTGATGATTGGTTTGTAGTTACCGATAAGAATAGCCTAACCTTTGACGTGACCGACGAAACATATATAGAGATTGGCGGAAAACGGGCTGGGCTTTCGAACTTGGAAGAAGGTTCGTATGTCGAACTTGTGGCGAAAAAAGGTGAGGCTATCAGTATTAAAGTGATAAAATAAAGCATAAAACGGGGTAAGCGGGAGAAAGGGCGATTTTATCGCCCTTTTTTCTTCAAAAGAAGGAATCACTTGGTTTTTGTAGAATATATAGACAAAAGGAAAAAAATGAAAGGAGATGGAATCCGTGAAGCCCTCCAACCGGGCCCAAAAGTTTTTTGCGGTCTTGCTTTCGGTCTTTCTGGTGTTAATGAGTTTTCCCGACATTAATCGAGTTTTTGCAGCTTCGATTAAATTTGCCGACATAGCCGACAACAGATACGATTGGGCACGACCCTACGTGGAAAAAATGACCCTTTTAGGTGTGATAACCGGGAAAAGCCAGGATTCTTTCGCACCGGATGACCCGGTTAAGCGAGTCGAGTTTATCGCCATGATTGTAAGGCTTTTGGGGTTGGAAGGTGAAGCCAAAAACAAAACTCTTCCTTCCCAATTTCCGAATGTTCATTCGATTCCGCTGTGGGCCCGGGGTTATGTAGCTGTGGCGCTGGAAAAGGGAATAATATCGGGTGAAGATTATGCCGATTTTAGGCCTGAAGATGCTACAAAAAGGTTCGAAGCAGCAGTTTTTGCAGTAAGGGCTTTGGGGCTTGAAAACGAGGCAAATTTGATAAAAACCATAAGTCTTTCATTTAAAGACACCTATGAAATACCGCTGGATGCAAGAAAATACGTTCAGTTGGCCGTAGAAAAGAAAATACTTTCGGGTTTTGGAGACGGGAGCTTCAAGCCGAGGGAAGATATAACCCGTGCCCAGTCGACCAAGGTTTTAAACCAAATGGCCGAGTTTATAGATACTTACGACAGAATGATAACCGGGAGAGTTGAAAGCGTAAAGACGGATTTCTTAAATTATATAGATGTGAGGCTGGCGGATGGTACGCTCAGGACCTATTTTGTAGGAAGTGAGTGCAGCATATATAAAAAAGACCAGCAAGGCGCATTAAACGAAATAACGCTGAAAGATATAGTGCCTGGTGTAAAATTGAGGATAATAGCGGATGGAAATAGCGCGCAGTACATAGAAGCCTTCTCCGGCGAGACGGAATCGGAAAACCCTGATGGAACCCAACAGGTAACTTACAGAACCGTAAATGGCATATTAAGGTCCATAGTCGCCGGATATGTAGTTGTAGAAAATGAAGAAACCAAAGATAACGAAACCCTCCCTGTAGATGCGGACGTTAGGGTGACGAAGGACGAAAAGGCGTCTTCACTTTCACAGCTTCTACCCGGGGATATGGTGACGATGATGGTTTACGGCGGAAAAGTATTCAACATCGAGGCCGAAAGTGCCGAAAAAAGAGTGGAAGGGACGGTAAGGAGTGTAAGTTTTCTTGCTAAAAATCCCGTCATAACGGTAGAACTGGAAGACGGCGGCGTTGAAGATTTCGAAGTAAAAGAGGACGTGGAAGTCAAGAGAAATGGCAAGAGCTCTGACCTTAAGAGCCTAAAAAGCAAAGATGAAGTTACCCTTTACCTGGAATACAGGAAGGTTTCAAAAATAGAAGCCAAGAGCATGAAGCGAAGTGTAAGCGGAGTGGTCAAGGAAATTTTGATTTCCGATGTCTCAAAGATCACTATTACCGACGGTGAAGGAACGGAGCACACCTTTACGATAACTAAGGATTCGAAAATAACGCAGAATAGAAGAACCGTAACGATTTCCGATATCAAACCCAATTTTTACGTTGAGGTCGAGGCGGAAGGCGACGAAATAGTAAAAATGGAAGTGACGGCGAGGCAAGTTCTCAATGTGGTGCGGGGGACTGCAAGATACGTGCATGAAGATGCAGAAGTTATTGTGGTTGAATTCGAAACCGAGCAAGGAAGAATAACCACTGCAGAGATTCATTATAGTGGCGATACCGTCTTTTTGAAGGGCAATAGGGAGGTAAGTGTAAAAAATATCGCCGAATATATAGAAGAAGGGGACGAGATTATTGCGGCAGGCAGGTATGAACGGGGGATTTTTTATGCGGATGTTGTAATCGATCTTGTGACCGGCAGTTAAGGGGGTAGTATATGGAGCGGAAAAACAGAATTCTCGTGGTGGATGACCAGATATGGGTAAGGAGGATGCTCCAGGAAGCCCTTCAAGTTCAGGGATATGAGGTTTTTGGGGCATCCTCCGGCTTTGAAGCACTGCAACTTGCCGCAGAAAAAAAGCCGGATTTGGCGGTTATAGATATGGCTATACCCGGTATGGACGGCCTCACCCTTCTTTCGAAGCTAAGAGAAATAAATTTAAATCTGCGGGGAATTATGATTTCCGGCGACGGCGAAAAAAAGGCCGTTAAAAGGGCTTTGGAGGTAGGGGCTTTTGCATATCTAGTCAAGCCCTTCGACATTTCGAGCCTTGAAAACCTGATAAGGAGAGCACTGACGTCTTGAGATTTGCATCGAGAGGAGAATACGAATGAGCTTCGGTGATTCAAACGTTTACGAGGACTTTTTTACGAGCCGAAGTTACAAGGTCTCAGAAGACCCCGACGTCTTTGTAAAGGAAGGTGCTCATACTGTAGTTTTGGAAAACAAAGGGTGCCATACTTTTAACGTGAATACCATCGTGGTCAAAAATAAAAAAGGAGTTTCGGGGGTCATTGTATATTGCGAAGGTGAAGGCAAGTCTGAAGATAACAAAGGTGCCTCTGAAAGTCTATCGGTCATAGGTGAGCTAGCAGCCAGCGCTGTTCATGAAATAAAAAATCCGCTTTTTTCCATTCGCGGTTTTTTACAGATACTGAACAACACGCTTTCGGAAAGCGACAAGCGCAAGGAATACGTAAAGATAATGATTTCCGAAGTGGACAGGCTCGAAAGCCTGGTTAAAGATTTTCTGATGCTGGCAAAAACCCAGAACGATTCTAAGGAATTGGTGTGGGTTTGTGAACTTGTAAGGGAAGTTGTAGAGCTTTACAAAAACAGCTTTGAAAAGAAAAAAATCCAATTCAGACTGCAGGCGAAGGACGAGTCAGTATTCTTGTGGGCCAATAAGGATCAGCTGGAGCAGGTCTTTATAAACTTGCTTCAGAATGCTCTGGAAGCTGTAGAAGAAGGCGGAAGTATCGATGTTATAGTTTCGAAAAAGGAAGAGAAAGTCATGATTCAAGTTAAAGATAGCGGGAGAGGGATAAGCCCCGAGGTAAGGGATAAAATTTTCACTCCTTTTTTCACCACTAAAAAGAACGGGACGGGTCTGGGTCTATTCATTTCCAAGAGAATTGTGGAAAACCACGAGGGGAAAATTTATTTCAGTTCGGATGAAGGAAAGGGTACTATCTTTAGCGTTGAGTTTCCCATGAGGGAGACCGACCGTTGATGGCCGATTAAATCTTTGATATAATGTAAACCTGTCCGAATAATTTTGCGTTCTCCGCTGTATAATTCAAACGGAGAAATATTTTTTTTACTTAAGAAGTGACAAAGGAGGTGAAAGGTTGCTTGCACAGGAACTGGAAAAGAAGACCATCGCCCAGCTTCACGAAATAGCCAGGGAAAAGAAGATTCCAGGATACTACAAGTACAGGAAGAAGGAGCTTATAGTAAAGATAATAGAAGCTATGGCGGCCGAGTTGGGAGAGAGTATAGCCGAAGGAGTTCTCGAGGTGATGCCGGACGGATACGGTTTTTTGAGGATAGAAAATTATCTCCCCTCCGATGAAGACATATATGTCTCGCCTTCTCAAATCCGACGATTCCACCTGCGCACGGGGGACCTGGTCAGGGGAAGAATTAGACCTCCGAAAGAGGGCGAAAAATACAGAGCCCTGCTGCAGGTCCACGAGGTAAACGGCCTTGATCCGGAACACGCCGTAAGCAGGTTTCACTTCGATTCGTTAACTCCTATTTTTCCGCAACCCAGGCTCACCTTGGAGCACGACCCCGAAGACCTTTCCACCAGGATAATCGATATAATTTCTCCCATCGGAAAGGGACAGAGGGCTCTCATAGTTTCCCCACCCAAAGCGGGTAAAACCATGATGCTGAAAAATATTGCCAACGCTCTTTCGAAAAATCACCCGGACCTGGAACTTATAGTACTGTTGATAGACGAAAGGCCCGAAGAAGTAACCGATATGAGGCGTTCGGTAGACGGTGATGTGGTGAGTTCGACTTTCGACGAACCGCCGGAAAATCACCTGCGGGTTGCCGACATGGTGCTCGAGCGCGCGCAGAGGCTTGTGGAAAGCAGGAAAGACGTAGTAATTTTGCTCGACAGTATAACGCGCCTTGCCAGAGCCAACAACCTGGTGGTGCCGCCGACGGGGAGGACGCTGTCCGGTGGGTTGGACCCCAGCGCCCTACATAAGCCCAAGCGGTTTTTTGGAGCTGCGCGTAACATAGAAGAAGGCGGGAGCCTCACTATAATCGCCACCGCCCTGGTGGAAACGGGAAGCCGGATGGACGACGTCATTTACGAGGAATTCAAGGGCACCGGCAACATGGAAATTCACCTGGACAGAAAATTAGCGGAGCGCAGAATTTACCCGGCCATAGATATAAAAAAGTCGGGTACCCGACGGGAGGAATTGCTGCTTTCGAAAGAAGAACTGGAAGCCGTGTGGGTGTTGAGGAAGGCGCTGGCTCCAATGGATACCGTCGAAGCTGCCAGCACCCTCATAAGCAGGTTGAAAAAGACCCGCAGCAACAGGGAATTTTTAGAAAACCTGGCTTCCATGATTAACGAACTGCACCTGGCTTAAAAATCACTTCAAATACCCTTTGGCCTTGAGCTTTTCGATGTGCTGCTTTAGCTTTTCCTCCAGGTCTATATTGTAATTTTCCTCTAAAACGAACATCATGGAAACTGCTACCTGAGCCACATCTAAAAGTTCCCTTGCCATCCTGTCCACCACCTCTTTTTCGTCCATCTTTATGTTCTCTCCGCTTTTTGCTCGGAATTTTCCGATGGCCTGTGCTAGCTCGCCGGCTTCTTCCATAAGCTTTAGTGCTGTAGATTCCAGGGTAGGTGTAAGCCCGTTGAGTTTTGGCAGGCTTATTACTTTAAAATTATTCTGGTTTTGAGAGTTCATAAATTCACCTCTTTTTCAGGTTCTTTGATAACCTTTGATGCCAAAAAAGTAAACATTGCCGCGACGGCAAGGCGTGTCGAAAGAAGCAGAACGGCACTGACGCCGAGAGCGGCAAAAATCGCCGTATCTTCAAAGACAGCGTGGGCCGCCACAAGAAAGTAAGTAATAAGATAAAGGTCCTTTTTGGACAGCTTATTTTCCTTGGCGGCTTTGAATATTATTCCCGCGCCATAAGAAAGCCCTATAATTATTCCTATCACCAACGGGAACGCCGACTCCTTCCGCATGCCGAATATCCGGACAACTGGAGAAAATAAATCGGCAATGCGGTCTAAAAGCTCCACGTCCTTCAAAATTTCCATGACGACCATTATCGGTATTACGATGATGGCAATCTGCTTTACCGATTGCATGGAGCCTACCGTAGCCTCTTTTAACGCATCAAGCAAGGCATTCTCCCCCCTCTTAAAGCAAAAAGTTAAATGCCAATCCCGATAAAACGGCAAGTCCCATTCTGACAGCTATTACGCTTATGGCCGAAAGGCCTATTTTTTTTGCCAAAGCGGTTTCAACCGGCAGGCTGTGGCAGAAGGACAGCATTATTGCGAGAACCGCTATTTCTTTTAGGGAAAGGGAAAGGGATACTATGGCACCTATCGCCGCGTATAAGTTGACCAAATTGCCGAGGACAAGCACCAATGCGGCTTCTCCGGGAAGGCCAAATATTCCCATGAGCGGAGCGAAGAGACGGGCTATAGCGCCGAGGATGGGAGTATGCTTCAAGAAAGTGACGATAAAGTAAATGGGAATCATCACTTTTGCCAGCTGCCAGGTAACGTCGATGCCCGACTTCAACCCTCGCCTTAAAGTATCGAAAGTGACGGAGCCGAATTGCAAAGACAAAGGACTTCCCTCCGTTTAATAAAATTTCATAGAAAAATTATAACATATAATTAAGCAACTAAACCATATTCCGAATACCCTGTAAAAGCAACCGTACAGGGTCGATTTTTAACCATACAGGGGAAATAATGACATATAAAAAAAGAATTTAGATTATAATAATATTTAAGAAAAGATAGTCGATTCGATGTAAGGGGGAGGGAGCTGAATTAGACGAGTGTAAATTTAAAAATCAAAAGATTGGAATAATTTTAGAGGAGGCGGCCTTATGAATTCCCTATTTCTCCTTATCCTCGGCACGGTGCTGTTTGTTTTGGCTTATGCCGGCTACGGTGCATACCTTGCCAAAAAGTGGGGAATTGACCCTGCGAGGAAAACACCCGCCCATGAGATGTACGATGGAATGGATTACGTCCCCACAAACCGATACGTTCTTTTGGGACACCACTTTGCGTCCATTGCCGGAGCAGGACCTATAGCGGGGCCCATACAGGCGGCGATATTCGGATGGCTCCCCGTCTACCTGTGGATAATAATTGGAAGCATATTTGTAGGTGGAGTACACGATTTTGGTTCGCTGTTAGCTTCGATAAGACACAAAGGAAAATCCATAGGTGAAATAATAGAAGTAAATATAGGGCAAGCAGGGAAAAAGCTTTTTAATATATTTGCATGGCTGACAATGGTGCTGGTGGTTGCAGCTTTTACCAGCATTACTGCCGATGCTTTTGCCACAACTCCAGCGGCGGGAACGGCTTCGTTTTGGTTTATATTTGTATCAATTCTTTTCGGATATTTTGTATATAGGAGAAACGCCAACTTAATGATATCTACGATTGTCGGCGTGCTTTTAATATTTCTTTCGATTTTTATAGGTTACAAGTATCCTTTTATGAATTTCTCGAGCACAATATGGCAGTACTTGTTAATCATATACATTTTCTTTGCATCGGTGCTCCCGGTGTGGTTTTTGCTACAACCGAGGGATTACCTGAATTCGTTTTTATTGTACACCATGCTTTTGGGAGGCACTTTGGGAATAATACTAATGCGACCGACTTTACAACTGGAAGCATTCAAAGGATTTACAGTTGTTACCAAATCGGGAACTCAATATCTTTTCCCTATCCTGTTTGTTACAGTGGCCTGCGGAGCCATATCGGGTTTCCATTCCCTCGTAGGTTCTGGAACATCGTCTAAACAAATTTCTAACGAAAAAGATGCCCGGTTTGTCGGATATGGGGCCATGCTTATAGAAGGATTTCTTGCGATGGTAGCTCTCATTTCAGTAGCTTATGTGCCGAAAGCTGAAGGTGCTCCCGCGGTGATTTTTGCAAACGGTGTGGCGGAGTTTATGAGTAGTTTCGGGGTTCCAAAAGAATTCGGAAAAGTGTTCATTACCTTGGCTTTTTCAGCCTTTGCTCTTACAAGTCTTGACACAGCTACAAGGCTTGGAAGATATATTTTCCAGGAATACTTTGAAGAAAGAAGCGGGCGTAAAAACTGGTTGGGGAATAAGTACGTGGCTACTTTAATTACGATAATCGCAGCGTACTTACTTTTGGCTTACGGATACCAGAAAATATGGCCAATATTCGGTTCGGCAAATCAGCTGCTATCGGCTCTGGCGCTTCTTGCTCTTACGGCCTGGTTTATAAGAATGGGGAAAAATATACTTATGACGTTTGTTCCCATGATATGGATGTTCGCCGTAACGCTTTCGGCAACATTACTTCTTATGAAAAATTATTTTAAAGCGGGAAATTACGTCCTGGTTATACTTGCGGCCGCTTTGTTCGTGTTAGCTATAATCCTGATTTTCGTGACACACAATACCATTAAGCTTTCAGGTAAGAGCAACAAATCTTCTTGTGAAAAAACAGGCTAAACTATTGTAAAATTGTGCCGAAGAGGTAAATTCTTACCTCTTCGGCTTTTAATAAAAGGGGGGAAAGCAAGTTCCGTGCAAGCGGAAATTTATCTGAAGCATCTGGCAGAAAAGCTCGAATCCTACTTTGACATCGAAAGGGAAAAAATGATCGGAGAAATTAAAATAGACCTTTTTGGAAGGTGCCATATAAAGCATGTGAGAACTTTTCTTACTCCTAAGGATGTGGTGGATTCTTATGAAAGCAATGAATATTTTGTGGTTAAGGTTTTTGAAGAATTGACCGAAGAAGGTCTTAGCTCGTTTGAAAAGTTTCTTAGGCAGGTAGTCATGAAAAGCTACGTGGTACCAAAAGAAGATCACATGTGCACAGTAATAAATGGAGTTGCTGTAATAGAAAAAAATTTAAGTGAAGACGTCGAAAGAAAAATCAAGGGTTATTTTTATGAAAAAAGCTTTCTTTTTTCATTAAAGGGATGGAGCCGGATTAACCTGGCGGCGGTGGATTTAGAAAAAGGGCGATTGGTTTTGAGTAAAAAGGGAAGGGAATTGGAAAAGATATTGAAACCTTAAAAAACTTACTTTGAAAATGCAAAGCAAGATGTGCTATTATATTAGATAAAAGGGATTATTTACACGGGAGCTGAAATCCATGGTATATTCAATACTTTTGAGTCTTGCCAATAGATTAGGGATTTTTATAGTTATCGCATATTTGCTTTCGAGAAATAAGGCTTTTAAAAACCTGATATTAAAAAAAGAGATATCTTTAATGGATAAGCTGATACTTTCGGCAATCTTCGGTGCTTTTGGCATATTGGGAACATATCTAGGTATTCCCGTTTATGGTGCGATTGCCAATTCTAGAGCTGTAGGGGTTATAATAGGAGGTCTTTTAGGTGGTCCTGTAGTTGGATTTTTGTCGGGTTTTTTAGCGGGTTTTCACCGTTGGGCCATAGACGTAGGAGGTTTTACGGCGTTGGCCTGCGGCATTTCTACCTTCACTGAGGGAATTATAGGAGGCTTCCTGCACTACAAATTCAATCGAAACAAGTTAAAGTGGCATAACGCTTTTTTGATAGGTATGGTACTCGAATTTTTACAGATGGCAATCATACTGATGGTAGCAAAACCTTACAATGCCGCATTGGAACTGGTTAAAATAATATGGTTTCCTATGACCACCGTAAATGCAGCAGGAATTGCAATATTCATATTAATTGTGGAAAATATCTTTAGAGAGCAAGAAAAGGTAGGAGCTTATCAGGCTCAACTTGCGTTAGATATTGCTTCGGAAACCCTACCTTATTTAAGGCAAGGTTTGAATGAATTGTCTGCTTATAAGACCGCAAAAATAATATATGAAAAAGCGAATTACGATGCCGTTGCCATCACCGATGATAAGAAGATTCTGGCTCACATCGGTGTTGGAGAAGACCATCATAAGGCAGGACTTAATATCCAGACCCAAGTTACGAGGAAAGTGCTGACTACCGGAGAATTTCAGGTGGCATTGAGTAAAGAAGAAATTGAATGTTTTCACGAAAGCTGCAGCCTGAAGTCTGCGGTAATAGTGCCTCTTATGGAAAAAGACAGGGTGATAGGGAGCCTTAAGCTTTACAGAACTAGAGAAAACAGCATTTCGAGTGTGGACGTAAAATTAGCGCTGGGGCTTGCCCAGCTGTTTTCCACGCAGCTGGAGCTTTCCAGGATGGAACATCAAGCAAGGCTTCTGGCGAAGGCCGAACTCAGGGCCCTGCAATCTCAAATAAATCCCCATTTTTTATTCAATGCTCTGAACACCATAATTTCTGTTTGCCGCAAGGACCCGGAGAAGGCAAGAATGCTGCTTGTGCACCTGGGGGAATTTTTCAGGAAAAACTTGAATTCGGGAAAAGAATTGGTACCTATTGAGCAAGAAATCGAGCACGTAAAAGCCTATCTCGCCATCGAACAGGCCAGGTTCGGCGACAGGCTCAAAGTGGTTTTTGAATTGGAACCAATCGAGGGCGTGATGGTGCCGCCGCTAATACTTCAGCCTTTAGTAGAAAACGCCGTAAAGCACGGGATTTTCCCAAAAAGGGAAGGTGGTACTGTAATTATCCGGGCAAAAAACGTAGATGGCGGTGTGGAACTAACTGTGGCTGATGATGGAGTGGGCTTTGATGAGGAAATAGTAAAAGAACTCCTTTATAAGGAGGGGCCCACCGAGAGGATAGGTCTTTTTAACGTAAATCGGAGGCTTGAAAACCTCTACGGTTCACAAAGTCGGTTAAAGATATCCTCTAAACCCATGCTGGGAACGGTGGTTAAATTTTTTATCCCGGTGGCCGAAATGAATTGGGGTGAGGTCGATGGAGCTTACAGCACTGCTGGTAGATGATGAAGCTCCCGCGCGGGACGAACTTAGATATCTCCTCGAGGCATACCCTGAAATAAAGGTGGTAGGAGAGGCGTCTTCAGGCCAAGAGGCAGTAGAGAAAGCTTTGGAACTCGCCCCAGATGTAGTCTTTCTAGATATAAAACTCTGGGATATGGACGGCTTTGAAATAGCTCGCCGGATTTTTGAAAAAGGGAAGGCGCCCTTTATCATTTTTGCAACCGCTTACGATGAATACGCCGTAAAGGCTTTCGAGATTAATGCAGTTGATTACATCCTCAAACCTTTTTCGCAAGAAAGGTTAGGAAGGGCCATCGAGAGGGTTTTAAATATATTTAAAAACGAAAGGCAACGGGAAGAAGTCCTGAAAATTGCAGAATACCTGAAAGCCAATGAAAAGCCTTCGTGCAACAAGCTTTCCTTTTGGAAAAACGACAGGATTTATTTGATATGTCCTGAGGATATATGCTACTGCGTTGCCGTGGAAAAGGGAAGCGTGGTTAAAACAAAGCAGGGCGAATTCAACACGGCTTATACCCTTTCCGAACTTGAAGAAAAGATAAACAGTCCCAATTTTTTCAGGGTTCACAAAAGCTATCTTGTGAATCTGGACAAGGTCAAGGAGATAATACCGTGGTTCAATGGAACGTTCATCCTTTCCATTCAGGGGTATGAAAAAGACGAGGTTCCAGTAAGCAGACGTCAAGCAAAGGAATTGCGAAAATTGTTTGATATCTAGCAGGAATAAGCCATTTACCCCCTCAGAACTGCCGGAGGGGGATTAATTTTTGCTTTTTGGCGAAAAAGTCCACCATAAATCGAAATTTTACTCTAAAATTAAAAAAGGACTGATATTCTGTCAAAAATTGAAGGAGGGGGCGAAGTTGGTAACCTTTTTTTCTTCAATCGCAATTCTGATTCTGGGCTATGTTATTTACGGTGCTATTGTCGAAAGGGTTTTTGGGGCCGATGAAAAAAGAAAGACACCGTGCTATACGGTAGCTGACGGCGTGGACTACGTACCGATGGACAAATATCGAAACAGCCTTATTCAGCTTTTGAACATTGCAGGTTTAGGGCCTATATACGGAGCAATTTCGGGAGCCCTTTGGGGACCGGTAGCTTTTCTCTGGATTGTATTCGGTGGCATATTTGCCGGTGCGGTTCACGATTATCTTTCCGGCATGCTTTCTATAAGAAATAACGGAGCAAACGTTCCGGAGCTCGTCGGCAAATACCTGGGTGCGAAGGCGAAGCTTTTTGTCAACGTATTCGCCGTGGTGCTGCTGGTGTTGGTAGGCGTGGTGTTCGTAAACGGACCCGCCGGATTGCTGGCAATTCTAACACCGGAAGTGTTGACCAAAAGCGTATGGGTATGGATAATTTTTGCCTATTACTTCTTCGCCACGGTATTGCCGGTGGATAAGATTATAGGCAGGATATATCCGATCTTCGGAGCCATCCTCATAATAATGGCATTGGGCATCGGCGGTTCTCTGATATTTCAGGGGTATGAAATCCCCGAACTTACGCTGCAAAATCTTCATCCCAAGGGAGCGCCGATCTGGCCGCTGCTTTTCATAACCATAGCATGCGGTGCCATAAGTGGATTCCACTCCACCCAGTCGCCGATAGTGGCCCGCTGTGTGAAAAATGAAAAAGAGGGCAGGTTAATCTTTTACGGCATGATGATTTGCGAATCCATAATAGCGCTCATCTGGGCCGCGGCGGCCATGAGCTTTTACGGCGGCACCGCGAAACTGGGCGAGGTGCTGGCGACTCCTGCCGGTCCTTCGGCGGTGGTGAAAGAAACGGCCTTTGCCATGATGGGAACCATAGGTGGCGTCCTTGCGATCCTTGGAGTGGTGGTGCTCCCCATAACATCAGGAGACACGGCATTCAGGGCGGCCAGGCTCACTATAGCCGAGATGATAAACCTGAGCCAGAAGAGCCCCATTAACAGATACAAGATAGCCGTTCCGCTGTTTGCTGTGGGAGTTGTCCTTTCGCAGATAGACTTCCAGATTATTTGGAGGTACTTCGCCTGGTCCAACCAAACCCTTGCCATGATAATGCTTTGGGCAGGAGCAGTTTATCTTGTGAAGCAAGGCCGCTTCCACTGGATAGCTACTTTGCCGGCAACTTTTATGACGGCGGTCAGCGTAACCTATATACTCCAGGCACCCGAGGGTTTGAAACTTCCTACGACAATTTCTTACCCCGTTGGGATAGCCGCGGCAATTGTGGCTTTAGGATATTTCCTTATCAGGACGAGGCAGGAAGTGGCGGGGTGAGAGCTTCAGGGACAAAAAATTTAAAAAAACCTTTGCATAACACTATGGCGGTGTGGTAAAATATACAGAGAAATCTAGTGGAGGAGGTATTTTCCTTGAAAGTTTACGTTGATCAAGACCTCTGCATAAGCTGCGGGCTTTGCATTGACACCTGCCCGGATGTTTTCAGCTGGAACGACGATGGAAAAGCTCAAGCTATTGACTCGGAAGTTCCGGCCGACGTTGAAAATGAAGCAAGAGAAGCTCTTGAAAACTGCCCCAGCGAAGCCATAAAAGAGGAGTAAAAATAGAAGGCATAATTATGTAAAAATATGATTGATATACAAAAAACCAGGCGAAGTGCCTGGTTTTTTGTTGCTTTCGATTTTGATATTTAAGTGACACGAAATGCCGCATACTTTTACATATTTCCCGGGCAATTTTTTTGATTTCGACGGGAAAACCCTTTTTTTACAGACGCATGTGAAACATTTTATCATAGAGTAACATTCAAAGTGTAAGCTTCAGATTCTGCTTCTGGCGGTGGCGTTCGAGGGCCAATTCTATGAGACGGTCTATCAGCTCTATATATGGAAGACCGGAAGCTTCCCACATCTTTGGGTACATGCTTATGTTCGTAAATCCCGGAATTGTATTTACCTCGTTAATATAAGCTATACCGGTGACCTTGCTTATTAAAAAGTCCACCCTCGCCATACCGGAGCAGTCCAGAGCCTTGAAGGCCCTTACTGCGAGGTTTCGAATCTTTTCGGTTTCTTCAGCTGAAAGTGGTGCGGGTATCAAAAGCTTTGATTTTCCGCCGTCAAAATACTTGGCGGTGTAGCTGTAAAATTCCTCGCTGGGGATGATTTCACCTGGCAGGGAGGCTACCGGGGCATCGTTTCCGAGGACCGAGCATTCGATTTCCCTTGCCGGAATGAATCTTTCGACGAGCAGCTTTCTGTCGAATTCGGCGGCCATTATAATTGCTTTTTCGAGCTCCTCCCGGTCATGGGCCTTGCTTACCCCTACGCTGGAGCCCAGATTCGCAGGCTTTACAAAACAGGGATATCCAAAGGATTGTTCAACTTCCGCTACCATGTCCGAAAGCCCGTGAGGAAGGTCTTTTTTGTAAAAAACCTTGAAATCAACCACCGGCAGGCCTTCTTGCTTCAAGAGCTTTTTTGTAAAAACCTTATCCATACATACCGCTGATGAACCGACACCACAGCTCACATAAGGTATATTCATCAGCTCGAAAAGTCCCTGGACTGTACCGTCTTCGCCCCGGGGGCCGTGAAGCACCGGGAAAATCACGTCGATGTGATATCTTGTTTCGATGCCGTTGTTTAGAGCAATTGCGCACTTAAATCCCGCATCTGGGGGCAGGAAAACCGGTATTGCTTCGTCTATCCAGCTTCCATCCCTAATTTTCGAGATGTCTCCGAAAAACACGTACCAGCGGCCATCCTTGGTTATTCCAATGGGAATGATGTCGTATTTCGTTTTGTCCATGACGTTTATTATTGAAAATGCCGACATAAGCGATACTTCGTGTTCACCCGACTGCCCGCCGAAAACCACGCCCACCTTCAATTTTCCCATAAAAACACTCCCTTTTGCGTTTGCAGTATCTTAAAAACGCTTTAGTAATATTTTATTCATCATGAGGTAAAAATTAAAAGCGTCAAAAAAAATTATAACAAAACGGGAAGCTGATATATAGTGATAAATATTAATTTTTTTCTATGAAAAATTCACAATCAATTGGTCTAATGATATGGTATAATTTTGAAGAAACTTCTTGAAAGATGAGTTTAAGTTTGCATATTTTTGCTAAATGCAGCCGAAAGGAAATTGGTTCACTCGACGAAAGTTTTAAAATAAATTTGAGTCTAGGAGGGCACAACAGTTGAAAATAATAGTGCAAAAAGGCATAATTTTGATTAGGTGAGGTTGAATGTTACTAAGTATGCAAAAAGTCAAGGAGATATATGGCATCA
>JASUSP010000044.1 GCA_030446005.1 Tepidanaerobacteraceae bacterium | reverse complement strand
TACTCTATAAAATATTTCTACATGGAAGCGCCTTGTACCTTCTATCGGAAGGAATTTTTTTAGTTCCAAAAAGTACCAATTTATATCATAACCTCAGAATAATACAATCACTAGAGATTGAAAAATATAACTGAAATTGATAAAATAAAAAAGAGAACCGCCAAAACTCTTCTGTCAATGTTTTCAGGGGGTGAGCGCCCGTAAGTGGATAGTATATCGTGAGATTTGCGGTAGAATACATATCAATATAAGTAATAAGTGACAGGAGGTATTATGGAAAGGTTAAAAGTATACGTAGACGGTGCTTCTCGGGGAAATCCGGGAAATGCAGGGATTGGCATAGTGATGTTGGACGAAAACGGTAATGTAGTGAAAGAAATGAGCGACTATATAGGGCAAACAACAAACAATATAGCTGAATATACAGCACTTGTTACTGCTCTGAAAGAGGCGCTCGAGATGGGCTGCGAAGAAATAGAGGTATTTTCCGATAGCGAGCTCATGGTAAAGCAAATTAACGGAGAATATCAGATTAAAAATGAGGGAATAAGGCGTCTTTATTCCCAGGTAGCCCAGTTGGTGAAGGAATTCAAGAGTTTTAGCATAAATCACGTAAAGAGGGAATACAATAAAAGGGCTGATGAGCTCGCTAATGAAGGTATTGACCTTGCCCTTGGCGATGAAGAGTTTATTGACATTTAAACGAAGTCATGTTATAATGCCTTTCCGGCAAAAAGGTGATGAGTAGGTCGGATGGTCGCGGGCTTATGCCCGAGGAAAGTCCGAGCTCCACAGGGCAGGGTGCTGGGTAACACCCAGTGAGGGCGACCTCGAGGAAAGTGCAACAGAAATATACCGCCCGGTAAAAGTTTTTTACCGGGTAAGGGTGGAAAGGTGAGGTAAGAGCTCACCAGCGGTCAGGCGACTGGCCGGCTATGTAAACCCCACCTGGAGCAAGACCAAATAGGGGAGCAATGCGGTGGCCCGCCGCGCTCCCGGGTGTGGTCGCTAGAGGTGTCAGGCAACTGGCACCCGAGATAGATGACCATCCTCGACAGAACTCGGCTTACAGACCTACTCATCCTTAAAATTAAAATGAAAAACTCAAGGCGTTGAGCCTTGAGTTTTTAAGTTTTACTCCGACTTTTTTTCCGGGGGCTCACCGGATGATTTGCTTTCCGATGAGTTTTCGGAAGAATTATTTCGGACGTAATCGGTTATATGGAAGCCCGACCCTTTAAAAACCAGCCCCACGTTTCGGCTAATCAAACGCTTCACCGGGTTTCCGCAGGTTGGGCATTTTTCTAAGGGAGCTTCTGTTATTGCCTGTTCTTGCTCAAAATCGCCGCACTTTTCACACCTGTATTCGTAAAGCGGCATCGGTTGCACCTCCTCTACAGCAACATTTGAAAAGTTCACAAGAGATTATATACAACGGTTTTTTGCCTTTGTCAAGGTGCAAAGATAAAATAAATTCTGAAGGGAGAGATATAGTTGGTAACGCCAATGGTCCATACGTTCGAGATATGGGACACAAAAATGGTACTCGATGTAAACAGCGGTTCCGTGTTTGAAGTGGATGACCTGGTCTACGATGTACTTAAATTTTACGGAAAACGTTCTCGGGAGGATATCGTGGCTGAATTAAAGGAGAAATATCCGGAATCGGAAATCGAAGAAGCTATGAAAGAATTAGACGTTCTGAAAGCTCAGGGACTCCTTTTTTCCGAAGCGAACCTTGAGCCGGCTATTGAACTTTTAAACGGAAAAAAGTACGTAAAAGCCCTTTGTCTCAACGTGGCTCACGATTGCAATTTGAGGTGCAGGTATTGTTTTGCTTCGAAAGGACATTACGATGGAGCGCGGCAGTTGATGAACAAAGAAGTGGCCAAAAGCGCCATCGACTTCCTTATCGAACGTTCGGAGGAACTAAAAAATTTAGAGGTCGATTTTTTTGGCGGTGAACCTTTGATGGCTTTTGATACCATAAGATATGTGGTTTCCTATGCGAGAAGTTTGGAAGATAAATATAATAAAAAATTTCACTTCACGGTCACTACAAATTGTCTTTTGCTTGACGATAAGAAGATAGATTATCTGCACGAAAACATGGACAATATAGTGATGAGTTTGGACGGGAGAAAGATGGTAAACGACAGGATGCGGGTGCGGGCCGACGGCTCGGGAAGCTACGATAAAGTTGTCTCCAATATTAAAAAGCTGGTGGCGCTAAGAAAAAGGGATGGTAAAGATTACTACGTCAGAGGTACATTTACAAAGTACAATCTGGACTTTGCAAAAGACGTCATTCACATGGCGGACTTGGGATTTGATGAGATATCCGTCGAGCCCGTCGTTGGGAAAGAAGAGGAATTTCTGATTGGTGAAGGGGATTTGGAAACTGCGTACCGGCAGTACGATGAAATTGCGAGGGAATACATCAGAAGAAAAACGTCAGGGGAAAATCCATTTAGATTTTATCACTTCAATATAGACATTTATAAAGGTCCTTGCTTGCAAAAGAGGCTTTCTGCGTGCGGTGCTGGCAGAGAATACCTTGCCGTTACTCCGGATGGTGAGATATATCCGTGTCACCAATTTATAGGCAAAAGGGAGTTTGTTTTGGGCAACGTTTTTGAAAAAAATTTAGATGAGGATGTTATAAAAAAATTAAAGAATACCCACGTGCTTGCAAAACCCGATTGCATATCGTGCTGGGCTAAGTTTTTCTGCAGCGGCGGCTGCAACGCCAACAATTACGAGGTTAACGGGGACCTAAATGCGCCCAATAAGATATCTTGCAGTTTGCAGAAAAAACGAATCGAGTACGCGCTTTATCTCGCCGTAAAGGCGGGAATACAAAGCGAAAAAAACAAATTGATATGTTGAGAAAGTGCAAAAAGAGACAATATTCTTATAATTATAATAAAACGAAATCGCAAAATATGGAGATTGATGTAAGAATAGATAAAATATGGAAGTAAGATATTACTGCTGAAAGAAATACGGACATAATCGGAAAATACGGTCGTTGATTATACCATAAAACTGTGATAAAATTGCCTGGTAAAACAGTTTAGAGGGGAAATCATCATGGCAGCCGTACTGACTAAACTCAACCAGGAGATTGTAAGGCTAAAAAGAGAGCTTAACGAAAAGCTAGAGAAAAAACACCTTTTGGCCCACGAAGTCTACGCTTTGAGTTCGCAGCTTGATAAGCTCATTTTGGCTTACCACAGAGCTTCTATTAACGCGGAATAGGTGTATTTTTAAATGCTGCTTTTTGCAGCATTTTTATTTTTTGACTTATTTTTTTATGTTTTATATAATTGACTCTAAGAATTATTTTGCGAGGTGTGGTTTTATATGGAGCTTTTGAACATCGATGATGTGGAAAACTTGAGCCGGGCTGACATAAAGAAAATTTACTCCGAGCACGTAAATCCTGGACTTGCTTCCATGATGGGACTTTTAAATTTTGATAGGGTCTACGTGAAGGCGGAGGGATGTTATGTTTGGGATGCGGAAGGTCAGAGATACCTGGATTTTTTGGGGGCCTACGGTGCGCTGAATCTGGGACATAATCCCCCCGAAGTGTTGGAGGCTATAAAAAAGGTAAGCCAAAAGCCCAATTTACTGCAGGCAACGATAAATCCATATGCGGCAGTCCTGGCGCAGAATCTTTCTAAAATTGCACCCGGAAGTTTAAAGCATAGCTTTTTTTGCAACAGCGGGGCAGAGGCGGTAGAAGGAGCTTTAAAAACGGCAAGGGCAGCTACGCGAAAGCAAAAGATAATATCTTGCGATGGTGGTTTTCACGGAAAGACTTTAGGTGCACTATCGGCTACCGGACGGGACAAATATAAGGGCCCTTTTTTACCCCTGGTGCCGGGATTTGAGACCATACCGTATGGAGATTTGGATGCGCTCGAAGCAAAATTAAAAGAAGGCAATGTGGCCGCGTTCATAGTGGAGCCGATACAGGGAGAAGCGGGAATTATCGTTCCGCCGAAGGGGTATTTAAAAGGCGCAAAGGAACTTTGCACAAAATACGGAGCTTTGTTGATAGTGGATGAAATACAAACAGGTTTTGGCAGGACGGGAAGCATGTTTGCGTGCGAACAAGAAGATGTAGCGCCGGATATAATGTGCGTTGCAAAATCATTGGGAGGCGGAGTGATGCCGATTGGAGCGTTCATCGCCACCGACGAAGTTTGGGAGAAAGCTTATTCTGGGATGGAAAGGTGTCTGCTGCATACATCGACTTTTGGCGGGAACACTTTAGCGTGTGCTGCGGGTATAGCCTCCATCAATGCCGTAAAAGAAAAGAGACTGGCCGAAAGGGCTGCGGAATTGGGAGATTATTTCCTCAATAGATTGAAAGGTCTAAAGGAAAGGTTTGGTATAATAAGAGAAGTTCGCGGAAGGGGTCTGATGATAGGTATAGAGTTCGAGCCCCCGGTAAAGGGGTTTATAAACAGGATAACGGGCGGAGTCATCAATAAGCTTTACGAAGAATTTACAGGAGCATTGGTGGCTGGAGAGCTCTTGAACAAACACAGGATAATCACCGCGTACACCCTCAATAATCCAAATGTTATAAGGTTGGAGCCGCCATTAATAGTAACAAAGGAAGATATAGACCTGGTGCTTGACGCCTTAGAGGATATCTTTAGCAGATACAGGGGATTTATGGGGATGACTTTGAATGCCATAAAGTCGGCTGCGAGTTCCATACTTTCGAGATAATTTCTTTGAAAGTTGAGCAACAAAAACAAAAAGGTAAGCAACCTGACTTTAGTTGCTTACCTTTTTTTCTGCAGGATTTTACATATAAAAAAATGGTCGGGACGGCGGGACTTGAACCCACGACCTTTCGGACCCGAACCGAACGCGCTACCAAACTGCGCTACGTCCCGACGACAAATATTATACTATAAACATTGATTTTTTTCAAACCTTTTTTTCAGTCAACTAACTTATAAAGATATGGCATAAACTAAAAGTAGCTCCGGATTACAATGCGTTAAGAGGATTTTTTTAATAAAAGGAGAAATAAAAGGAAGAAACTTTATTTTTACCAAAAGGAGGTAGGAAGTTTGAACAGACTTTTTCAACGCAAGACTTTAGACAACGGGATAAATCTTTATATCTGTTCCACCGACAAGTTTAAAACTGTCACGGTTTGTGCATTTATACACCAGAATTTGGATAAAAGTACAGCCACGAAAACCGCGCTGTTGCCTTTCGTGTTAAAACGTGGCAGTTTAAATTTTCCAAGTTCAAGGTATATCAGCCTTTACCTGGAGGAACTTTACGGCGCCGATTTCGGAGCCGATATAATAAAGAAAGGTGAAAGGCAAATAATTCAATTTTTCATTGAAATGGTGAATCCTAGGTACACCGCATCGCAGAATAAAATTCTAGATGAAGGTCTTATGCTCTTTAAGGATATTATCTTAAATCCGCTGACCGAAGGGCATGCCTTCAAAAAGGATTTCGTGGAACAGGAGAAAGATGTCTTAAAGAGGAACATTGAGGCTCTATTTAACGATAAATTTAACTACGCTATAGAAAGATGTTTTCAGGAAATGTGCAAGGGGGAGCCTTTCAGCGTGTACAAGTACGGCAGCGTTTCGGATTTGCCGGAAATAAAAAGCGAAGACCTTTATGATTTTTATAAAATCGTCATAAAAAGCAGGCCGATGGACATCTTCGTTCTGGGAGAGGTGGATGAAGGGCAAATTTATGAGAAGCTGAACAACCTTTTTTCAAACGAGCGCCGTGAGGAGAAAATCGCCGGTACCGTTGTTGTAAAAGAGGTTGAAAGGGAAAAATTTGTGGAGGAAAAGCAAGATGTGAATCAGGGCAAACTTTCTTTAGGTTTCAGAACAGGAACGCGGTACGGCGACGAAGACTTTTACGCCCTGATGGTATTCAACAGCATTTTTGGCGGGGGTCCGCACTCTAAGCTCTTTCAAAATGTAAGGGAAAAAGAGGGCCTGGCATATTATGCTTTTTCACGACTTGAAAAAAGTAAGGGCCTGATGCTGGCGAGCTGCGGTATTGATTTTGATAATCTGGAAAAGACCATAGATATAGTAAAAAAGCAGGTTGATGATATAAAAGAAGGGCGTATTTCCGATTATGAGTTCGAAAGCTCCAAAAAGTATTTGGTAAACTCTCTAAAGGAAGCAGAGGATAGCCCTGCCATGATTATAAGCCTTTACCTGGATGGCATCATAAACGGTATCGAGGAATCAATCCAAGAAATCATCGAAAAAATCCAGACCGTCACGAAAGAAGATGTGGTAAAGGTGGCTCAAAAAGTAAAGCTGGATACCATATATTTTCTCAACAAAAGGTAATCGGGGTGAAAGCTTATGAATTTTATGGGGGAAAATCTATTTTACAGGAAGTTTGACAACGGGCTTAAAGCTTTTGTGCTGCCGAAAAAAAATTTCAATAAAGTATACGCCGTCTATTCTACCAGATACGGTTCTATAGACAATGAATTCGTGGTGCCGACGACGGGAGAGAGGTTAAAGGTCCCGGAAGGGATAGCTCATTTTCTTGAACATAAAATGTTCGAGATGCCTTACGGCAACGTTTTCGATAAGTATGCGGAGCTCGGGACTTCTTCGAATGCGTATACCAATTATACCAATACCACCTATCTTTTTTCTACGACTTCGACTTTTGAAGAAAGTATGAGGCTTTTATTGGAATTTGTCGAAACCCCTTACTTTACGAAAGAAAGCGTGGAAAAGGAAAAGGGTATCATAACGCAGGAACTCAGGATGTATGAAGATGACCCGGAATGGCAGGTTATGCTCAATCTGCTTAAAGCTCTGTACCACCGGCATCCGGTAAGAGATGATATAGGAGGTACCGTGGAGTCGATTCAGAATATAGATGTTTATACTCTGTACAAGTGTTATGAGACCTTCTATCATCCGAGCAACATGGTGATTTTCGTAGCCGGTGCGGTAGATGCCGATAAAGTTTTTGAGATTATCGAGGAACGGGAAAATAAAAGAGGCAAACTTTCTCAAGGTGAAATAAAAAGAATTTATCCTGAAGAACCCTATACGGTAAATAAGCCCCGCATAGATGTAAAACTATCAGTAAGCCGTCCGCTTTTTCTGATGGGATTTAAGGATAGGGATGTGGGTTATGACGGAATAAAGCTCCTGCGAAAAGAAATTGTTACAAATATATTGCTGGAAGTTATTTTCGGAAAGAGTTCTCTGACTTACGAAAAACTTTATGAAGAGGGGCTTATCGATGACCGGTTCAGTTTCGGATACGAAGGGCAAAAGGAATACGGCTTTTGCACCATAGGCGGAGAGACTAAAGACCCGGAAAAACTAAAAGATATATTGGTAAACAGTATCAAGGAGGCAAAAGAAGGAGGACTGAAGGAAGGGGATTTTGAAAGGGTCAAGAAAAAATACTTGGGTGATTATATCCAGGGATTCAATTCCCTGGAATTCATCGCCAATTCGTTCGTATCGTATTACCACCGGAATGTAAATATATTCGATTATCCCGAAGTATTAAGACGGATAACTTTCGAAGAGGCAAAAAGAAGGCTCAACGAATTTTTTGATTTTGACCGAATGGCGATATCGACCGTTTATCCGAAATAGTGAGTGAAAAAATAGCACTTTTTGACGAAAAAAGTGGGGCAAAAGCCTCACTTATTTTTATTGTTTTTTTTTGTCGGACGGAAGGAATTTAAAACTGCTCCGTAGAATAGTTAAAGTGGTATAAAGTGGAGGAAAGTGGGGGAAAACCCTCCAAAGGGGAGCGCGGGAAATGTTCATGGGACTGTTCCAGCATTCGCTGGACATAAAGGGAAGATTAATAATTCCCTCGAAGTTCCGGGAACTGTTGGGGGAGAGTTTTATTCTCACCAAAGGTTTAGACCGTTGCTTGTTCGTGTATCCTAAAAGTGAGTGGATGGAGCTTGAGCAGAAATTAAAAGCGCTTCCCATTACAAAAAAAGAAGCCAGGGCCTTTATCAGGCTTTTCTTTTCGGGGGCTGTAGAAGTGGAATTGGACAAACAGGGGAGAATATTGATTCCACCGATGCTGAGAGAATATGCGCGGATAGAAAAGGAAGTGGTGATAATAGGAGTTTCCAATAGAGCGGAAATATGGAGCGTAAAAGAATGGGAAGCTTACAGCAAAGAAGCGGAGGATTCTTACGAAGAAATAGCCGAAAACATGGTGGAGTTAGGTATATAGGTGATGCAGGATGGAATATTTTCATCAACCGGTATTGTTAAAAGAAGCCATAGAATTTCTCGACCCGAAAAGCGGTGGAGTTTACGTGGATGCCACGTTGGGGGGAGGTGGCCACTTTTCGGAAATCCTTAAGAGAATAGGGGTCGACGGGAAGGCCATAGGAATCGACAGGGACGAGGATGCGGTTAAAAATGCGAGGGATAAATTCTCGGCTTTTCCCAACGCTGTTATAATCCACGATAATTTCAAGAATATAAAACGTATAGTCCATAACCTCGGTTTTCAAGGTGTGGATGGCGTAATATTTGACCTAGGAGTGTCTTCATATCAACTAGAAGAGAAAAGTCGGGGTTTTTCCTACATGCAAGATGCCCCTCTTGACATGAGGATGGACAAAAGCCAGAAGTTAACCGCAAAGGATGTAGTAAATAACTTGGAAAAGAAGGAGTTAGCAAGAATAATAAAGGAATACGGTGAAGAGAGATGGGCTGATAAAATAGCCGAGTTCATATGTGAAAGAAGAAAAATAAAGCCCATTGAAAGTACGGGAGAGTTAGTGGAGATTATAAAAGCTGCCATCCCTGCCAGGGCCCGAAGACAGGGCCCTCATCCTGCCAAAAGGACTTTTCAGGCCTTGAGGATTTTCGTGAACGATGAACTCGGGATTCTATCCCAAAGTTTAAAGGATGCCGTGGAACTCTTAAAGCCGGGCGGCAGAATATGCGTTATTACGTTTCACTCGCTGGAAGATAGGATAGTAAAGCATACTTTTAAAGAACTCTCGAGAGGTTGCATTTGTCCTAAAGGCAGTCCCGTTTGTACGTGCAATAGAGAAAAAGAACTGAAGATACTCACCCCGAAACCCGTATTGCCGTCCCGGGATGAGATAAAGACCAATCCAAGAGCGCGAAGCGCCAAATTGAGAGCCGGCGAGAAGCTAAGTTCTAAATAACAAGGGGAGTGAATAAAGTGGTAGTAGCTCCGAAAACCTCTTATCGGGGGATGCAGCAGTATATACCCCGCCAGATGAAACAGACAAAAACGAGACCGAAAGCTCGAGCTAGGGAAAAAGGTCGTTACATTCTCAGCGTTGTTGTGGTAACTTTGGCAACCTTATTGCTTCTTGCAAGGTACGCCTTCATAATAGAAACTCAGTACAAAGTGGAAAAATTAAAAACAGAAGTGGCGAAGATTGCCAGTGAAAACGAGGCTCTAAAGGTAAAAATAGCCAACCTCAAATCGACTGAGAGAATAGAAAGAATTGCCAAAGCCAGTTTAAAAATGCATGAACCTGACGACGAACAGATAGTATACCTTGAAAGGTAAGCCGTTTTTCAGGGGGATTTTCCATGGCCCACGGCAGCAAAACAGTTAAAAAACGGTTGGTTTTTCTGCTCTTGATTTGCTTCGCGTTAAATATAGCTCTCACGGGAAGGGTTTTTTATATTCAGTTTGTCCGCGGTGACGAATTGAGGTTAAAGGCGAAGGAACAGTGGACAAGAGATTTGCCGGTCGAACCGAAAAGAGGAACTATATACGACAGAAACATGAACCCGCTCGCCATAAGTGCCAGTGTAAAGTCGGTTATGGCAAGTCCCCCCGAGATTGAGGATGTGGAAAAAACAGCTTCTTTACTGTCTCCGGTTTTGAATATAGAAAGAGAAGTGCTGGTTAAAACCCTCGAAGAAGCGAAAAACAAGAAAAGAGGCTCTATATTCATAAAGAGGAAAATTACCGATGAGGAAGCGGAAGCCGTCAGAAAACTGAACTTAAAGGGGATTTATTTTACCGAAGAGAGCAAAAGATTTTATCCAGAAAAAAATCTGGCTTCCCATATTTTGGGTTTTACCGGTATTGACAGTCAGGGACTGGACGGTGTGGAGCTGATTTACGACAAGTATTTAAGAGGCATTCCGGGAAGGATTATATCGGAAAAGGATGCTTTGAGCCGGGAACTACCTTTTGGCCTGGAGAAATACATACCTCCTGAAGAAGGATTGAACCTGGTTCTCACCATAGACAAAGTGATACAGCACATAGCTGAGAGAGAACTTGAAAAAGCCATTGCAGAAAATAACGCCAAAAAGGGTACAATAATAGTGATGGACCCAAAAACAGGGGAAATTCTTGCTCTGGCTAACAAGCCCGACTATGACCCCAACGATTATAAAAGCTATCCTTCGTCGATATGGAGAAACAGCGCCGTATCCGACGTGTACGAACCGGGTTCGACTTTTAAGATAGTGACGGCAGCTGCCGCCCTTGAAGAAGGTGTTGTCGGCCCCGATGATAAATTTTACGACCCCGGTTACGTGGTTGTATCGGGTGTCAAGATAAAATGCTGGAGAGCTGGGGGCCACGGCAGCCAGACTTTTGCCCAGGTGGTACAGAATTCCTGCAACCCGGGTTTTGTCGAGGTTGCATCCAGATTGGGAAAAGAAAAATTTATTAAATACATAAAGGGTTTCGGTTTCGGAGAGACCACGGGCATAGACCTTCCCGGAGAAGCAAGAGGCATATTTAATCCCGATAAGGTAGGACCGGTAGAGCTTGCCACCATTTCTTTCGGTCAAGGAATTTCGGTTACCCCGATCCAATTAATCACGGCTGTAGCTGCGGTGGCCAATGACGGAAAGATGACCGCACCTCACATAGCCAAAGCTTTGGTGGACAAGGAAGGCAATGTAGTCCAAGAGTTCAAACCCAGGGTCATAAGGCAGGTAATATCGGAAGATACCGCCAGGGAACTGAAAAATCTTTTGGAAAGTGTCGTGGAAAACGGAACGGGTGGCAGAGCAAAAATCGAAGGATATAAAGTGGCCGGAAAGACTGGCACTGCGGAAAAATACGCGGACGGTAAATATGTGGCGTCGTTCGTGGGGTTTGCACCGGCCGACGACCCGCAGTTTGTCGTTTTGGTTATCATAGATGAACCGTCCACCGGAATATACTACGGCGGGCAAATAGCCGCTCCCGTATTTCAAAAGGTGATGGCCGATATTTTGAAGTATAGGGGTATAAAGCCGCAGCTTCCCGATAGCGAGCCAAAAAAGGCTGTAAAAGTACCGGATGTCAGAAATCTATACGTGGAAGATGCCAGGCAAATTCTCATGAAGCATAAGCTGTCGGTGCGGGTAGAGGGACAGGGACTCGTAGTCTACGACCAGGTGCCGGCGCCTGATTCCGAAGTTCCATCGGGTTCTACCGTTCTGCTTAAGGTTTCTGATGCAAAATCCGATAAAAATCCTGCTACTGTGCCGGACCTGACGGGAAGGACCATAAGAGAGGCTAGCGAAATTTTAAACGCCGTGGGGTTAAAAATAGATATTAAGGGCAGCGGCTTTGCAGTGCGCCAGAATCCTCCGCCGGGTGCGGAGGTGGAGATTGGCACTGTGGTGCAGGTGTATTTTGAACCGCCCGGGTCCAAGGATGGTAGCGAATAAAAGCTGACTAACAAGGGAAATTAAGGTTTAAAGGAAGGGAATAAAGCTATGAAGGCTATCCATATATTGGAAAATTTGAGCGAAATTATTGAAGTAAGAGGACCAAAGGACATAGATATAAAAAATATCGCTTACGATTCACGAAAGGCTGAAAAGGGAAGCCTCTTCGTGGCGATTCAGGGATTTAAATTGGATGGGCACGATTTTATAAAAGAAGCTTTAGAGAAAGGAGCTACTGCGGTAATAGGCGAAAAGGAAGTGGATTTGCCGGATGGTGTCCTTTACGCAAGGGTAAAAAACAGCAGAAAGGCGCTTTCGGAGGCGTCTTCAACGTTCTTCGGAAGGCCGGCGGAAAAATTGAAAATCATAGGCGTAACCGGAACTAACGGAAAGACGACGACCACATATCTCATCAAGGCCATCCTCGACGAGGCGGGTTTTCCCACAGGGGTTGTCGGCACCGTGGGTATACGCATAAAAGACAGACTCCTGCCTTCCGAACGCACCACACCCGAATCGTTGGAATTAAACCGCATCTTTGCGGAAATGTTGGCTGAGGGAGTAAGGTACGTATCGATGGAAGTTTCCTCCCACTCCCTCAAACTTCACAGGGTCGACGACGTAAGTTTCGAGGTGGGAGTTTTCACAAATCTAACCCAGGACCACCTGGATTTCCATGAAAGTTTTGAAGACTACTATTCTTCCAAGAAAAAATTGTTTTATCTTTCCAGAAAGGCAGTCGTTAACGCCGACGATTCAAGCGGAAGGCGTTTGTGCGAGGAATTAGATATACCTCTTTTGACTTACGCTATCGAAGCAAAGGCCGACGTGAAGGCTGAAGACGTGACAATCGATTCAAGCGGAGTAACTTTTAACGTATGTTTCGATGGTGAGCGAAAAAAGATAGTTTACAGGGTGCCGGGGAAATTTAGCGTATATAACTCACTTGCTGCCATTTCTGCATGCCTTTTTCTTGGAATAGACCTAGATACCATGGCAAGGGCGCTAGAAAAAGTAAGAGGTGTACCGGGAAGGTTTGAACCGGTGGATGAAGGGCAGAACTTCACGGTAATAGTTGATTACGCCCATACACCGGATGGTCTGGAGAACGTATTAAACACGATAAAGTCCTTTGTAAAAGGAAAAATCATCACCGTTTTTGGTGCGGGCGGAGACAGGGACAGGGCCAAAAGGCCCCTCATGGGAAAGGTCGTTTCCGAATACTCGGATTACTTCATAATAACTTCCGACAATCCCAGGAGCGAAGACCCGGAAGCGATTATAAGCGACATAGAAAAGGGTTTGAACGAAAACAGCAAATACGAAAAAATAGTCGATAGAAGGACAGCAATAAAAAAAGCTATCGAGATGGCTTCGGAAGGAGATGTAGTTTTGATTGCGGGAAAAGGACATGAAAATTATCAGATAATAAAGGACAAAGTTATACCGTTCGATGACAGGGAAGTGGCTCGCGAATTCTTAAAGGAGAAGGGGAGAATGCGGTGAAACCTCTCTTTTACGAAGAAGTGGTCAAAGCTACAGGAGGCCGGATGGAAAAATATATTTGCGGCAAGATTTCCGGGATTTCTACCGATTCTAGAACGATAAAACCCGGAGAACTTTTTGTCCCGCTTATAGGAGAGAAATTCGACGGCCACGATTTTATAAAGATGGCTTTCGAAAGGGGAGCTGGTGCGTCTCTCTGTTCGGAAGATAGAAAATACAAAATTTCGGATTTGGAATTTGAAAAACCTTTGATTTTGGTAAAAGATACAAAAGAAGCCCTTCTTAAACTTGCCGAATATTACCGCTCGCTTTTTGATATTCCCTTTGTCGCGATTACAGGCAGCGTGGGAAAGACTTCAACTAAAGAAATGGTAGCGGCGGTTCTAGGAAGTCGGTATAAGGTTCTGAAGAATGAGGGAAATTTTAACAACGAAATTGGGCTACCCCTTACCATTTTTGGGCTGGACGACCACGAAGTAGGGGTCGTCGAAATGGGCATGAGCGGCTTCGGGGAGATACGGCGTCTTTCTATATTGGTAAAGCCGAAGGTGGGAGTGATAACCAATATTGGCGTCTCCCACATCGAGAAATTGGGAAGCAAGGAGAATATAGCCAGGGCAAAATTGGAGATTGCCGAAGTATTGTCCGAAAAGGACCTGATGGTGTTAAACGCCGACAGCCCCGAACTTTATGCGAAAAAAGGAAAGCTGATTCCCAGGACTTTGTTTTTCGGTATCGAAAAAGGTGACCTCAAGGCGGAGGATATAGTATCTCTAGGTCAGGACGGGATGACGTTCAGGGTTACCGGCGATGGAATTGATTTTCCGGTAAAAATTCCCTTTGTCGGCATCCATCAGGTATATAACGCCCTGGCTGCCGTAGCGGTGGGGCTGGAATTTGGATTGAGCGTCGATGAGATAAGAAGAGGATTACTTGATGCAAAACCATGTAAAATGAGATTGGAATTTAAAAAATCACGCACCGGTGCTACCGTTATCGACGATTCATATAATGCAAGCCCTGACTCCATGAAAGCGGCCTTGAAGGTCTTGAGCGAGCTCGGAAAAGGTAAGAAAAAAGCAGCTGTCCTCGGCGACATGCTGGAATTGGGGGATTATGCTGCCGACGCCCACCGGGAGGTAGGGAAGTGCGCGGCGGCGGTGACCGATATTCTCGTTTGTATAGGAAATCACGCTGAAGATCTGGCAAGAGGAGCCCTGGAAGAGGGATTGAGCAGCCGCTTTATTTATACTTTCTCAAAGAAGGATGAAGCTTTAGCTTGCATGGAAAAGCTCGTGGGAGATTGTGATATAATTTTGGTTAAGGCATCAAGAGGTATGAAGATGGAGGAGATTGTTGATTTTTTGGTTGGGAGGTCGTAATAATGAAAACCGCATTTCTTGCAGCAGCGACCGCATTTGCGTTGGTGGCATTATCCGGAATCGTCGTAATACCCATTTTACAAATATTAAAGTTTGGTCAAACGGTGAGGAACGACGGCCCAAAGAAGCACCTAAAAAAAATGGGAACGCCTACCATGGGTGGAATCATGATAATACCGGCTATCATATTTTCCACGTTGCTTTTTTACGAAGGGAGTCCCTATGCGCTATCAGCACTTTTATCCACTGCCGGATTTGGCCTTGTAGGTTTTGCGGATGATTATATAAAGGTGGCAAAAAAAAGGCCTTTGGGGTTAAGAGCTAGCCAGAAGCTATTTTTTCAAATCATGCTTTCCATTTTGCTTGCTTTTTTTGGCTTGAGCGTCTATCCCGGTACAACAAGGGTATTTTTCCCTCTCATAAGAGACGGCATCGACCTCGGGCTAATATACATCCCTTTTACAATCTTCGTGATACTCGGAACGGTGAATAGCGTCAATCTGACCGATGGATTGGACGGGCTGGTGTCGGGCATTTCGGTAATAGTAGGGTTTGCATATACGGTAATTTATTTTTTTCTGGGCCTGCAGGACCTGGCTCTGTTCAGTTCTGCCATCAGCGGGGCCTGCCTTGGGTTTTTGCTTTATAATCGCCATCCGGCTAAAGTCTTCATGGGTGATACGGGGTCCCTCGGACTTGGAGGGGCCATATCCGCCCTGGCCGTGCTGGGAGGAACTCAATTTTATCTGGCGCTCATCGGCTTTATTTTTATAATGGAAACCCTTTCCGTAATTTTACAGGTAGTATATTTTAGGCTTACGGGAAAGAGAATTTTCAGAATGAGTCCTTTGCACCATCACTTTGAGCTAGGCGGCTGGAGCGAATTCAAAGTGGTCCTGGTTTTCTGGGTGATTGCGGCCGTTTCGGCTTTAACCGGTGTTGCAGCCTTTTTGTCAACAGAGATTTATTGAGGAAAAGGAGGGCACAACAGTTGAAAATAATAATGCAAAAGGGATAATTTTGATCGGGTGATATTAAATGATACTAAGTGTGCAAAAGGTTAAGGAGATATATGGTATAGCAGAAGAACACTAATAAACTGGGAAAAGGAAGGATTAATAATACCTCTTAGATACGGCAAGGATTTATGGGCAAAGAGGTGCTAAAAGACATGGTAACAATTCAGGCAAAGTTGATTTTTGGCAGCAACGAAGATAAGCAAGCGGTATTAGACCTTATGAGAAGATGGTCATCCTGCGCAAGATTCGCATATAGCAGACTTTTAGAAGGCAAAAGCAGAAATGAACTCAAAAGAGAACTTCAAGGGGTTTTCAATTTAAATTCGAGGTATGTAGATGATGCGATAATGAAGGCAAAAAGCGTTTTAAAATCTTGTAAAGAAAGAGAAGAGAATCCGAGGAAGGTTATCTTTGGCGGCAGGAGTCTATTTGAAAAACTAAAGAAACGACACATAAATGGAAGAGCATACAAGGAACTAAAACTTGAGTGGCAAGAAAGAAGAAAAGGCAATTGAGCTAAAACTCAAAAACGGGAAGGTATATGCTTACTTTACAATTGAAGAAAACTTTCCAGAAGTTGTGGTAACAAAGTAACAAAGGAAAATGGAATTGTAGGGATAGACATTAACGCATATTCGAACCACATAGCGTGGTCGGAAACAGATGAGAACGGTAAGCTTGTAAGTTATGGCAGAATACCGATGCCTGAACTTACAAGCGGCAATTCAAATAAGAGGGAATATTATAGATGGCAG